>DBTZ01000021.1 GCA_002307315.1 Alphaproteobacteria bacterium UBA1303
CGACTGCGCCGGCATGGCCGCCGACTTGTTCGAGACCTATGCGGTGACTACGGTCGCCACCATGGTGCTCGCCTCTATTTATTTCACTGGAGAAACCAAGTCGGCTTTGATGCTGCTGCCGCTCGGCATCGGTGCGATGTGCATCATCACCTCGATCATCGGCACCTTTGCGGTTCGCCTCGGCAAGGGCACCATCATGGGCGCCCTTTACAAGGGCGTGCTTGCCACCGGCGTGCTGTCGCTGATCGGCCTGTGGCCGCTGATGAACTATCTGCTTCCCGGCGGCATCTACGCCGAGTTGACCATTGGCAGCCTGACATTCACCGGCGTCAGCCTGTTTATCTGCGGCATCGTCGGCCTGGCCATTACTTTGGCCATGATCGTGATTACCGAATACTACACCGGCACCAAAGGGCGTCCGGTGCAGTCGATCGCCAAGTCGTCGGTCACCGGCCACGGCACCAATGTGATCCAGGGTCTAGCGGTATCGATGGAATCGACGGCGCTGCCCGCGCTGGTGATTTGTGTCGGCATTATCGCCGCCTATGTCCTGGCCGGTCTGTTCGGCATTGCCATCGCGGTATCCACCATGCTGTCGCTGGCGGGCATGATCGTGGCGCTCGACGCCTTCGGTCCGGTTACCGACAACGCCGGCGGCATCGCCGAAATGGCGGGGCTGGAAGGCGACGTGCGCAAGACCACCGATGCGCTCGACGCGGTTGGCAACACCACCAAGGCCGTCACCAAGGGCTATGCCATCGCATCGGCCGGCCTTGGCGCTCTGGTGCTGTTCGCCGCTTACACGCAGGATCTCAACTACTTCAGCGCCCATTCCGACGTATACTCCTACTTCTCCGGCATCGAACTGCCGACGTTCTCGCTCAGCAATCCGTGGGTGATCGTCGGTCTGTTCTTCGGCGGCATGCTGCCCTATCTGTTCGGCGGCATCGCGATGACTGCGGTGGGCCGTGCGGCCAGCGCAGTGGTCGAGGAAGTGCGCAAGCAGTTCAAGGAAATGCCCGGCATCATGCAGGGTACGCAGAAGCCGAACTACGGCCGCGCCGTCGATATGCTGACTAAGGCTGCCATCGGCGAGATGATCATCCCGTCGCTGCTGCCGGTGTTGTCGCCGATCGTGCTGTTCGGCGTGGTCGGTGCGATCGCCGGCAAGACCGAGGCGTTCAACGCGCTCGGCGCCATGCTGATCGGCGTGATCGTGACCGGCCTGTTCGTCGCCATCTCGATGACTTCGGGCGGCGGCGCATGGGACAACGCCAAGAAGTACATCGAAGACGGCAACTACGGCGGCAAAGGCTCCGACGCCCACAAGGCGGCGGTGACCGGCGACACCGTCGGCGATCCCTACAAGGACACCGCCGGCCCGGCCGTCAACCCGATGATCAAGATCACCAACATCGTCGCCTTGCTGCTGTTGGCCGTCCTGGCCCACATGGGGTAAGCGATAGCACATCCTACTTAGTGAAACGGCGGGTGGCTTTCACCCGCCGTTTTTTTGCGCTCGGCAAGTGCGGGCGCGGCCCCGCTGCGCTGTTCCCGCGCGCTTGGCGAAGATCGCGTCATACGGCGAGGTGCCTGCTTGGGAATGGGAAAACATACCTACGAAATCCGGTCCCTATGTGAGCCGGTATCCACCAACGTGCGGAAACGTGGAATCCGGTTTTGCGCTCGTTGCTCTAAACAAAAGGATAGAGCGGCGCGCCGAATTCCGTATGCAGGCGCGGCGCTCTAGTGTCGTGGTTTCGAAGTTCGTTTTATTCTCTATATCGGCATGGGTAACGAACGTCGAAACCGAAACGACACTAGGATCAATAGGTTGGCTTGTGTCCTGACGATTCTAAAAATCCGTAAGTACCTGATACCGGAATAAAACGGATTTCGGAATCGGGACACTAGGCGGTTATAGCGATTGGGCCCAATTTGACTTTTTCCCACACCCCCCTGTAGAACAGCGCCTCCCCGGAGAGGTTTGTCCTTTCCGGTCCCCGTCAGGGATCGACCCCAGGCAGCGCGTTGCGCCCCCTGGGGCGTTACTGGTTTGTTTGGTGAGCAGATGTTTGACTCTTTGCAATCCCGCCTCGGTGGCGTGTTCGACAAGCTTCGCGGGCGCGGTGCGCTGTCGGAAGCCGACGTCGATGCCGCTTTGGTCGAGGTGCGCACGGCGCTGATCGAAGCCGACGTCGAACTTTCGGTAGTCAAGGATTTTCTCGCCAAGGTGCGTCCGCTGGCGATCGGCGAGAACGTGATCCGTTCGGTAACGCCTGCCCAGCAGGTGGTGAAGGTCGTTCACGACGTGCTGGTCGAGACCTTGGGCGGCGGCAATGCCGCGCTCGATATTGGCTCGCCTCCGGCGTCGATTTTGATGGTCGGCCTGCAAGGCTCGGGCAAGACTACTACCTCGGCCAAGCTGGCGCTGATGCTCCAGACCAAGGAGAAGAAGCGGGTGCTGATGGCCTCGCTCGACGTCAATCGTCCGGCGGCGATGGAGCAACTGAAGATCCTCGGCGAGCAGGCGAAGGTGCAAACCCTTGCCATCGTCCCCGGTCAGGGACCGCTCGCCATCGCCAAGCGCGCTATGGCGGCGGCCAAGGTCGGCGGCTACGACGTGCTGATCCTCGATACCGCCGGCCGTCAGCACGTCGACGAACAGTTGATGAGCGAGGTACAGGCGGTCAAGGATGCCGTGCATCCCCACGAAACCCTGCTGGTTGCCGACAGTCTGACCGGCCAGGACGCGGTGAACATCGCCAAGTCGTTTCATGCCCGGGTGCCGCTTTCCGGCATCGTGCTGACCCGCGCCGACGGCGACGCGCGCGGCGGCGCCGCCCTGTCGATGCGAGCGGTGACCGGGGCGCCGATCAAGTTCCTGGGCGTGGGCGAAAAGCTCGACGCCATCGAGGCATTCCATCCCGATCGCGTTGCCGCGCGTATTCTCGACATGGGCGACGTGGTCAGCCTGGTCGAAAAGGCGGCCGAGACGCTCGACGCGGAGAAGGCCGAAAAAATTGCCGCCAAGATGAAGAAGGGCGCGTTCGATATGAACGACCTGGCGGAACAGTTGAACCAGATGAAGAAGCTCGGCGGCATGAAGGGTGTGCTGGCGATGCTGCCCGGCGTCGGCAAGGTCAAGGATCAGCTTGCGGGGGCCGGCCTCGACGACCGCATCCTCACACGTCAGCAAGCCATCATCCAATCGATGACCAAGAAAGAACGCACCAGCCCCGACATCATCAACGGCTCGCGCCGCAAGCGCATCGCCGCCGGGGCGGGTGTCGAGGTCAGCGACGTCAACAAGATACTCAAGATGCACCGCCAGATGGCCGACGTGCTGAAACGGATGGGCAAAGGCGGCCGGTTCAATCCCTTTGCCGGCATGCCGGGAATGGGCGGCGGTCAGGGAATGCCCCCCGGCATGTTCCCCGGCCGCAAATAGTTTTCGTTTAAACCTGAAGGAAACTTATCATGTCTCTGAAAATTCGGCTTTCGCGCGGCGGCACCAAGAAGCGTCCGCACTATGCCATCGTCATTGCGGATTCGCGTTTTCCCCGCGACGGCCGCTTCATCGAGAAGATCGGCTATTACGATCCGCTGAAGCCCAAAGACAGCCCGGACCGGGTGAAGCTGGAAGTCGAGAAGGCGGCCGAGTGGCTGAAGAAGGGTGCCGTCGCCACCGACCGGGTGCATCGCTTCCTCGCCAATGCCGGTTTGCTCAAGCCGCTGAAGAAGAACAATCCGGAAAAGGCCAAACCGAAGAAGAAGGCGCAGGAGCGTCTTGCCGCCGCCGCCAAGGCCGCGGAAGAAGCTGCCGCCCCGAAGGAATGATGTAGGGCAATACTACCATGCCTGGAGACGTGCTGATGGCCGCCGTGATCGGCGCGCACGGAATAACCGGCGAGGTACGGCTGAGAAGCTTTGCCCGCTCGGCTGAAACCTTGCGCGCCTACGGTCCGTTGCACGACGAGGCGGGGCGGTGTTTCAGCATATCTGCGGCGCGCCAAGCCAAGGACGACATGGTTGTTCGCTTCGCCGAGGTGAAAGACCGCAGCGCTGCCGAAGCGCTCAAGGGCATGAAGCTTTATGTCGCCCGTGCGTTGCTGCCGGCTACCACCGCAGACGAGTATTATCACACCGATCTGATCGGTCTGGCCGCAGTCGACGACAGCGGCCGCCGCATCGGTAAGGTGGTGATGGTGCATAATTTCGGTGCCGGCGATGTGCTGGAAATCTCCGGCGAAACGGGGGCGGACATTCTGATCGCGTTCACCCGCGATAACGTGCCTAAGGTCGACATCAAAGCCGGGCGCATTGTCGTCACGGTGCCGAACGAGGCCGGGACCGGCGAAGGCGGAACATTGTGAGCTGGACGGCCACCGTGCTGACCCTGTTTCCGGAAGCTTTTCCCGGCGTACTCGACGTATCCCTGATCGGTACGGCGCGGGCAAAGGGGCTGTGGTCGCTTCAGGTGCGCGACATCCGCGAGCACGGTACCGGCAAGCATCGCACGGTGGACGATACGCCTTCGGGCGGCGGCCCCGGTATGGTGATGCGTGCCGACGTGGCCTGCGCCGCCGTCGATGCGGTGGAGCAGGGCGGGCGGCCGTTGATCTACCTATCGCCGCGCGGCGTGCCGCTAGACCAGGACCGGGTACGTCGGCTTGCCGAAGGGCCGGGCGCGGTGCTGTTGTGCGGGCGGTTCGAGGGGCTGGATCAGCGGGCGATCGAGGCCAGGGCGATGGAAGAAATCTCCATCGGCGATTTCGTTCTGGCGGGCGGCGAGGCGGCGGCGCAGTGTCTGATCGAGGCCTGCGTCAGACTGATCCCCGGCGTGCTGGGGGCGGAGGCTTCGCCCGTCGAAGAAAGCTTTTCGGCGAATTTGCTGGAATATCCGCAGTTTACCCGTCCGCAGGTGTTCGAGGGCCGGGAAATTCCTGCGGTTCTAACCGGCGGGAATCACAAGGAAATATCGAGTTGGCGGCGGTTCGAGTCTGAGCGCTTGACTAAGGCCCGCCGACCCGATTTATGGACGCTCTATGAAAAGGCTTTTCGCTAGGGTATAGCGGGCGCCCGTTTTTGCGAGTCAAAGCGCGTAGGAGAAAATCAATGAACATTATCCAACAGCTCGAAGCAGAGCAGATGAAAGCCTTGCGCGCTGCGCCGCTTCCCACCTTCCGCCCCGGCGATACCGTCAAGGTAAACGTCAAGGTGGTGGACGTCACCTTCGACGAGAAGACCAAGCAGAACAAGACTCGCGAGCGCCTGCAGGCGTTTGAAGGTGTCTGCATCGCTCGCCAGGGCCAAGGCATCAACGAAAGCTTCACCGTGCGCAAGATTTCGTACGGCGAAGGCGTCGAGCGTGTCTTTCCGTTCTATTCGCCGCTGGTTGCTTCCGTCGATGTGGTGCGCAAGGGCCGGGTTCGCCGGGCCAAGTTGTACTATCTGCGCGGTCGTCGCGGTAAGTCGGCGCGCATCGCCGAGCGCCAGGACACGGTCACCGAGGCTTGAGCGATATTAACAAAAAAGCTTATGGAATAAGTTTTTTTCAGCCCGATCCGGTTCCCTCCGGATCGGGTTTTGCTTTGTTGCGATGACGCCGGACGGAAAAAACCCTTAGCTATCGCGCTTTTATCGATGTCACCTATCTTACATTTAGCGAAAATGCCCTAAAATGGGGCTTCTTTTGATTCGCAAGAGGATAACACCAATGGCAAAAGCAGCCGCTAAAGCAGCACCGAAAGCCGCCAAGGCGAAGGTCGAAACCATCTCCACGCGTCAGCTCGCGGTGCAAATCGCCACCAAAAACGAGTTGTCGAACAAGGCGGCGCTCGCGCTGCTGGACGATACGATCGAACTCATCACCAAGCACCTCAAGAAAGGCGCCCGCGTCCGTCTTAACGGTCTCGGCATCCTGATGGTGCGCAAGCGCGCCGCCCGCATGGGCCGCAACCCGGCCACCGGCGAAGCGATCAAGATCAAGGCGAGCAAGAAGGTCGCCTTCCGCCCCGCTAAGGAGCTGAAGGAAGCGATCTAAAGCTTTTGCTTCGGGTTTCGTAAATAAAAACGGGCGGACCGCCGAGGCGCGTTCCGTCCGTTTTTATTCTGTGATTTTACAGCAATATGGACAAGATTTTACGATAGCAAGTTGGCTCAACCGTCCAGTTAGATCGGCAACCCGCGCGAAGATTAGGCATATTTAATTGCGTCAATCGGCCATGCGGGGCGATGTCGCTTTGCGTCGGATACAAGGCATACGCTAGTTAGGAACCGAGAAACATTGTTTGTAAGGTCTCTAAAATATGCCCCGTAAGAAAATTGCGCTGATCGGTGCCGGTAATATCGGCGGCACGTTGGCGTTGTTGATTGGTCTTAAGCAGCTCGGCGACGTGGTTTTGTTCGATTTGCTCGAAGGCTTTCCCCAAGGCAAGGCGCTCGACATTGCCCAGGCCGGCTCGGTCGAAAGCTACAACGCGATCTTCAAGGGTACCAACGACTATGCCGATATCGCCTGGGCGGATGTGGTGATCGTCACAGCCGGCGTGCCGCGCAAGCCGGGCATGAGCCGCGACGATCTGCTCAGCATCAATCTTAAGGTCATGGCTTCCGTAGGTGCAGGCATTCGCACTTTCGCGCCTAACGCTTTTGTAATCTGCATTACCAACCCGCTCGATGCCATGGTGTGGGCGCTGCGCCAATATTCCGGTCTGCCGCATCGCATGGTGGTGGGCATGGCTGGCGTGCTCGATTCCGCACGCTTCCGTCATTTTCTCGCCGAGGAACTCAACGTCAGTGTCGAAGAGGTTTCGGCCTTTGTGCTTGGCGGCCACGGCGACACCATGGTGCCGCTGCCGCGCTTTTCCACGGTTGCCGGCATTCCGTTGCCGGAATTGGTCAACATGGGTTGGATTACCCAAGAGAAGCTCGACGAGATTATCAAGCGCACCCGAAACGGCGGCGCCGAGATCGTCAGCCTGATGAAAACCGGCTCGGCCTATTGCGCGCCGGCGGCGGCGGCGATTTCGATGGCGGAAAGTTATCTCAAGGACGAAAAGCGGGTACTGCCGGTGGCGGCCCATCTCAACGGGCCTTACGGCGTCGAGGATTTGTATGTCGGCGTGCCGGCGATCATCGGCGAAAAGGGCGTCGAACGCATCGTCACCCTGCGTCTTTCCGAAGAAGAGCGCCTGGCGTTCGACAATTCGGCCGCATCGGTGCGAAATCTTATCAACGCCTGCAGAAATCTCGATCCCAGGTTGTCGTAATGCGGGTGGCGGCGTTCGCCTTGGCGTTGGCGCTCGCCGTGTCGGCGGCGCCCGCGCCGGCGGACGATCCGCTCAATACCCTCACGGTACAGATTGAGAACGCCGATGTCCACGGCGGCAGGCTGATCGTCGGTGTCTACGACCGGACATCGTTTGATGCCGGCGCTATCGATCCGATCTTAAGTAAAACCTTGAAGGCCAAGCTTGGCACCATGTCAGCTATTTTCGTTGGCATTGCGCCGGGCGATTACGCGATCAAGGCGGTGCTGGATGTCAACGCCAACACCAAACGCGACAAAAGTGTTCTGGGCGAAGTATCGGAACCGGTGGGCTATTCCCGGGTGGTCTCGCCGCGCGTCAGGCCGGCTTTTCGCGATGCCAAATTCACGATATACCCCGGCGACAACACAATCGTCGTTCGTATGCAAAAATAGGGGCGGAGCATGAGATGGCTGTTGATCGCGGCGCTGGCGCTGTGCGCCGTCTCGGCTGAAGCCGCTTCGTTGACCGTCCGGGTGGAGAATATCGACAAAGCCGGAGGCTTTTTGCACGTAGCGCTCTACGACGAAGCGCGTTGGCCCGATAATGTCGGCGATCCCCTGGCCGACATTATCGTGCCGGCGGTGGCGCCGGCGACCGTGGTGACGTTCAAGGAGGTTGTGCCCGGAACCTATGGGGTAAAGACCTATCAGGACGTCAACAAGAACGATAAGTTCGACCAGGGCTTCTTCGGCATTCCGCTCGAACGCTACGGTTTCTCCCGTGACGCCCGCCCACGGCTGTCGGAGCCGAGTTTCAGACGGGTCAAGTTCGTCATTTCTCCGGGCGAAACCGCCATCGTGATTCACCTGCAATAGATAACGGCTTGCGGCGCCGCGTCGGCACCCATAGAAATATTAGGCATGATCCTTCGCTCGGAAACGGCCCGTATTGAAACGAAACGTCTGATTCTGCGCGAAGATCGCGCGAGCGATTTTGACGCCTTTGCCGGATTCGTGGCGGATGCCGATTTCGCCCGCTACATCGGCGGTGAACCGATGAGCCGCTCGGAAGCATGGCGTACCTTCGCCTATGGCATCGGCCATTGGGTTTTGCGCGGTTATGGCTTCTGGGCGGTGGAGCGCAAAGAGGACGGTGTCTATCTCGGACGGGTCGGTATGACCAATCCCGAAGGTTGGCCAGGGTTGGAAGTCGGCTGGTCGATCGGCAAGCCCTATTGGGGGCATGGTTATGCCACCGAGGCGGGCAGGGAGGCGATCGATTACGCCTTTCGCACCCAGCCGGTAGATCGCATTATTTCCACCATTGCGCCTGAGAATTCCGCCTCGCAAGCCGTAGCGATGAAGCTGGGCGAGTCCTTGGGCGGGCGCATCGAACTACAGGTCCACGGCCGCCCTTGCCTCGTCGATGTCTGGAGTATCGATCGCGCCGAATGGCAGCGCCGGAAGACCGCATGACGCAAAGTCCTACCGTTTATGCTCCCCGCGATTTTTGGCTGTTTCTGATCGGGCGTTTCTTTTCCGCCAGCGCCATGCTGATGCAGTCGGTTGCGGTCGGCTGGCAGATCTACGACATGGAGCATAGTACTCTGGCGCTCGGCCTGGTCGGATTGTGCCAGTTTTTGCCGATGTTTCTCCTGATTCTGCCGGCGGGCGAGATCACCGACCGATCCGATCAGCGCAAGGTGATGTCGTTGGCGCTGGCGATGCAGGGGGTGTGCAGTGCATTGCTGTTAGGGCTCAGCCTGTTTCATACCGGCGGGGCTCTGCCGTTTTATGCGGTGCTGGTGTTGTTCGGGGCGGCGCGCGGCTTCGCCGCACCGTCGGGGCAATCGCTGCTGCCGTTCTTGGTGCCGCCGGAAAAACTGCCCCGCGCCATCGCATTGAATTCGTCGGTGTTCATGGTGGCAGTCATCGCCGGTCCCGCGTTGGGCGGTTTCCTTTATGTCGCCGGTCCGGTTTGGATCTACGGCGTGTGCGCCGCCGGTTTTTTGCTTCCCGCCGCCTTCATCTTTACCCTCGGCGGACGCAAGCGCGTCCCGTCGGAAAAGGACGATGCCTCGCGCTATGAGCGGGTGAAGGAGGGCATCCGCTTCGTGCGCGATCGCCCGATTGTGCTGGGGGCGATTTCGCTCGATCTGTTTGCGGTGTTGTTGGGCGGAGCCACTGCATTGCTGCCGGTATTTGCGCGCGACATTCTGCATACCGGACCGGAAGGGCTGGGTCTCTTGCGCAGTGCTCCGGCGATAGGTGCGGCTGCGATGGCACTATTCCTGGCCAGGTGGCCGGTCGAGCGAAAAACCGGGGTCCGCATGTTTGCCGCGGTGGCGATATTCGGAATCGCCACTGTTGTGTTCGGGGTGTCGCGGAATTTCTGGTTGTCGTTGACCGCGCTCGGCGTGCTCGGCGCCTCAGACATGATCAGCATCTATGTCCGCGCTGCGCTGATCAACTTTGCCACGCCGGACGAGATGCGCGGCCGTGTCGGTGCCGTCAATATGCTGTTTATCGGCGCCTCCAACGAATTGGGCGAATTCGAATCCGGCATTACCGCGTTTCTGTTCGGTACCGTTCCGGCGGTGGTGATCGGCGGCCTGGGCACCCTCGGCGTGGTGGCGTTGTGGATGAAGCTGTTCCCGCCGCTGAAGTCGGTCGATCGACTGCGCGACGTCGAGCCGCAACCGGAAAAATAAAGCGCAAGATTGTTCAATATTGCACCATCGGAACGAGTTACTTCTCTAGCGAAACGCATTTTTGGAGATAGTTGTGAACGGATCGCCGTTGGTTGCCGCGTTACAGATGGGTCGGTTGGACGGTGTGCCGCCGTTGTGGGCGCCGCATCCGAAATTTGCCGGCGTCGAGATGTGTCGGCTGGTCGATAGCGCCGACAGCGGCGGCGCGCTAACCACGCTCCTGGTGCAACTGAAAGCCGGTGCCGAGATGGCGGCGCATCGCCACGAAAAAGAGACCGAGCAGCACATCGTATTGGAAGGCGATGGCATGCTGTGCTTGGCTGGCGAATCCCATGTCTATCGGCAGGGGCGATTGGCGATTATTCCTTGCGGGACCGAACATGCGGTTGTCGCCGGCGAAGGCGGGATGGTATTGTTGGCGGTGTTTTCTCCGGCAGCATAGAAGATGCCGCAAGGTGCGGGGTTCGAATACTGGTCGATCGACGGCGTGCTGGCGGTACGCGGTATGGGCGTATGCACGGCTACGCCTTGGCATAGCCATGCACATTTTGTTCTCGGCGTGATCGATCGCGGTGTGCGCCACATCGGCTTGCGCGGTAACGGATTTGAGGTGTCTACCGGCGACGGATTTGTATTGCCGCCGCAGTTGGCTCACCGCGTTACGGCGCGGGAAGCAACGGATTATCGCATTCTATGCTTTCCGGCCGCACACCGTACCACGCCAGCTCCTTGCGGCGCCATCCGCGATATGGGCTGGCTAGATCTTTTCGATCGCGTCTTCGCCGCTGTCGCAACCGGCCGCATCGAGGGGATGACGGCGCTGTTAACGGCGACGCCGGCCGTCGCTCCGCTTCGCGTCGCTGCGCGCGCCGTGCCGGGCGTTGTCCGACGGCTTCTGCGCCATATCGCCGATCATCCCGAAGGCGGCGAAACGCTTTCGGTCATGGCGAGGGCCTGCGGGATGTCGCCCTTTCATTTGCAACGGCAGTTCGTCGGCAGCGTCGGCCTTAGCCCGCACCAGGCGCGGTTGATCGAACGCCTGCGCCGGGCGCGAGCGCTGCTTCAGACGGAGATGCCGCCGGGCGAGACTGCCGCCACCTGCGGCTTCGCCGACCAGAGCCATTTAACTCGCGAATTCGTAAGATGGATGGGGGTGCCGCCGGGACGATATTTGAAACATCTGCGCGCGGACCGGTGATTCGTCACAGAGGCGAAATTCTCTTTCGCGGTTTGATCGGCTTGCTGCCAGAGGCGTCGCCGGCATGGATCAGATCGAGCGCTTCCTGCATCATCGCGCGCATGGCGGTTTCGGCGGCCTTGGCATCGCGGGCGGCGATGGCGTCGGCCACCTTTCGGTGATCGGCGACCGATGCTTGCTGCACCCCTTTGTAGGCATTGGTGGTACGAATGGAGAATTTCAATGCCGTGTCGATCAGATCACAGAGCTGAAAATAGAAACGGTTGCCGCTCGCCCACAAAATGCTGACATGGAAAGCGATATCGGAACCCAAGGGGTCGTCCCGGCCTTGTTCGCTCGCCGCCATGCGGTCGACGGCGGCGTAGATCGCCGCAATGTCCTTGTCGTCAGCGGTTTGCGCGGCGAGGGCGGCGGCGGTCGGCTCTACCGCCAAGCGCATCTGGGTGAATTCGGTCAATAGCGAGAGGGAAAGTTTGCGCTCCAACAGCCAGCGCAGCACATCGCGATCCAGAAGATTCCAATTTTCCTCCGGTTGGACCCAGGTGCCCTGGCGCGGCCTGGCGCTCAATAGACCCTTGGCCGTGAGCATTTTTACCGCTTCGCGCAAGATCGAACGACTGACGCCGTATTGTTTGCACAAATCCGCTTCAACTGGAAACGAATTGGATTCGGAATAATGCCCGGTAACGATGGCGATGCCGAGATCCTCGACTATTCGTTTGGTCCGGTTGATGCTGCCGCCGCGCGGGCCGGAAAGACTATTCAGCGTCGTGCGGCCGCCTTTATCGGGTTCCTTCGAAGACGAATTCCGCATCGGGCAGTCCTGTCGCGTCGGTTTCGAATACGAACACATTTCCAGCCATAGGTTGTTTCATGATGGCACTCCCATCCAAGCCGTCGCAAGCTGTGGTTACAAATAAAATGTTCATCGTCGGACCGCCAAAGGCAAGACAGGTCGGCCGGCTGACCGGAAGCTCGAATGCCTCGACTACGTGTCCGTCCGGTGCGTAACGGACGATGCATTCGCCGTCCCAATGGGCATTCCAGATGCACCCCTCGGTATCGATAGTGGCGCCGTCGGGTCGAACCCCATCCGGCGTTCGGGCGAATATCCGCCGGTTGGTTAGTTGCCCGGTTTCTTCGTCGAGGTCGTTGACGAAGATCGTTCGTTCCTTTGAATCGGCAAAGTAAAGATATTTTCCGTTCGGGCTTACGCACAGGGCGTTGACAATTCCGAGCTTCTCGGCTTGAACGCTCACGGTGCCGCGGCGATCGAGCCGAAAAAGTTTCCCCAGCGCCGGTTCGCCGTCCGGTTCCGTCATGGTACCGAACCAGAACCGTCCGCTGCGGTCGCAACGTCCGTCGTTGCTGCGGACCGGGTCGGTATTCGGTTTGTGCCGGTACAGCCATTGCCGCGCGACCGATTGCGGATCGTACAGCGCCACACCGGTTTCAAAGGCGGCAATCAATCCACCACCGGCGGCAAAGGCGAACGAACACAGTCGCTCCGGCGTCGCAAAGCTTCGGAGCGCACCATCCGCCGGATCGTAGCGGTGCAAACGGCAATTCTGAATGTCGGTCCACCACAAACTGTTTTCGCGCGCATTCCACTGCACGCTTTCACCAAGCCGATTGTGAACTTCGATAACGTCGATAAGCCGGAAAATGACTTCACCACCAGATGGTATAAACCGTCGCCAAGATTGCGACTATTGCGAGACATGCAACATTATAACCGCCACTCGTCGAGTAATCCACGCCGGCAATGTCGATTTCGGAGCCTTGCGGCTTAGGTTTGCTCAACAGCGAACCCAACACCATCAGCACGAAACAGATCAGCAGTACCCAGCCCATGCGGTGAAGAAACGGCAATTCCGGCGTCAGCAATTTAAAACCGGCCGATGCCAGCACCGTGCCGGCGGCGGCGGCAAGGGCGCCGGTTTCGCTCGCCTTCGGCCAGAAGATACCGCACAAGAAAATTACTACTACGCCGGGGGTAATAAAACCGGTGAATTCTTGGATGTATTGAAACGCCTGATCGACATTTTGCATCAGCAGCCAAGCGGCGATCATGGAGATTGCCAGGGCGACGATGGCGGTAAAACGTCCGGTGATCGTCATCAGTCGGTCACCCGCCGTGGGATGCACGGCCTTGACGACGTCGCGGGTAAAAATGGTGGCAATCGAACTTAGTGTGGAACCCATCGAGGCGACGATCGCCGCAACCAGGGCGATGAACACAAAGCCCATCAGACCGTGAGGCAGTTGGATCATCAGGGTCGGATAGGCCGCGTCCGGGCGCGGCAGAGAACCGACCAATTGCACGGCGGCGATGCCGGGCAGCACCACCAGTACTGGGATCAACAGTTTGAGAAACGCCGCCAGCACTACCCCTTTCTGCGCTTCGCGAACGCTTGCCGCGGTCAGGGTACGTTGCAGAATGTATTGGTTGAATCCCCAATACGAAATATGGACGATCCACATGCCGCCGAAAATCACCGCCGTGCCGGGCAGGTATTTGTAGTACGGATTGTCCGGCGTTAAAATCAGATGAAAATGGCCGGGCAGATCGTGGGCGAGGGTCTGCAGTCCCATCGCCACGCCGGCGATGTCACCGACGCCGGAAATCCGCTCCAATGCGATGCAGACGATCACCAGTCCGCCCAACACCAGCATGGAAACTTGTACCACGTCGGTCGCCGATGCGGCCTTAAGCCCGACATATAGCGCAAAATTGCCGGCGAATAAGCCGAGCAAAATTAGGCTTTCGATCATCGGCAGTCCGGTGACGATATTCACTGCGGTAGCGCCCAGCCACAGCACCGCCGTAAGATTTACGAATACGTACAGCACCAGCCAGAATATCGCCATAATCAGCTGAATGTTGCGTCCGTAGCGTCGACGTAGGAACTCCGGCATAGTGTGAATGCGGTTTTTGAGGAAGATCGGCAGCAGATATTTGCCGACGATCAACAGCGCCATCGCCGCCGTCCATTCATAGCTGGCAATGGCGAGACCCAGCGCATAGGCCGACCCCGACATACCAATGATCTGTTCGGCCGAAATGTTTGCAGCGATCAGCGATGTGCCGATGGCCCACCACGGCAAAGTGCGCGTACGCAGCGCGGAATCAAGATTGTCGGCATCTCTATGATCTTTGTTAGGCGCAAGAAAGTGCGCCACGCCTAGCATCAGCAAGGCGTAAAGCATGACGACGAAAATATCGAGCATCGACAGATGCATTCCGACCGCCCCTCCGGGGCACGGCAATAAGCAGTGACAGCAAACATACGTATACCGAGGAAACGGCTTTTGGGTTCCTTCGGCGAGACTGAATTGTTTATGCTCGTTTACTTTACCATTCGGTAAACTCAAGAATAAAAGAGCGGCCGGCAAGGCCGCATTTATTTATGACACCGGTCCCAGCCGCTGCGTCCGCGAACGCCGCGGACGGACGCGATGGGGGATATGTCACCACCAAGTTGCGTAAAGCGCGATCAAAATAGCCACGATTGCACCCGAAGCGATCTTGAAAGTCGTGGTGGTCGAGTAATCGACGTTGGAAACGTCGACAGTGACGCTTTCCGGCTTGGGCTTTTGCATCAGCGAGGCGAGGACAGCCAGTCCGGTACAGATCAGGAAAATGTAGCCCATGCGGTTCATGAACGGCACGCTGCCCATCTGCACCAGAATATCCTGCACCGTCGAGTTGTCCTCAGCGAACGGTGCCAGCTTGCCGGCGAAATAATACAGGCAGGACAGCACCACCGAACCGATCGCAGCGGTCAGCGCGCCCAACTCGGTCGCCCGTTTCCAGAACAGGCCGAGCAGGAAGATCACGGTGATGCCGGGGGTGAAGAAGCCGGAGAATTCCTGAATATACTGGAACGCCTGATCAAAACCGCCGATCAGGGGTTTGGCCACAAGCACCGCGATCACCAGGGCGCCGACGGCGGTAATGCGGCCTGTGATCACCAGGGTCTTTTCGTTTGACGCTTTCTTGAAGGCCTTAAACACGTCCATGGTAAAGATGGTGGCGATGGAGTTCACCTTCGATCCCAGCGAGGCGACGATCGCCGCGATCAGCGCTGCGAATACGATGCCGAGAAGACCCGGCGGCAGCAGCGTCATCAGGTGCGGATAGGCCTGATCGTAGCACGGCGGCTTGACGCCGATCGGGCAGTGGTTGGGCAGATCCGGTGCGATCATCACCGCGGCAATACCCGGCACTACCACCAAAAGCGGGATCAAGAGTTTGAGGAAGGCGGCCAGCACTATGCCCTTCTGAGCTTCATGAATGCTCTTGGCCGCCAAACCGCGCTGGATGATGTACTGGTTGAAGCCCCAGTAGGAGAGGTTGGCGACCCACATGCCGCCGACGATCACCGACAGACCGGGCAGCTTGTCGTAGAATTTGTTGTCCTGATGCAGGATCATGTGGAAGTGTTCGGGCAGCTTGGCGATCAGGGTGTGGAAGCCGCTGACCGCGCCAAGGAAGCTGGAAACGCCTGAAATCTGGGTCAGGGCGATGAACACGATCACCAGCCCGCCCATCACCAGCATCGACACCTGCACCACGTCGGTCAGCGCAATGGCCTTGAGCCCGCCGTACAGCGCATAGGCGCCGGTGAACGTCGCCAGGATCAGGATGCTCTGCATCTGGGTCAAGCCGGTCACCGTCGAGAAGGCGGTGGCGCCCAGCCACAGGATTGAGGTCAGGTTCACGAACACGTAGAGAATCAGCCAGAAGATCGCCATCACGAACTGGATGTTCGGCCCGTACCGGCGCTTGAGGAACTCCGGCATAGTGTAGATTTCGTTCTTGAGGAACACCGGCAGAAAGAGCACGCCGACGATCAGCAGGGTGGCCGCCGCCATCCATTCGTAGGAGGCGATGCCGAGGCCGATGGCGTAACCAGATCCCGACATGCCGATAATCTGCTCGGCCGAGATATTTGCCGCAATCAGTGATGTACCGATCGCCCACCACGGCAGCGCGCGGGATGCCAGAAAGTAGTCCTTGCTTGTCTTCTCGTGGCCCTTCTTCTCGCGCGAAACAAGTTGGGCCAGCACGAATATGAACAGGAAGTAGGCGACGACCACGGCGATATCGATCGTCGTCAGGTGCATACTCGTCGGCATTGGATTCCCTCTTCTGAAGACCCTTGTGGGTTCTGTTCTGGTCGAAAGTTATACTGTGGGGCGTGCGATGCGGCGACAAGGACTTGTCCTTTGGCGCCAACGAAAATCGATAACTGAATTATATTATAATTGTCGCGGCTGTAAAGTCGTAATCCCACTGTTGTCTCGTGTCGGTTTCGCATAAATACGATAGCATGAACTATCGACACGGGTTTCACGCCGGCAATTTTGCCGATGTCGTAAAGCATTTGGCCTTGGTTGCTGTGCTCGAATATCTCAAGCGCAAGACGGCACCGTTTGCTTATATCGACAGTCACGCAGGATGCGGCGTTTATGATTTGTTCGGTAGTGCTGCTGTCCGTACCAAGGAGGCCGAGGGCGGAATTTTGAGGCTGGCTGGCCTGACCTACGGCCCGGCGGTACTCTCCGTCTATCTCGAATTGGCGGCGGACGGACATGCCTATCCCGGGTCGCCTTTGATTGCCGCCAAACTCAAGCGGCCCGAGGACCGGTTGGTAGCGATCGAGCGGCACCCGGAAGAGTTCGCCGCGTTGGGCGCATGTCTGAAACCGTATCGCAAGGCGAGGGCGGTGGAAGCAGACGGCTACGCCCGGCTTGCCGCCATGCCACCGCCGCCGGAACGGCGCGGCTTGATCCTGATCGATCCGCCCTTCGAAGATGAAAACGAATTCGAAACCTGTGCCTGCGCCTTTGCATCGGCCTTTCGCCGCTTCGCCACCGGAATCTATTTGCTGTGGTTTCCGGTCAAGGCGGCGGCCGAGGCGGATCGTTTCTGCGGCGAGATTCTGGCGGCAGGCGTTCGCAAGGCGCTGAGGATAGACGTCACGCTGAAGGCCGTCGTCGAGGGTAAGCTGGATATGGCCGGCCTTGTGGCGGTCAATCCGCCTTACGGCTTAGAGGCCGAGATGCGCGGGTGCCTCGATGCGGTTTTGCCGCGCCTCGATGCCGCAGCATCCATAAAATGGCTAGCGGGCGGCGAGTGAATTTGATTGTTACGAACGGTGATCGACGGAGACGGTCTGGTGGCAGATAAAATCGAAGGTGCGGTGTTCGATCTCGGCGGTGTGGTGGTCGATTGGAATCCGCGCTACGTCTATCGCGATATTTTTACCGGCGACGAAGCGAAGGTGGAATATTTTTTGTCGACGGTCTGTCCGATGAGCTGGAACGGCCAACAGGACGCCGGCCAAACCATCGCCGAGGGGACCGAGGAGCGGGTGGCGCTGTTTCCCGAATGGGAACGGGAAATCCGTGCCTATTATGCGCGCTGGATCGACATGATCCGCGATCCGATCCCCGGCACGACCGGGGTCATCGCCGCCCTGAAAGCGAAGGGATTGCCGGTCTGGGCATTGTCGAATTGGAGTGCGGAGACCTTTCCGCTGGTGCGCCACAGCGTTCCGGCGTTCGATCTGTTCAACAAGATTTTTATTTCCGGCGAATACAAGATGATCAAGCCGGATCACCGTTTTTTCCGTGCCGCTCTCGATGAAATTCGGATGCCGGCGGATAAACTCGTCTTCGTCGACGACAACCTGGCCAACGTGGCGGCGGCGGTCGAACTCGGCTTTATTGCGTTGGCCTTTACCGATGCCGCTCGGCTCAAGGCGGACCTCGGCACGTTGGGACTGGCCGTGTGATCGGCCGAACGGCTCCGGCGGGACCGGGTTGCCTCTTGCCATTCGGTGCGGGGTTAAGTATTTGACTTAACTTGACGGACAGGTGGCGGAGTGGTCGATCGCACCGCACTCGAAATGCGGCGTACGGGTAACCGTACCGGGAGTTCGAATCTCCCCCTGTCCGCCAGTCCCCCCTTGCGAATCCGGAATGTCGCGCGCGGGGCACCGGAATTTCTTTTGGTTTCAAAGGGGTTTGCGGGCAGCGCTTCAACCTCGGAGAAGGCCCAAAGCCGCCAAAACGGTCTCTGGCGCCGCGTTTTCTCTCTTCACATTAACCTCCGCCGAAAAGACATATCTCAAAAATCGTGTGAAATTTCAGTGCGTTGTTGAGATTTTCCGACTGAACCTTTCGTGTGCGCATTCGGATAGAGACGGAATGTGAGCCCGAGGTTCGTTATGTGCCCGCAGCGCATTCGAGCGAAGCGGCACGCAATCAACCCAAGGAATCTGGCCGTTGACGCCTCAGGCGCCGAACACCGCTTTGTCCTGGTCGGTCCAGGGCAACATGGCCGTGGTGGCGAGCTCCCTGAGGGAGAGCGCGCATGGTCGCCGATGGGCGACGAGCTGCTCCAGCACGTTGGGCGCAAGATAGGTAAGATGCAGCATGCGGCCGACGAAGCACACGGAGACGTTTTCGGCGGTAGCGATATCCTGAATGGTTGTGGCCTCGCCGCGCTCAAGCCGGCGCCGCCAGCCCCAGGCGCGGGCAATGGCGCGCAGCACATGTGGTGCGGCGGTGGGGGCGTCCATCTCCTCGATATGTTCTGGGGGGACGATGCGTGGACGCCCGTTGCGACGTTTGATGGTGAGTGGGATAAAAATGCGGATGGTGCCGGGCTCCGGAATCATTCTGCAGCCTCGTTCACGGAAGTTCGGAGCATTTCACGGACCATGGCCTTAGCGCCGTCCTCTCGCAGATCGACGGCGAGGCCATCGGGGCCGACTGTCACGCGGGCAACGAGCAGGCTTGTGATGCGCGCTTGCTCGGCGGGGAAGAGAGATGGCCAGAAATCCTGGAAACGGTCGAGAGCTGTGACGATGTCCCTCTCGGCAATGTCCGGTGTATCGTTGCGCACGGCGGCCGAAACCTTCGCGACGATCTCGGGCGCACGGATGAGGCGGCGGATTTCGGCGAGGACGGCAGCTTCCACGGTGTCCGCAGGAAGGCGTAGGTACGGCACATCGGTGGCGATCTCGCGCCCGCGAATGACGTCGGTTGAGACATAGTAGCGATAGAGACGTTCGCCCCGTTTCGTGTGATGGGGCGTCATCGCTCGGCCCTCTGCCGTGAAGATGAGCCCTTTGAGCAGCGCCGGCGTGGCGCGGCGTGTCGCACCCGCGCGAGTTTTGGCGTGGGTGGCAAGAATTGTCTGCACGCGCTCGAAGGCAACCCGGTCGACGATGGCTTTATGTTCGCCGGGATAGGCCGTTCCTTTGTGAACCGCTTCGCCCAAATAAACGTGGTTGTTGAGGAGCTTGTAGAGGACGCCTTTGTCAAAGGGCTTACCGCGCTTGGTTAGCCGGCCTTCGGCCTGCAGCTCGCGTGCGAGCAGTGTGGCAGAGCCGAGCCGGATGAAGCGCTCGAAGATCATGCGCACGGTCGCGGCTTCCGCTTCGTTGATGATGAGTTTGCGGTCTTTCACGTCGTAGCCTAGCGGGACGACCCCGCCCATCCACATGCCTTTCTTGCGGGAGGCGGCAATCTTGTCGCGAATGCGCTCGGCCGTGACCTCGCGCTCGAACTGGGCGAAGGATAGCAGGATATTGAGGGTGAGCCGCCCCATCGACGTCGTGGTGTTGAAGGACTGGGTCACGCTGACAAAGGTGACGCTGTGTCGGTCGAATGTTTCCACCAGCTTGGCAAAATCCATTAGCGAGCGGGAGAGCCGGTCGATTTTGTAGACGACTACGATGTCGACAAGGCCAGCTTCGATATCGGCGATGAGGCGTTTCAGCGCGGGTCGTTCCAGATTGCCGCCGGAAAAACCGCCGTCGTCATAACCGTCGTGCACCAGCACCCAGCCTTCCGGCTTCTGGCTGGCGATGAAGGCCTCGCAGGCCTCGCGCTGGGCGTCGAGAGAATTGAACTCCTGCTCCAATCCCTCTTCGGTGGATTTGCGTGTATAGACGGCGCAGCGCTGGCGGCGCGGTATGGTGACAGTTTTGTTCATTGCTCGCCATTCCTTCGGGCGCCGGGCATTCCAAAAAATCGCCAGCCGTTCCAGCGGGTACCGGTGATGGCGCGAGCGATAGCGGAAAGGGATTTGTATTTGCGTCCGTCCCATTCAAAGCCGTCGCGCAGGACGGTGACGGTGTGCACGACGCCATTCCATTCGCGCAGGAACCTGGTGCCCGCGATCGGCTTGCGCGGATCGGTGATGATCTTTTTGCGAACTTGACGGCCCTCGACTTCATCAGCCATGACGTCGAGCAGACGGGTGGTCTCTCGCGAGGGACCACCGTAGGTCAGCTCTTGGACGCGATAGGAGAGCCTGAGCTCCAGAAATGGTCGGCTGTTGTTGGGAGCGTCCGTCCCGAACAGGCGTTGCCATTCGGTCTTGAGGTCGGCAACGCTCATAGTTTTGATCGCTGAGAGCCGGGTCAGCACCGTCGCGTCGCGGGTTTCGTCATCGCCGGGGCGTGGCGGCACCGATGCACTCTTGGTCGCTGTTGGACTCCGTCCCATCGTCAGACCTTTCTTACGGCGTTGGCGTCGGCATGACGGCTCTGGTGGGGGGCACAGTCGAGCGAACTCTCTCCTTGCGTGGCAGATAATTGACTGGACTTACGGGCCCACATGCGCATGAGGCCGGCCGCCAGGATCTTGGCGAGTTCATCGAGTCGTTCGGCGGGATCCATTAGGTCGGGATGGAGGGGGTTGGACATCGGGATTTGCCATGTGTATGTCGGCCTGCAAGAAACCCCGACATCGAACGTTTTCATAGAAAAATCATCAGGTTATCGAAAAACCGCGCAACGGATCGAAGGTGGTCGAAATCGGTTGCCGAATCCGACTTCTCGCGAGGACGGCGATAATCAAATCACAACCCTATGGACTCTTCGCCGCAATGAGAACATAATGAGAACATAACCCATTGGCAGGCAAAGACCGAGCAGCTTGCGCTGATTGCGGACACCCTTCCGCTTTGCCTGTTTGCGTGATGTGGCAATGACATGGGAGGTGGCGGCATGAGTTTCGGAGAGCTGATCAGGACCCAGCGCAAAATGCGCGGCTTAACGGCGCGGGTGCTCGCGCGTGAGGCCGGGATCTCGACGGCGTATTTGTCCCGCATCGAGCGCGATCTCGAAAAACCGCCGCGTGATGAGGTGATCCAGCGGATCGCGGATGCCATCGGTCTATCGGTCGACGCGGTTTTTGCTGCGGCGGTTCGGATGCCGCCAGATTTGCGCGGGCGCGCGCAAGAGATGTTTGCGGTGTTCCGTGCCCATCGGTCGCGCGAGAACGAATACGCCGCCGGAGAGGACCGTCATGAGACCCATTGTTCTTGATTATCCGTACTGGCGTCCTTCGTTCGAACCGAGGCACCTCAAAAAAGAAGCGATCTGGACGATCGGTGAAACGGCTCGCGAACAGATCTGCGGCCCGTCGCAACGCCCGAAAATTCCGGTCGCTCATCTGATGGCGCGAACGCGCAAAGTGCGGGTAAACGGCATCGACGTCGATCTTTGCTGGGAAATCGACGGCTCGCTCGAAGATGAGTTCGGTCAGCCCACATTGGGGTGTACGAGCCATGACGAGCGCTGGCCGAATGGGGCCGTGATCTGCCTGAACGGTAAGGAGATCGGCGAGAGGGACGACCTCGCCCGGAGCACTGCAGCCCACGAACTCGGCCATGGCGTGTTCGAAGTGCCGGCCTGGATTGCCCGCTGCGGAAGACGAGCCACCTCCACGCGGCGCCCCCAAGCGGCAAAGGCAGGCGAGTCCGACGCCGCCAAGATGGAATGGAGCGAGTGGCGGGCGAACGAGTTCATGGGTGCGTTGATCGCGCCACCGCGTCTACTCCATAGGCACGCGCATAAGCGGGCGGCGGCCCTGGGCGTCCCCATGACCTCTCGCGGAAATGGCCTTCCGATCGTCAACGGCAGGAAAGCGTCGAGCGATGCGATCGAAGTGCTGGCAACCGAGCTTGCCGAGATATTCGGCGTCTCGATCGCCTTCATTCAGGTGCGGATGCAGAAGTACCGACTGATCAGCCCATGCTGAGCCAGCAGCGGGCAACAACACGATGGGTATCAAAATGGGGCTGCCGCCGAAGAGCTATTTTCATCTGACCGAGATTGCCGAGGCGTGGGGCACTTCGATCCAAGATCTTGCCTGTTACACGATCGATGGTTTGCTTGAGATTGCCGTCATGACGATTGGCGTGCCGGTCGAGACCGGCAGTTTTCTCAGCACCGACCAGGGGATGGTACGAATACCGGCTGGCGACAAGGTGCTGCAGGGCCCCTATCCCGTGATCTCGGCCGATTTGTGGACGGTGTTTCGGACCGGTGCCGGCCGGATCAGGCGGTTCAAGCCGCAGACGCCTGGCGCCTACGTCGTTCTTGCCGAAGGCGTCGAAGCGCTAGCGATCACCGTCGCGGATCTTATCATCACGCGCGAAGAGCGTCAGCGGTTCGAGGCAGAGCATGGCCTTGCCGTTATGGCACTGGACAAGGCAACGCCAGATCCGGACGCTTGCGCCGCAGCGCCGGACCTTGTTCACCGCGACGATTACGCCGAGGTGGTGTTGAATGGCGAGATCTTCCGGCTCGGCCCGCTCCAGGCGGCGGTCGTGCGCCGCTTACATGAGGCCTCACGGACGGCAAATCCGTGGCGGCCCGGCAAGGAATTGCTGGCCGACTGTAATGCCCAGACGATGCGAATGATTGATCTGTTCAAGACCAAGCCCAACTGGCGCACGCTGATTGCATCGGACGGGCGGGGCTATTACCGGCTCAATCTACCGGACCGCCCGGGGGTGCGACATGCGCATCGCGCGTATCGACGCCTCACCTCGCTGTTTCAGCGCAGGCTTCCGCTTCGGTCTTCCGCGGCCTCGGAGTCGCTTTCAACGGCGGACAGCTAGGGATTCCACCTCTAGCGGCGGACGTTCCTTCGGAATCGTCCGCACGCTCTAATTCTTTGTTTTGGCGCGGCGTTTTGCGCACGCCGCTCTATCCCATGCCCGTCCCCAACCCATCCCCCAGCATCCCACACTGATCCCGCACCGCATCCCACTTTAGCTCCCACGGTCAACGCGACGCCGTCGTGCTTTGCTTCGGGTCGAGATTGATCACGACCCGGAGCGGACAGTGTTGAAGCTTCTCGATCAGAACCAGTTGGCTGAGCGTTGGAAGCTCAGTCACCGCACGCTTGAAGCCTGGCGTTGGCGGCGGCGTGGCCCCGCCTTCCTCAAACTCGGCGGCAAGGTTGTCTACCGGCTGGAGGACATTGAGGCGTTCGAGGCCTCTCAGAGGCGGGAGTGCACGCCGTGAGCACGCCCAACAATCATGGACTGCCAGTTCGTCCCGCCGTCCGTCATCGCGCCTTCGGACTTGGGGATCGACGTCTCGTCGGTATTCCAGAGCCGGTCAACGGCCTCGTCACCAGCGAAACCCTACTGCTCGGCTGGTTCGAGAGGGCGGAACCCGGCGAGCGCTTCATCTACCACATTGGCCACCTTGGCGCCGACCGTGCGCGAGACACGTCGTGCCTTTCGGTGATGGCATGCGAAGCGCTCGGCCGGATCGCAGGCCGTGTCATGGTACTCGCGGAAATGGGCCAGTTGATCGCCGTACAGCAGCGGCTGAACGATGGCCGCATAGCGTACATCGCGATCAAGAGGGGGGCCGAGCCAAAACCGGCGAGCGCCCCGCGGGCCGATGCGCCAGACGCATCAACCCGATTGGTCGCCACTCCAGTATTCGGAGGAGCATGATGGCACTCAGAATCATCACCGCCGACGAGAGAATCTCGGCCGCGCAGGGCAAAACCACGATCGCGCTGTTCGGCCCGAGCGGCGTCGGCAAGACCTCGCTTCTGAAAACGCTGCCCGCCGCCGAGACGCTGTGCATCGATCTCGAGGCGGGCATGAAATCCGTCCAGGACTGGCCGGGCGACAGCATTCCGGTGCGGACATTTGCAGACGCACTCGACATTGCCTGTCTCATCGGCGGCGTCAATCCGGCCGCCGACGAGACGAGCGTCTTTTGCGAGCGCCATTACAATCACGTCGTCGGGCTCTACCCCGATCTTGTGGCGCTGGTCGCAAAAAAGCGCATCGTCTTCGTCGACAGCATTACGGATCTGACGCGCCAGGCGATGGCCTGGGCGAAGACCCGGCCTGAGGCATTCTCCGAAAAGTCCGGCAAGCCCGACACGCGCGGCGCCTATGGACTACTTGCGCGCGAGGTTATCGGCCTCCTCAAGCATCTGCAGCATGCCGAAGCCAAGACGGTGATCTTCGTCGGTATCCTCGAAAAGGTCACCGACGAGTTCAGCCGCATCACGTGGCAGCCCCAGATGGAGGGTGGCAAGGCCGGCCGCGAACTGCCGGGCATCGTCGATCAGGTCATCTCCATGAGCCTCTTTGCGCCCGACGGCGATCCCGGTTCGGCGGCCGACTGGCGTCACGATCCCGAGCGTGGGGAGGTCCGCCGATTTGTCTGTCGCGCCGGCAATCCCTTCGGACTTCCCGCCAAGGACAGGAGCGGCCGCCTCGATGTGACCGAGCCGCCCGACCTCGGCGCTCTTCTCTCCAAGATCAACGCGAAAGGACAATACCCATGAGCTTCGACATGAACGACGCCGAACCGCAGAGGACAGGCGAACTCATTCCCGACGGTACGTTTGCCAAGGTGACTATGAACGTCCGCCCGGGCGGGATCGATGGGTCGAGCGAGATCGACCGCGGGCTTCTCAAGGCGCCCAAGGATCCGTCGAGCGACGTTCGGCTTCTCGACTGCGAGTTCACGGTGACCGAGGGCCCGCATGTCCGGCGCAAGTTCTGGCAGATGTTCACTGTCCAGGGCGGTAAGGTGGACGAGAACGGCGTCTCGATCGGTTGGAAAATCTCCAAGAGCACGTTCCGGGCCATGATCGATTCGGCGCTCGGCCTCGATCCGAGCGACATGAGCGAAGCGGCGAAGGCCAAGCGGGTGCTGCGTGGGCTCGCCGACCTCAACGGCATCACCTTCATCGCCAAGGTCAGGATCGAGTCTTCCGAGGATCCCCGCTACGGCGACAGCAACAAGCTCGACCGCGTAGTCCTGCCGGGCGAGGCGGAGTGGCGCAAGGTGATGGACGGCGAGGTCGTGCCGGCGTGCCCGAGCACACGCGCTCGGCCGAAGTCGCCGGCACCGCCGGCGCAGCCGGCGTGGAACCAGGCGACAGCCGCGCAGGCGCCGGCACGCCCCGCCGCTCCGGCCTGGGCGGGCGCATCGATGCCGCCGCAGCAACAGCCGGCCGCCAAGCCGGCAGGACCCGCCTGGCTCAACAGTTGATCGTCATGAGCGATGACGCGTGGCAGGCACAGGTGACACGGGAAGCGGCGAAAGAGATCGGCCGATGGCTCGAGGCAAGAGGCGCTGGACGACTGGCAAAACCCATCGCCTCCCTCACCATGGCCGACCTCGAAGCGATAGCCTCGAACGCGATCTCTTGCTTCATCGTCCATGCCTCGCAGCGGATCAGGGAGCAACCGGCCGACAATTTGACTTTGGTTTTGCTCGGATAGGGCTCTGCGCGCTCTGCGGGCGCGAGGCTCGTGGTTTCGGCTACTGCCACCGGCTTCTCTGGGATTGCTTTCCGCATCACCGTTTCTGCTCGATGCGCTGTCTTAAGGCCGGATCGGCGCTCGCGATGAGGAATAACGGAATGATCGACAAGACCGAAATGGAAATCCGCGCGATCAAGGATGCCCGGAAGAGCCTCGCCGAAGTGCTGATCGAACTCGGGCTGATGGCGCCGTTCCATAACCGCAGCGCGGCCGAGATCGACCGCATCATCGAGGCCTGTATCGACGGGTTCCAGGAATCGATGCAGCGCCAGGCCGATGCGCAGCGTCCCCTAAACGACGAGATTCCATTTTGAGGCTGGCCATGCTCGATCTCAATCACGGTTCTGGCCTCATATATGGAGGCTCGTTGGTCGGGCATGTCGCGACCCGGATTAACGGTCTGATCGATGCCGCGCTGACGGCCGAACGGAAAGAGCAGCCGCCACGCGACTATCTCGGCGCAAGCTGCATTGGTGAGCCCTGTGCGCGCCGGCTCGTGTACGAGATCATCCATGCCCCGCCGGACGATGGCCGCGATTTTGACGGCGCCGCCTTGCGCATCTTCGAAGCCGGCCATCGCTTCGAATCCCTGTCCATCCGCTGGCTGCGCGCCGCCGGCTTCGACCTTAGGACCGAGAGGCGCGACGGCGGCCAGTTCGGCTTCTCCGCTGCCTGCGGCCGGCTGCGCGGCCATATCGACGGCGTCATCGTTGGCGGTCCGGGTGTCGGCATCGTTTGGCCGGCGCTGTGGGAACACAAGGCGCTGAACGCCAAGTCCTGGAACGGCCTTGTCAAGCACGGCCTTGCGGCCTCCAAGCCGATCTACTTTGCGCAGGTCCAGCTCTACATGGCCTATATGGAGCTTGCGGTCGCGCTCTTCACGGCGATCAACAAGGACACCCAGGCGCTCTATCACGAAGTCGTCGCCTTCGATTTCGCGGAGGCTCAGGCGCTTTCCGACAAGGCGGCCCTGATCATCCGGGTCGCAGAGGCCGGCGAGTTGCTGCCGCGCATCGCATCCGCGTCCGACTATTACCTCTGCCGCATGTGTCCCTATCAGCGGCGTTGCTGGAAGGGCCAGCCATGAGCTTCGCGCCCTCTCCGCTACAGGCCAAGGCCATCGAGTCCATCAAGGATTGGTACGCGAGTGGCACGGCCGAGCGCCAGGTGTTTCGGGTTTTCGGCTACGCAGGTACCGGGAAAACCACCATCACAAAGCACGCCATCGCCGAGCTGGGACTGGATGAGGGTGTCCTCTACGCCGCCTTCACCGGCAAAGCGGCGCTGGTTATGACCCGCAAGGGCACACCGGCCTCGACCATTCATTCGCTGATCTACCGCGTGTCGGAGGCGACGCCGGCCGAGATCGAGCGCATCAAGGACGAGATCACCGAACTGAAGGCGAAACTGCCCGCCATGGGCACTGCCGAACGGCTGTTCGCCGAGTCCCAGCAGCGCTCGCTCGAACTCCGCCTTGCCGACATCCACAAGCCGCGTTTCGTGCTGAACGAGCAGTCGGCCTTGCGGGATGCCAAACTCCTCGTCCTCGACGAGGTGTCGATGATCGGCGACGACATGGCGCGCGATCTCCTGGCCTTCGGCAAGCCGATCCTGGTGCTGGGCGATCCCGGCCAGCTTCCGCCCGTCAAGGGTGAAGGCGCCTTCACCAAGGAGGCGCCCGATGTTCTCCTCACAGAGGTGCACCGGCAGGCGGGCGACAGCGCCATCATTCGCCTTGCCACCCTGGCCCGCGAAGGCAAACCCATCCCCTACGGCGAGCACGATCAGTACGTCTGGAAAATGCATCGGACCGACATCTACCCGGCCCAGATGCTCAAGGGCGGACAGGTCATCTGCGGCCGGAACGCGACTCGCGTGCAGCTCAATCTCGCCATGAAACGCGCGGCCGGCTTCGACGGCGTCTATCCCGAGGGCAAGGGTGAGAAGATCATCTGTCTCAAGAACCGCGCCGATCTCGGCCTCGTCAACGGCATGTTCCTCGATCTCACGGGGATCGAGGACGAAGACGAGCTCTGCTTCACTGCCGTCATTGACACCGAAGACGGCGAGAAGGTCGGTGGTGCCAACGGCACGCGCGAGCGCTTCCGCATCTACAAAGGCCACTTCGACGATCACATCGCGCCCGACCAGGAGCGTGAGCGGCGCGATCACTGGAAGAAGAAGTCGCTGATCGAGGCGGTGTGGGGCTGGGCCATCACCTGCCACAAGTCTCAAGGGTCGCAATGGGAGAACGTGATCGTCTTCGATGACGGTCTTGCGCGTACCGCCGAGGACCGTGCTCGCTGGCTCTATACCGCCATCACCCGCGCCGAGCGCGGCCTCGTGATCCTTGATTGAGGCTGATGCATGCTCGACCTCAACGAGGTTTCACCGCAACGTCCACCTTGGATCCAATATGACTTAGACGAGATCGTGCGGCGGCTGCGCGACACGGCGTATCTATGGGTGCCGCAGCACTTTCCGAATGGCAGGCGCGAGGCCGACGAGTGGCGGCTCGCCAACATCAATGGCGACAGGCCGCGCAAGAACGGCTCCTGTGTCATTGCGCTCAAAGGCGAGCGTGCCGGCGACTGGATCGACTTCGATGGCGGCGACGGCGGTGGTCCCTTGAACACGCTGGAACATGCCACGGGCCTTGCCGGCCGTGACCTCTATAACTGCGCGGCGGATATCACGGGCTGGATGCCGATCCAGCCGGCGCGCCGCGAGCCCCCACCACCACCGAAGGAAAAGGACAGCGCCCGCGAGATCGAGATCATCCTCGCGCGCAGCACTCCGATCCCATCCACGCCCGCCGAGACTTACTTGCGGGCACGTGGGCTTGCCATCCCGGAGGACTCGGGCCTCGTCTTTCATCCGGATCTGGCTCATTGGGAAACCAAGACCGGCTTTCCGGCGCTGATCGGCGCCGTGCGGGACCGGCAAGGCGAGGTCATCGCCCTCCAGCGCATCTATCTCAGCCCCGACGGCACGGCGAAGGCGCCTGTTCCCAACCCGAAGAAGATGCTCGGCCGCGTCTCCGGCGGAGCCGTGCGTCTTGCCGCAATTGGCGGAGATGGCCGCCTGGGTCTCTGTGAGGGCATCGAGACCGGTCTTGCGGTCATGACGGCCGTGCCCGATCTACCGGTCTGGGCGACGCTCTCGACGAGCCATCTCGAGCAAGTCGTCCTGCCACCAGAGGCGCGCGACATCATCATCCTCGCCGATAACGACTCCTCCGGCGCCGGCCTCCATGCCGCAGAGACGATCGCCCGCAAACTGAAGGCGGAGGGGCGCAAAGCCACGATCTGCCAGCCGCCGGCGCCGGATACCGACTTCAACGATCTTTTGCGGGACGGCGGCCCCGAGGCTGTCGCCGAACGCGTTCGCGCAGCGCTCGCCCAAGTCACGGAAGAAATGGCCGCAGAACCTCCAATGGGACGGCATCTGCCCTTCGGGTTCACGATGCCGGACCCGCCGCTGCCTACCTTGCGTACCGACGAGGGCGATCTGAAGCGCGCCGGCGACAAGGGGTGGTCGCTGCTTCTGTCCTCGAACCGGTCACCCTGGCTGTTTCGGGCTGGCGGGCAGATGTCGTGGATCGTGCCCGACGACGAGGCCCGTCCCATGGCCGCCGCCGTAACCGAGGAACGCTTGCGCTACATGCTGGCGCGGCTTGCCCTCTGGAAGCGCCTCGGCAACAAGAACGAACTCGTTCCCGCCGCGCCGCCCACCAGCCTCGTCAAATCGATCCTTGCCACCCCGGATCCGGCCTTGCCGGTCCTCGCCGGCATCGTCAACACGCCGGTGTTCGGACGCAACGGTGTTCTTCTCACCGATCCTGGCTATCACGCAGACGCACGGCTCCTCTATCACCCGGCACCAGGTTTTCAGATTCCCGGGATTTCGGCAACGCCCTCCGGTGACGAGATTGCGCAAGCCAAGGCGCTCATCATCGAGGAGTTGCTCGGCGACTTTCCGTTTGTCTCGTCCTCCGAGCGCGCCCATGCCGTGGCGCTGTTGTTGATCGGCTTTCTGCGCGCCATGATCGACGGACCCACACCGCTTCACGTCATCGAAAAGCCCGAGGCCGGAACTGGTGCCGGGCTCATGATCGACATCGTCGCCGTGATCATGACCGGCAATCCCGCCACGGTGATGACGGCAAGTCACGACGAAGAGGAATGGCGCAAACGCATCACCGCCAAGCTCCGTCAGCTGCCGTCGGTCGTGGTGATCGACAACATCAATCATGAGATCGACTCGGCGTCCCTTGCCGCGGCGCTCACGGCCCCCTTCTGGGAAGATCGCATCCTGGGGGTCTCCGAGATCACCCGCATCCCCATCCGCTGCGTCTGGATCGCCACCGGCAACAACCCGAAATTTTCGCACGAGCTCACACGGCGCATTGTTCGCATCCGTCTCGACGCCAAGATGGATCGCCCGTGGCTGCGTGAGGGCTTCAGGCATCCCGACCTCATGGCCTGGGTGAAGGCGAACCGTGCCGGGCTTGTCACCGCCTGTCTTACCCTCACCCAGGCCTGGATCGCCGCCGGCAAGCCGATGGGCGTGCGGAGCATCGGCAGCTTCGAGGCGTGGTCGCACGTCGTGGGCGGTATTCTCGATGTGGCCGGCATCGATGGCTTCCTCGGCAATCTCGATGAATTGATGGCGGCAAGCGACGCCGAAGGCGCCATGTGGCGGGGCTTCGTTACGAGCTGGTGGGATCGCTTCGGCACGAGCGAAGTCGGCACCGCCGAACTCTACGAGGTCGCTGTCGCCTGCGAGCCGCCGCTTGCACTCGGCAGCGGCAACGACCGCTCGCAACGGACACGGCTCGGCAAGGCGCTCGGCCGGATCCGCGATCGCGTGTTCGATTTGGAGAGGCACTGCGTCCGGATCGCCGCGGGTGGCGTTCTCCACCAAGCGCAGCGTTGGTCGCTCCTGCTGCAAGAAAAGCACACCTCAGCCCGCGCAGAAACGTCGCCGTGTGGGAACGTTGAGGCGTTCGGCACGAACGTTCCCACCGACGTTCCCACGAAAGAAGCTCGCGAATTCAACGACTTTGGGAACGTGGGGAACGTTGGGAACGTTTTCCCGGCTCCCGCGCATGTGCGCGCGCACGCGCCCGCGCGCGCCCACGCGGAAGAGAAGGACGAAAAACGTTCCCCATGTCCCCAATGTTCCCAAACCCATTCATCCGCCACAGAAATTTCCGGGGAACGTGATGGAGAACGTGGAAACGTAGAGGCCGAACGTCCCCCCATGCCGGACTGGCTCAAGGAGGTGACGTGATGCACCGCCACAGCCTCGCTTCCAACGTCGCGCATCGCACGGAACGTGCGATCAGCACCACGCAGCCGTCCGCACCACCATCAATTCCAAGAATGGAGATCAGCATGACACCAACGATCCACACCACCACGCCGGCGCAGGCAAACGCGCCACTAGCAATTCCACGGCCAGGTCAACCCAGCCCGTATGTTTGGCCTGCCATCCTCATCTGGGCCATCGAAACCTACGGGGGCATTCTATGACCGCCGAGATGTTGCTGAAGCACGCCGCCACCGTGGTTGCCGACCGGCGGGAGACCTACGGTGATCCCCGTACCGGCATGGACGCCGTCGCCAAGCGCTGGTCGCTGACGCTCGGGGCTCCGATCACGCCGGCACAGGTCGTTCTCTGCCTCATCGACCTCAAGCTCAGCCGCCTCGCGCATGACCCGACGCATCTCGATAGCTTGGTCGATATCGCCGGCTACGCCGCTCTGCTGCGGGAGGTCACGCGATGAGGTGGTTTCCCAAGGGCTATGGCGGCGAGCGGCGCGACGCCGAACAGGTCAAGCGCGAGGGCTGGCACGAGCATGGACTGCTGGTGGTGAGCGCCGAGGACCAGCGGCTTACCTGGCCCGAACGCGAATTGGTCCGCCAACTCGGTGCAAAGCTCTACGGCAAACGAGACTGCCAGGAGGTCCATCATGCCTGACGGCAACTGGACGCCTGCTCTGGTCGAGGACCGCTTCATCGAGGCCGCCGACGTGATGAAGCGGCTGCCGGACGTCCGCGTGCCAGGCTACTTCAGCACTTGGCCGGCGGTGTTGTGCGAGTTCGCCGATCTCGTCGGCCAGAAGCCCGTGCCAATGCGCCGGCCACGGCCGACAGCCGATGCGATCGACCGGATGGAAGAGGCGCTTCAATGGCTGCGTTGGCTGAAGCCCGACGAGGCCAAGCTCGTCTGGATGCGTGCAACCGGCGTGCGCTGGAAGGAACTCTGCTATCGCTTCGGGATCGCTCGTGCGACGGCGCATCGGCGTTGGGAATACGCGCTGCTCGTCGTCGTGTGGCGTCTCGAAGGACGTCCGCTTCCCCAAAAATGGTCGCGTCGCTATCTGCGCGATCGGGCGCGGGCGCTGTCGCGCGTTGCGTAGCGAAGGCGGTCGAAAAGTGTCTCACACGAAGCGCAGGCGGCAACGCGTTTGGGCTAGACGGAAACGGGTTCGCAGCGGTATATTTTCGCCACGTTCGGACGAGCAGCCGATCGGCGCAAACCATGGGTCCTCCCTGGGGCTAAAACCTATACGGGTGGGCGGGGCGCGAAAGCTCTCTACACACAGCACAAAAATCCAGGTTACCAGTTACCACGCGAACCGGCGCCACGTGCCCAAAACGCCGCGAATGGCGCGGGTTTTCGACGGCACCGGACTGGTAACTTCGGATTGCCCTGGTAACCAGCCAGGTTACCACCTGCGCACGACAACATCACTCTCGACACAAAAGCTCGAATACCGGAGCCGTGCCCTCTTCGCGGGCGATTTCTGGCGCACTTGCGATTCATTCTGAGCGACGTGCAGGTCATCGACGACGGCGCACCAACGGGTCAAACCATCCCATGAACAAACTCGCCCTGGAATACTGGCCACTCGAGCGGCTGACCGAGTATGCGCGCAATCCGCGACGCAACGACGGCGCCGTGGATCGCATGTGCGCGGCCATCCAGGAGTTCGGCTTTCGGATTCCGATCGTGGCGCACAGCGATGGGACCATCGTCGACGGCCACCTGCGGCTCAAGGCAGCGCGACGCCTGGGGGTGAGCGAAGTTCCGGTGGTGCTGGCCGATGATCTCACCCCGGCCCAGATCAAGGCGTTCCGTCTGCTCGCCAACCGGTCGGCGGCATGGGCCGAATGGGATGACGAGCTGCTCGCCCTGGAGTTCGAGGACCTGAACCTTGACGGCTTTGATCTCACGCTGACCGGCTTCGACGAGGCCGAGATCGACAAGCTGTTAGCGGGGACGATCGAGGATACCGACGACGCCGATGTGGCGCCGGAGCCGCCGACCGAGCCGATCAGCCGGTCGGGCGATCTGTGGATCTGCGGCGAGCACCGGGTACTGTGCGGCGATGCAACGGTGCGCGCCGATGTCGAGACGGTGCTCGGCGGCGAACTCGCCGACATGACGTTCTGCGATCCCCCCTACAACGTGAACTATGCCAATACGGAGGAGAAGAAAGCGCACGGCAAGAACCGGCCGATTCTGAACGATGCGCTCGGCGATGCGTTCGGCGCGTTTCTCAAGGCGTCTTGCGTCAATATCCTCGCCGTCACCAAGGGTGCGATCTACATCTGCATGTCGTCCTCGGAACTCGACCGGCTGCAAAAGGCCTTCCGGGATGCGGGCGGGCGCTGGTCGACCTTCGTGATCTGGGCAAAGAATGCCTTCACGCTTGGTCGATCGGATTATCAGCGTCAATACGAGCCGATGCTCTATGGCTGGAAGGAAGGCACCGACCACTATTGGTGCGGCGCACGCGACCAGGGTGACGTCTGGTTCTTCGACAAGCCGGCAAAGAACGATCTTCACCCGACCATGAAACCGGTGGCGCTGGTCGAGCGGGCCATCCGCAACTCATCGAAGAGCCGGGACATCGTGCTCGACCCGTTCGGCGGGTCGGGGACGACGCTGATTGCCGCTGAGCGCGCGGGGCGCCGGGCCCGGCTCGTCGAGCTGGATCCCAAATATGTGGACGTGATCGTACAGCGCTGGCAAGAGGCGACCGGTGGCAGCGCGATTCACGCTGCCACCGGCCAAAAGTTCGGGAGCTGAGGCTCAAACGATGCGATAGACCCTTCCGCGGCCATCGATTTTTTCGGAGGTCACGTTGAGCCCCAGCTTCTTCTTGAGCGCGCCGGCGATAACACCACGCACGGTGTGTGATTGCCATTTGTACGTCACCATGATCTCGTCGATCGTGGCGCCGCCCGGACGTTTGAGCATCTCGATAAGCTGAGCCTGCTTGCTGCCCGCGCGTGTGCGCGGCGTATCCGCCGGCTTGCTGCCTTTGCCGGTCGCCGTATCGGTGCTGCCGCCGGTTGCCGCATCGGCAGACGTGTCGTCCTCGATGCTCAGGGCCTTGAATGCGGCCGGTGTCGCCCGCAAGGTAATGCGCCCGCGTTTTTTGTCCTCGCGCCAGACGGTATCCTCGCGTCCCGCCTGTACCTCCTTGATCAGTCCCTTGTTGAGTAGGCTTCCGAGGACCTTGGCTACGGCGCCGCCGGAAAGCTTGATCGTGAGCGGATAGACCGAGCGGTCGTCCCGCCGGCAGGCGGCGGAAAGAACGACGAGTTGCGAATCGGAAAGCTGTGCCATGTTGGCTCCTTCGGTGCCGGCCGCGGTCATCGCGTACCTTCTACGACCGCAAGCCCGCATCGCTGCGGGTGACGTTGGGCGACATAGAGCCTTCATCGTTGGCGCCGCCATACACGCTCCGATCGAGCTTGAAGCCAAGCGGATTTTGGGCAGGTTAATTGCTTTTTGCGGCACCGGATATTCGTGGGATAATTTGCGTTCCGCTCGCTGCGCTTGAGAAGACGGTATCGTATTGCCGCCCATATTGTTGTATATGGGTGCCCATATTCAATATGGCATGCCGAATATGAAAACGACGATTGACATCTCAGACGCGCTGCTGCGCGACGCCCGTAAGAAAGCCGCGAAGGACGGTATAACCGTTCGTGCGTTGGTCGAACGGGGGCTGCGTCACGTTCTTGCGGAGACGAAGCCGCAGAAGCCCTTCTGCCTGCGTCGCGCCAGCTTCAAGGGCAACGGCCTGAGGCCGGAGCTCCGAGACGCTTCCTGGCAGGCGGTGCGCGATCTTGCCTATGAGGGGCATGGCGCGTGAAAGGTCCCCGTGTTCACGACGCGCGCATTGCGGCGCTCTGCCTGCAGCAGGACATTCGGACGTTGTGGTCGGCCGATCGAGACTTCAGCCGGTTTGCCGGTCTTGTGGTGACAAACCCTTTGGCAAGTTGAGGGCCCGCCGGGCCCGGCTCCTCGAATTCAATCCCATGTATGTGGACGTAATCGTGCAGCGTTAGTACAAAACGACCGACGGTAGCGCGACCCACGCTGCCACCGGCCGGAAGTTCGGAAGCTGAGATTCTAGCGATGCGGCACGATTCAGAACCACGCCTCTGTTACAGAATTGCGCGGTTTGGGCGCAGCCGTGAAGCCAACTTCGGCAGGCCTTTGGCGGTTAAGTCGAACACGAACTCAGATGGGGTGAACGGTGGATTCTTATAGGATTTCCGAGTTGTTCTGAGGATTTCCAACGCCTCGACCGGATAAAGATCAAAGGTTCGCGACAAGAATTCGTCGGCGTCTATTGCCTCGATCGAGAAATGGTCGAGTGCAGCTTTCGGGAAGTCGGCAAGGTTGTCGGTGACGATATGCTGAGCTCCACACTGGATTGCCGCAGCAAGCACATGACGATCATCGGGATCCGGCAATGTGAGCCCCCCGACGAGGCTCTCGTATCCGGTCACCAGGGCCTCTGGGAATACCTCGCGCATTGCCGCAAGCTGGGAATTGATGCTTGTCGAAAGCTCCGGCCGCATGGAGAGAAGACTGTGCGTCCATTCGGCGAGGATATCTTCGCTCCAACGCGCTTGAAACAGGCCGGCATGATAGAAACGCAAGAGAATGTCCCGTTTCCGAAATGGATAGAGGACATTCGCGTCAAGCAGCACAACGAAGCGGTCGGCGATATGCTTCACTGAGCGTCAAATTCCTGGCCGAGCCGCGCCAACTTATCGAGTGCCGCATGGCAGATCGCATCACGCCGCTCTTTGTAGACGATTAAATCCTCAAACCGGACACGCCGGTGAGAGCCGATCGGGATAAACGGAATTTCCCCTTTTTTCAGCAAGCTACTCAGATAGGGACGCGATACATTCAACATCTCGGCCGCTTGCTGCGTTGTCAGCATCGCACCGGTCGGAACGAGCGTAACCATGTCACCTCTGGCGATATGGCCCAACAAATCGACGATCAATTCACTGATCGCTGGTGCAATTCGAACGGGCTGACTATTCACACCCCCGAGCACAAGCGCACCGTCCCGTGCTTTGGCCTGCGCAAGAGCCGTTGCCGCTTCCGCGGCGCTTTCGATTTCCTCTTGTGTTGGAAGCCGATGGGTCAAATCGGCGACCGGCGCTGTATTGCTCATCGTTTTGTCCTCTATCGCCTTTCCTGGTTCCTTATTTAGCCCTGGCTAGGGCTGGCATCAAGTGTAATATCTGTAATAAGTGTAACAACCGTAAACGCAGTGAACGTTTCTCCGGCTAAGAAAATTGCTCAAATTGGCCTTAACTGACTAATTCCACTATCATATTGCCAGGAGAACCCGCATGGGCGTATCCATCCGCGCATACGCCCGCAGGCGCGGCGTCAGCCATGTCGCGGTGCTGAAGGCCGCCAAGGCCGGGCGAATCCCGCTCGAGGCGGACGGCACGATCGATCCCGAGAAGGTGGATGCCGCCTGGACGCGCTCGACCGAGCCCGCAACCACGAGAAAGCCGACGAGCGGCGCAGCGCCGAAGATGAAACCGGTCAGCGACGCCGCGCTCGGCGCCGTCCGCCAGACGCTGAAGGAACAGGGCCTACCTTTCAGCGGCAATGTCACCTTCGTTCAGGCCCGTACCGCCCATGAAGTGGCCAAGGCGCATCTCGCACGGCTTCGACTTCAGCGTCAGAAGGGCGAGTTGGTTAATCGCGAGAACGCGGCCGGCCTCGTGTTTCGGCTGGCGCGGGAAGAACGCGATGCCTGGCTCAACTGGCCGGCGCGTGTGGCGGCGCTGATGGCGGCAGAGCTCGGGCTCGACCCTCATTCCATGCAGAAGAGCCTCGAGAGCTACGTCCGCAGCCACCTTGCCGAGCTGGCCGAGGTCAAGGCGGACTTTCGGTGACATGTCGAAAGGATCGACATGTTTCGGTGACGTGTCGACAAAATGCCAAATCTTCGACGGATAGACCTTGAATGACCTCTTTGCTTTTGACGGCGCCGATATCCTTGCCGGCGCCTGGCGCGACGGTCTTCGCCCGGATCCCGCGCTCACGGTTTCGGAATGGGCCGATCAGCATCGGATCTTAAGCCCACGCGCTTCCGCCGAGCCGGGGCGGTATCGGACGGACCGCACACCTTATTTGCGGGCGATCATGGACGCGCTGTCGCCGAGCCACCCGGCGCGGCGGGTCGTGGTGATGAAGTCGGCTCAGGTGGGGTTTACCGAGAGCGGCAACAACTGGATCGGGTATGTCATCCATCATGCGCCGGGCCCGATGCTCGCCGTCCAGCCGACGGTCGAGCTGGCCAAGCGCTTTTCGCGCCAGCGCATCGATCCGTTGATCGCCGAAAGCCCGGCGCTCAGGGATCGGGTGAGGCCGGCGCGCTCGCGCGATGCCGGCAATACGGTGCTGTCCAAGGAGTTTCCGGCGGGGCTCCTGGTCATCACCGGCGCGAACAGCGCCGTCGGCCTGCGCTCCATGCCGGCACGGTATCTGTTTCTGGACGAGGTCGATGCCTATCCCCCGTCCGCCGACGAGGAAGGCGATCCGGTCGCTTTGGCCGAAGCGCGTACGCGCACCTTCTCGTGGCGGTCGAAGATCCTACTGGGATCGACACCGACCATCCAGGGGATCTCGCGGATCGAGCGGGAATACGAGGTGTCCGATCAACGGCGCTACTTCGTGCCGTGCCCCATTTGCGGCCACCGGCAGTGGCTGCGTTTCGAGCGGTTGCGCTGGGAGAAAGGCAAACCCGAAAGCGCCCGGTATCTGTGCGAGGCCTGCGATGGAGCCATCGAGGAGCATCATAAGACCGCCATGCTGGCGGCCGGCGAATGGCGAGCCACGGGGCAAGCGCAGGATCCGGGCACGATCGGGTTCCACATTTCGGCACTGTATTCGCCGGTGGGATGGATGTCCTGGGCCGACATCGCGCGCATGTGGGAGGGGGCCCAAGCAACCGACGAGGCCAAGCGCAGCTTCAAAAACAGCGTCCTCGGCGAGACCTGGGCCGAGACCGGCGAGGCCCCGGATTGGCAGCGGCTCTACGAACGCCGCGAGCCCTGGCAGATCGGCACGGTGCCCTCGGGTGGCCTCTTTCTCACCGCCGGGGCCGATGTCCAGAAAGACCGCATCGAGGTGTCGGTATGGGCCTGGGGTCGAGGTCTCGAGAGCTGGCTTGTCGATCATATCGTCATCGATGGCGGACCGGAACATGCCGAGACCTGGGAGAAGCTGTCGGCGCTGCTGTCACGAACATGGCCGCATCCGAGCGGCCTGGCCCTGTCGCTGGCGAAGCTCGGCATCGACACCGGCTACGAGGCACCGGCCGTTTACGCCTGGGCACGCCGGGCCGGGCACGCTCAAGTTGCGGCCGTCAAGGGGGTGGAAGGGTTCAACCGTGCCGCGCCGGTCGCGGGACCATCGTTCGTCGATGTGACGGAGGGCGGCAGGAAGCTGAAACGCGGCGCCCGGCTATGGACCGTCGCGGTCTCGACCTTCAAGAGCGAGACCTATCGGTTCTTGCGGCTCACCCGACCCACCGAAGAGGAACGGGCCGAGGGCGCCAAAGATCCCGCCGGCTACATCCATCTGCCGAACGGCATGGAAGCCGAGTGGGTGAAGCAGCTCGTCGCCGAGCAGCTCGTCACCGTCAAGACCAAGCGCGGGTTTCAGCGGCTGGAGTGGCAGAAGCTGCGCGAGCGCAACGAGGTGCTCGACTGCCGGGTCTATGCGCGGGCCGCGGCGTGGATTGCCGGTGCCGACCGGTGGCCCGACGCAAAATGGCGCGATCTCGAACGCCAATTGGCCGTCGCCGATGACGACGGAATCGTCGCCGACACCGAGCCCGGCACCGAGATGAAGTCCGGGGCCGTATCCATTGCCGGCAACGTCCGCCGTGCGCCGGCCCGCTCCCACCGGCGGGTGTTCCGCTCGACGTACTTTTCCTGAACCGAGAGTCTGTTTCCGATCGATTGAATCGGAAACAGACTCATAGGTCTTTGTTTGTCGTGCATTTTTACGGAAACCCGCCGCAATACGCTGTCGCTAACGGCCCCACTTTTCCGAAATGCACTCTATCGTGGGATAAACCGATGACCCTCGAAGAGATGACCACCCTGCACGAAGCGCTTCTGGCCGCGCGCTATCGCGGCGTGCGCACGGTGGAGATCAATGATCGACGGATTACCTATGCCTCCGACACCGAACTGTCCGCCGCCATCACCGATCTCGAGGGACGGATTGCCGCGGCCAAGGAAGGCGGCAAACGCCGCCGCATCCTGACCTCGGCCTCGAAGGGGTTATAGTGCTGGCGTCGCTGACAGCGTTTCGTCGCCGCATCGGGGCGTTCATCGGCGGCTTCGAGGCGGGGCTGGCGAACCGCAGGTTGAAAGGCTTTCAGCCCAGCCGAGCCCACCTCAATACGCTGATTGCCGCCGCCGGTCCCGACATTACCGCTCGGGCGCGCTGGCTCATTCGCAACAACGGCTATGCCGCCAACGCGATCGAGAGCTGGGCAGGCAATGTCGTCGGCGCCGGCATCAAGCCGTCGTCCCTGATTGCAGAACCGAAGATCAAGGCGCAAGTCCAGAAACTCTGGCTCGACTGGACCGACGAGGCGGACGCCGAAGGATTTACCGACTTCTATGGCTTGCAGCGGCGCGCCGCCCGCGAGGTGTTCATCACGGGCGAGGTGTTCTTCCGGTTCCGGCCACGCCGGCTTCAGGATGGTCTGACGGTTCCGCTGCAACTGCAGATGCTGCCTTCCGAGATGTTGCCGCTGAACCGCAACGAGATGGCTGGCGGCAATGTCATCCGCCAGGGGATCGAGTTCGACAGAATAGGTCGGCGGGTGGCGTATCATTTTCTGCGACGTCATCCAGGCGATATCACCGATCCCGGCCTTGCCGGCGATATCGTGCGCATTCCGGCCTCCGAGATCATCCACGTCGTCGACCCGGTGGATGCCGGGCAGTTGCGCGGGATCTCGCGTTTTGCCCCGGCGATCGTGAAGCTCTTTCTGCTCGACCAGTATGACGACGCCGAGCTCGACCGCAAAAAGGTCGCGGCCATGCACGCGCTCTTCATTACCACGCCGGCGCCGGCCGAACCGCTCGATGCCGCGGAGGGACGCGACGAGCATGACGAACGCGTTCTCGATCTGCAGCCGGGGCAGATCACCATGCTCGAGCCGGGCGAAGAGGTACAGACCTCCTCGCCGGCGGAGTCGGGTCAGACCTACGAGCCGTTCCAATACCGGACGCTTCTCCAGGTCTCGGCCGCCCTCGGTGTCCCGTACGCCTATCTGTCGAACGACATGCTGAAGGCGAACTACTCGAACTCGCGTTTGGCGCTCCTCGAGTTCCGCCGACGCATTGAGGCCTATCAACACGCCGTGATCGTGTTTCAGCTCTGCCGCCAGGTCTGGGCCCGTTGGATGGACACGGCCGTGTTCGCCGGTGCACTCGATCTGCCGGACTTCGCCAAGCGCCGGCGGACATATCTTGCCTGCAGCTGGCTGCCGCCCAAATGGGACTGGGTCGATCCACAGAAAGACGCGCGGGCCGAGATTGAGCAGATCGATGCCGGTCTCAAGAGCCGCACGCAGGCCCTCTCCGAGCGCGGCTATGACGCCGAACAGGTCGATGCCGAGATCGCCGCCGACAAAAAGCGCGAGAAAGCGCTCGGATTGAGTTTCCAGTCGGGGACCGGCGGATCAGGGGCCGCCGCTACGACTTCCGAGCCGGAGACGCCATGAAGGGATTTAGCACCGGCACGCCGGTCGGCGTAAAATCCGATACATTGCGGGTGACGACCGTCAGTCCGTGTTCGAGCGCGGTGGCGGCAATCTGCAGATCGGCGCCCTGATTGCCGATCGCAGCACTGAGCTGTCCCCAACGACGGGCCGAGGCAAGATCGAACGGCAGGATATGGTCGCCATAGGCGGTGAGTACCTGGTCGAGCCAATGGGCCAGCGCGACGACGAAGTCCGGGTTGTTGTGGCGTTGCCGCGCAATGCCGCGCTCGATCTCGCCAATCGAGACGACGCTGACGAACAGTTCCCCGGCGCGTTGCTTGCCGATCCAGGCTTCGACGTTGGCATTGCGCCGGCGCTTGGCTAGGGCCGACAGCACGTCGGTGTCGATCAGGAACATCAGAACTCCACATCGCGTGGGGTTGCCGGGATGCGCTCGAACTCGACGTCGCCCTGCGGCATGGCGAGCAGCATCTCTTTAAAGCTCGGCGCCTTCAGCATCTGCAGCTTGCTAAGACGCTCGTACTCGTCCACGGCCACGACCACGACGGCCGGCTTGCCACGCTTGGTTACGGTCTGGGGCTTATGTTTTGCCGCCTCGACCACCTCGCTGAACCGGTTCTTGGCATCCTGGACTGACCACGTGGGATGCGGCATGGCTCAAACCTCTGGCTAGCTAGTCCACCTAGCTAGAATACCGTTCTCACCCACGGGCTGTCAAGGCCCGCCCGCTCGTCAGAGAATCTAACCCTATGCCAGACTTGCCACATTTGGCCTCCCGCGTGTTCGGGACGCCGCTGATGATCGCGCGCGCCAAGCTCGAGGTGATCCTCGGCGTACTCGGGCCGCGTCTTGCCGGCGGCGCGTTGGAGGTTGCCCATCCTGAGCACGATCCTGCGCCGGCGGTTTCGATTACCGGGGACGGTATCGCCATCGTGCCGGTGACCGGTACGCTGGTCAGCCGGTCGGGCTACCTCGATGCCGCCAGCGGCCTGCAAGCCTATGGCGATATTGCCGCCGCAATGGCATCGGCAATGAATGACGGGAGCGTGCGCGGCGTCGTTCTCGATGTCGATTCCCCCGGCGGCGAGGTTGGCGGTCTGTTCGATCTGGTCGCCGAGATCAAGGCCATCAGGCTCGCGAGCGCCAAGCCGCTCTGGGCGGTCGCCAACGAGAGTGCCCTGTCGGCGGCATACGCCATCGCCAGTACGGCTGACCGTCTCTACGTCACGCGCACCGGCGAGGTCGGCTCAATCGGTGTCGTCGCCGCGCACGTCGATGAGAGCGGTGCCGATGCCAAGGCTGGCCTTGCCTGGACCTTCCTATTCGCCGGCGAGCGTAAAGTAGACGGCAACGCCCACGAACCGCTGTCGGAACGCGCCCGCGCCACGATCCAGGCCGATATCGACCGACTTTATTCCGAGTTCTGCGCACTCGTCGCCACCAATCGCGGCATGACCGCGGAAGTGGCCCGCAGCACGAATGCCGCCATCTATCGCGGCGAACTTGCCATTCGCGCGGGGCTCGCCGATCAGCTCGGCACACTCGACTTTGCCATCGCCGAAATGGCCGCCGAACTCGATCGCGCCGCCGCAACGCCGCGCATCCCCGTCAGTCCAACAGCCAAAAGGAGCCCATCCATGGCGAACAACGTGCCCGAACAGATTGCGGATCAAGAACCGACACAGGTGGCAGCCGCTCCACCCACTCCGCCGGCTCCACCGGCGCCGGCAGCGTTGGCGGCGCTAGCCGCGCTTGCGGACATTCATGATCCACCCCGGCCTGATCCTGTACCTCCGTCTGCGGAGCCGCGCCCCGAGGCCGGGGCGGCCGAGAGACTGCGGGCCGAGTTCGCCGAAGTCGCCGCCGTCGCCGCTCAAGCTGCCCGGCTCGGCGTCACGGTCGATGCGGCCGATGCCCTCAGGAAGGGCATTGCGCCCGATGCCTTGCGCCGTTCGGTGCTCGACACGCTCGCCGCGCGCGCCGAGGCAACGAGCGTCATTGCCGCGGCGCCTTCTCCCGCTGTCACTGGCGACAGCCCGATCGTACGGCGCGCGAAAGAGCGCGCTGCCGCCGCCCGCACTTAAGAGCAAATTTCGATCCATCGGAATCGGAACTTGCTCTAACTCTTTGTTCTTATCGCGCATTTTATCCAAAAACCGCTTCGCACTTTTTTGGAATGCGCTCTACCTCACGGAGCAGACAATATGACCACATTGACCATGGCGCCGACCCTCGGCGATCTCCTGAAGTTCGAACTCAACGGCAACTACAACCGCGAGAGCGTGACCCTCAAGTCCGGCACGAGCTACGCCCTCGGATCGGTGCTCGGCAAGATCACGGCTTCCAGCAAATACCGCCTCTCGCCAGCGGCCGAAGTGGAAGGCGATGAAGGCGCCGAGACCGCGGTGGCGGTGCTGATCGAGGCGGTCGATGCCTCGGCCGCCGACAAGACCGGGCTCGTAATCCTGCGAGGTCCCGCCATCGTGTCCAAGACGGCGCTCGTCCTCGACGACACGGTCGATGACACGACCAAGACGACCGCCAAGCATACCCAGCTTGCCGCCGTCGGCATCATCGCGCGTGACACCGCCTGATTCCAGTTAACCTAAGCAACACCAATGCGTTAGCGGGCTTCGATGATCGCCATCGGGGCCCGATCTTGTTTTGAGGAGATCATAATGGTTGCCATCATCAATCCCTTCGACGCGGGCGGCTACACGCTCGCCGAGATGACCCAAGCTATCAACATCCTGCCCAACATCTATACCCGATTGGGCGAGCTCGGCCTGTTCCGCTTCGAGGGCATCACCCAGCGCAGCGTCATCATCGAGCAGGCCGAGGGGGTGCTCAACCTCCTGCCGACGGTCCCCCTCGGCGGGCCGGCAACCGTCGCCAATCGCGATACCCGCTCCATGCGTTCGTTCACGGTGCCGTGGATCCCGCACGACGACGTCATCACGCCGCAGGACATCCAGGGCGTGCGCGGTTTCGGCGTCGCCGACGCCGCCGATCCGCTTGCCACCGTCATGGAGCGCAAGCTGACCCGCATGCGGGCCAAGCACGCCCAGACCCGAGAGTATATGGAGGTCAATGCCCTGCGCGGCGTGGTCAAGGACGGTGCGGGTACGACCCTCTACGACTACTTCGACGAGTTCGGGCTCGAACAGCAGTCGGTGGATTTCGTGCTCGGCACCGCCACCACCAATATCCAGGCCAAATGCCGCGAGGTACTGCGCGACCTCGAGACCGAACTCAAGGGCGAGACCATGAACGGGGTTCTGGCCCTGGTCAGTCCCGGCTTCTTCGACAAACTGATCGGTCATGCCAAGGTGGAGGACGCCTACAAGTATTTCTCTTCGACCGGCGCCCAACCCTTGCGCGAGGACACTCGGCGGCGCTTCCCCTTCGCCGGCATCGTGTTCGAGGAATACAACGCCACCGTCACTCTTTCGACCGGCACGACCGAGACGCTGATCCCGACGGGCCAAGGTATCGTCTTCCCGCTCGGTACCATGGATACCTTCGTGACATACGGCGCTCCGGCGAACCTAATCGAAACCGTCAACACCGTGGGCTTGCCGATCTACGCCCGGCAGATTGCACGGCCGGACGGCAGCGCCATCGACGTCAAGACCGAAGCGTCGCCCTTGCCGGTGAACAAGCGCCCGCGGCTCGCGGTCAAGATCACCACCAGCAACTGAGTGGCCGCAGTCGCCCGAAAGGTACTCCCCGATGACGGTCTTTGCCGCGGCACTGGATGTGCTCTTTGCCGATCCCAATATCGGGGAGGATGCCCTCTGGAAAGCTGGCGGCGTCGGTTCCGGTGTGCCGGTCCGCGTGATCCGCAAATCTCCAGACGTCGTCGTGAGATTCGGCGATACGTCCATCGTGCTGCCGACCAACATCGTCGATGTCCGCAAAGCCGAGGTGGCTTCGCCGGCAGAGGGCGACCTCGTCGAGATCGGCACCGTTATCCTCAAAGTAATGGGGGCTCCTGTGATCGATCAACTCGGCCTTGTCTGGACGTGTGAGGCGGTCGCCTGATCAGACGCGAGTCTTGGGAATAAGTGTCACGCCCGGCAACCCGTTGAAATGGGCATCGCAGGTCACCAGATCGGCTTCGTGTTCCAAGGCCGTCGCGTAGATGATGGCATCGGCAGTTGCCAGCTTATGCGTGCGGCAAATCTCTGCGGCGGCCAGCGCTATCTTTGTGTTCAGCGGCGCGACGGCACACATCTGCGTAAATGCAATCACTTGATCGGCCTTGTCCTCGCTGAGTTCGCGGGTCAGCCATTTGGCAAGTTCAAGCTGGACGATTGTTGGGACGAGCCATTCGTCCCTGGCCGGAATTTTCGACGCAACCGCTTTTCCTGTCGTAGAAGCCATCAACCACTCGATCCAGGCAGACGTATCGATAAGGCGCATCAGAACCGATCCTTGCGGTCGCGAAAATCTTTGGAATCGACGCCCTTGGCAATTCCCGCGAGTGCTTTGGCTGCTGGCACGGGAACCAGCAAGACACCTGTTTCCTTTGGGATGAAGGCGAATTCCTGGCCGGCCTTCCACTGGCGAGCCGTGCGCACAGCCTTGGGAATTGAAATCTGGAACTTTGCCGAGAGTGTTGCTGTGTCGGACATGATACTTACCGCTCCTTATCGATCGCTACTTGGTAAGAAAATAGCACGGATGGCTCATAGCAGCAAAGCGTGATGCCGTGACCTTGAAACGCCAGGCGATTCCGGTAGCCATAGGGCAATGGTCGCCGCGGTCTGCGGTTAATTGTAAGTAACTGTTTGATATAAGAAGCACTGTTACATTACGTCGGCATTTGTTGACTATCTGCCTACAATATGTAACAATCAGGTTATGGCTGCCAACAGCACTGTGATGGAACACGCACTTGATATCGCCCGCCGCCGCGGCGTCGCCCGGGCGCGTGATTTTCGTGCTGCAGGCATCCCGGCGACCTATATCGAACGGCTATGCACGCAGGGGCAGCTTATCAGGCTTGGGCGCGGCATCTACCAAATTGCCGATTTCGAAGACTTCCACGTTGCACATGATCTTGCGGAAGTTTCCCGCCGTGTGCCCCATGCCGTTGTCTGCCTTCTTTCGGCGCTGCGGCTTCATGATCTGACCACCCAGCTTCCGCAAGCGGTGTGGATTAGCATTGATCACAAAGCCCGCACGCCGGCAAACCCACCGGTCAAGCTTCAGATCGTTCGTGCCTCAGGCTTCGCGTTTTCTGAAGGCCGCACGACGGTCATGATCGAAGGGGTGAGTGTGCCGGTTTATACACCCGCCAAGACCGTCGCCGATTGCTTCAAATATCGCCGCCGCATCGGCACCGATGTTGCCGTCGAGGCTCTTCGGGATGCCCTCAACAAACGCAAGGCAACGCGCACTGAGCTTTGGCATTACGCCGGGTTCTGCCGTGTGCAAAACGTCATGCGTCCATATCTCGAAGCGCTCACATGAACGAGAAGATCAAGAACGTCGCCGCCTCGGTACGCCAGCGTCTGCTCAACAAAGCACGTGCCGAAAATCAAGATTCGCAACGCCTCGTGGTGCGTTACGCAATCGAGCGCTTACTCTATCGCCTGTCGCAGTCACCGATGCGTGAACGCTTTGTTCTCAAAGGGGCGACCCTGTTTGCCCTATGGTCAAAACAACCCTTCCGGTCGACCGGCGATCTTGATCTGCTCGGCTTCGGCACAAACGATATTGCCCGTTTGCGCGAAGAGTTCGTGAGTCTCTGCCGTTATCCGGTTCAAGACGATGGCCTTGTGTTCGATCCGGATAGCGTTCAGGCGGAAGTCATGCGCGAGGAAGAAGAGTACCAGGGTGCTCGAGTTCGGCTTGATGCCAAACTCGGCACCGCTCGAATTGCCATCCAGATCGACATCGGCTGCGGGGATTCGGTATACCCGAAACCGCAGGAGATCGATTATCCCCGCCTGCTGGACGACTTTCCGCCTGCCAACATCAGAGCCTATCCGCCGGAAACCGTCGTTGCCGAAAAGCTCGAAGCCATGGTGCGATTTGGTGAGCTCACCAGCCGCCTCAAAGACCACTATGATATTTGGGCGTTGGCGCAGACCTTTTCCTTCTCCAAGACAACACTGTTGACGGCGATTGTCGGCACATTCCGGCGCCGAGGAACAGAACTTCCATCGTCCATGCCGGTAACGCTCACCTCAGACTTTGCAGCCCGCCTGGACAAACAGGCTCTGTGGGATGGTTTCTTGCGACGAACTACACCGACGCTCACGCCACAGTCATTAGCAAATATGCTCACCGATTTGCGTGGTTTCATTGAACCGCTCATCTCGGCATCTGGCGATGACGAGGACGCCGCTGACGGAAACTGGACGCCGCACGAGGGCTGGAAATGAAGGCCGTGTCCGTATGGGTATGGCGATAGTTCTATCCTGAAAACGTACCCCGTCGGTTTGAACCATCCCTTCCGTCGCTCGTCCCGAAAGCCACGGCTGAATTACGAAGAGCTCTGTCATGACCTCGATTCTACACCAGCTCGAGGCGGACTTTACGGCCCAGCATCGCAGCGGCGCGCTGCAAGGTCGCCAGCGTGACATTGCCATCGGTGGGATCGAGCAATCGGGCGATCTGACTGCGGCTCGTGCCCATGCGTTCGGCCATGCGCTTGCGCGAAAGACCTTCGTCTTTCATGGCTTCTTCGATTTGCCAGGCGAGCACTTCTTTGATCGCCGTTGCCTGGAATTCGTCACGCGTGCCTTCCGTTTCCAGGAAGGAGTCGAGCGTGGTCAGCTTTTTCGCGTTGCGCTTCTTGGTGGTTGCCATCTCACTCCCCTTACTCAAACTCATCCTTGCGTTTGCGTGCGCCTCACATATGCACATAAAGCATGTACCATATAATGGTCATACCCTGCAAGCAAAATCCGCTCAGGAGCAATGACCCCAAAAAACAACACGCGAAGCGGAGGTTGTTTGATGGCCTACCGCTTCGCTGCTTGAGGCCCTGTATAATGCCGGTCTCTGGGTTTGAGCTGTTCCCGAAAATCGTCGAGGAAATCTCCAACGACATCGAGCGCGTCTGCACCGAAGCCATGGGTGATGTTGCGGTCGGGCTGAAGACGGACTGGCGACAGCAGATCGTCGATGCTGGCCTCGGCAAGCGCTTGGCGAATACGGTGCAGGGGCGGTGCTATCCGATAAGCGGTTTCAGCGCCAATGCCGCCGCCTTCGTCTGGACCAAGGCGCCGAAGATCATCGAATCGCACAACCGTGGCGCCACCATCGTCCCGGTGCATGGCGGCAGGTATCTGGCAATTCCGACGCCGGATGCCGGCGTCAAACATACCTCCGGGCGTAAACATTCGCGCATCACGCCGGCGCTGTGGGAGCGGGAAACCGGCGTCAAGTTGCAGTTTCTCAAACCAAGGAACAGCCGCTATGCCTTCCTGGTGTCGAAAGGCTTTTACCGTCGGCAGGCCGTCCGCTACCAGCGCCGCAAGAGTTTTCGCCCGATCCGTGAAGCGCCGGGACCGAACGAGCCGAAATACATCGTGATCTTCATTCTGGCGCCGGTGGTGACGCTGCCCAAGCGTCTCGACATCGAAAGCCTCGGCGAGCATTGGGCCGGGCAGGTCGATCCGGCGCTCTCAAGACGGTGGAAGTGACATGGCCTCGAAACGCGAACAGGTGATCGCCGCGGTGACGGCGCTGGTCAAGGCTGCGCTGCCGGACGCCGAGGTGACGCGCAACGCCGCCAAGGCGCAGGGCGTCTATGCCGGCGGCGCCGTCTTCATCGAGGATGGCGATCCCGGCGAACCGGACGTCGATCTGTCGCCGGTCACCTATTATTACACGCACCGCATCCCCCTCAAGGTCGCGGCCTATCCCAGCGGATCGCAGACCAGGGAAGAAGTGGTCGACGCCATGATGGCGACGGTCGGCGAGAAGATCGAGGCGGATACCACGCTCGGCGGCCTCTGCCTGTACGTCGAACCGGAGGCGCCGACCTTCGAGAACATCACCGCGACGGGTGCCGCCGTCGGCCAGATGGCCGAGGCCGCCATCATCGCAACCTACGCAACGTCTAACCCTTTGACCTGATTGGAGGCTCACATGGCTCGCGCACGCGGCGCCAATGCCGTCATGGCGTTGGCATTCGAATCCGAATACGGCACGCCGCCGTCTTCCGGTTTTTACAAGGTTCCCTTCGTATCGTCGCAGCTCGGCGACAAGCAGGATTTGGTATCCAGCGATCTCTTGGGCGACGGGCGCGATCCGTCGGCGCCGGCGCTCGACGTCATCAACAACGAAGGCGACGTGGTGGTGCCGGTCGATTTGCGCAATTTCGGCTTCTGGCTGAAACTGTTGTGCGGCGCGCCGACCACCACGGCGGGCCTTGCCGCCACCGGCAGCATCGCCTTCAGCGCGCAACCGGCCGCTTCGAGCACCATCACCGTGGGCGGCGTCGAATTCACCTTCGTCGCCAGCGATGCCGGCGATAGCGACATCCTGATCGGGTCCAGTCTCGCCGATACCGTCGCCAATGCGGTCCTGGTGCTCAATGCCAGTACGGATGCCGACGTGGCGGCGGCCGGTTATGCGGTTGATGCCAAAGGAAAAGCCATCGACATCGTGCATGACACCATCGGAGTTGCGGGAAATTCCTTCACCCTGGCGGCGTCCGGCGCCACGGTTTCGGGGGCGACCCTTGCCGGCGGCGCCGCCAGTGGGGCATACAACCACGTCTTCAAGTCCGGTGCCGATCCCTTGCCGTCCGCCGCCGTCGAAATCGGCAACACCGACGTATCCACCTATGCGATGAATTACGGCGTCGTCGCCGACAAGTTGGCGATCAATTTGCAGCGCTCCGGCCTCTTGAACGCCACGATCAGTTGCATTGCGCAAGGAGAGGACGACCGCACCAAGGCGAGCGCCGCCGGAACGTTAAGCGCTCTCGAACTCGAACGCTTCACCCAATTCACCGGCAAGGTGCTGCGCTCCGGCGTGCCGCTCGGCGATCTGGTGTCCGGTTCTCTGACCTACGCCAACAATTACGACAAGGTCGAGATCATCCGCGAGGATGGGCGCATCGGCGGCGCCGATCCGGCGGTGGCGTCCTATTCCGGTCAGGCGGTGTTGCGCTTCAAGGACACCACCTTGATGGATCTGGCCTCCGACGGCACGCCCATCGATCTCAGCTATTCCTGGAAGATCGGCGGCGGCAAGGCGCTGACCTTCATTTTCCACGAGGTCTATCTGCCGAAGCCGAAGGTTCCGGTCACCGGTCCCGGCGCGGTGCAAGCAACCTATGATTGGCAGGGTGCCAAGAACAGCACCGTGGGGCGGGCGGCGACCATCACCTTGGTCAACGACGTCGCTACCTACTGAGGACATTCCACATGTTGAAACTGAAAAAGATTGCCGTTGAGCCGGTATGGCTCGACGCCGGCGCCATCGAGCCGGATGCCGCCGCCATTCCCGGCTTTCGCATTAAGGTTCTACCGGTCACCGTGGCGATGATCCTGGCCGCCCGCGCCGCCGGTAGCGAGGCATTCAGGAAGGCCACAATCGGCGAGAGCGAAAACCGGCAGGTCGAAACCAATATTGCGTTCTCGCGCGCCATCGCCCATCTCGGCATTGTCGAATGGGAAGGGGTTGTCGGCGAGGCGAGTGAGCCGGCCCCACTGACCCTTGAGGCGCTCGATGCCGCGCTCGACGATTGGCGGGTGTTCGACTTCGTGGACAAGTATTACGTCGCGCCCGCCTTGATGCGGGAAGACGAAAAAAACGTATCCGCGCCCTCGCCAGGTGGCACTGGGGGGGCGAAAACTCCGGCGAAGGGTACTGCCAGCACTGCCCGCAGCCGTGCCCGGACTGCCCGTACCAAGTAAACGCACCTGAGACGCCCGAAGGAATAGCGGCCTGGGAAGCGTTCCGCCGCATTTCGGGGCAGGTGCGCATCTCCTCCGTCATCATCGACGGCAAAGCCACAGCCGGCGGCGCTTATGGCCTCGACTTCGGCGCGGTGATCGCGCTGGCCGATGGGCTCGGCGCCGCCAATTTTTTGTTCTTCGATCTTTTGCCCGAGATCGAGGCGATCATCGTTCGCTCCTACCGCGGGGACGTGGAAGAATAATGGAAAAGCGCGTTTCCATCCGCATCGGCCTCGACGGCAAGGCGAACATCGTCGGGAACTTACGCGAGATCGGCGTCGAGGGTAAGGCGGCCGGAGACAAGACTGCCTATGGCTTCGACAAGGCCTCGGATGCGGGCAAACGCCTCAATGAGGTCGCAAAGCAGTGGGCCAATGCCCAGGTCACGCAGTCGAACTATGCCGCCATGTTCGGCATCGGCGGCAGCGGCAAATCCGCCGCCGAATCCTTCAAGGTGTTCGAGGCGGAAGCCGAGAGGGAGGCCGCGCGACTTAAAGAGATATCGCAGGCCAAGGCGCAACAGCTCGGCGAGAACTTCCAGAACAGCCTCAATGCCGCAATGGGGATTGGGCAAACCGGCAAATCCGCCCGGGAATCCGCTTCCGTTTTCGAGGAAGAATCGAAGCAGATCGAGGAGCTGGACCGTCAGGCGGCGGCGCTGAAAGCCCAGATCAATCCGCTGGCGGTAGCACAGGACCGTCTCAATGCCGAAACCGCGCAATACAATGCGCTGCTGCGCGCCGGCAAGATCACCCAGGTCGAGCATACCGCGGCGATGGCCGCGGCCACCACCCGTTACAATCAAGCTGCCGTTGCCTCGCAACGGATGGCGGCCGGCAATAAGCTCAGCGCGTTTCAGATCAGCAATTTAAGCTTCCAGATCAACGACGTGGTTTCCGGCCTAGCGATGGGCCAAAAGCCGCTGCAGATCCTGACCCAGCAGGGTGGGCAGTTCTATCAGATATTCCAGGGCAGCGGCATGGGCGTGATCGGTGCGCTCAAGGCGACCGGATCGCTGTTGGCCGGTCTTTTATCGCCGACGCTGCTGATCGGCGGTGCGATTGCCGGCTTGGGCGCCGGCTTCGCCTATCTCGAATATCGCGGCATCAAGACGACGAAAGAGCTGGAGGCCGCATTGGTCGGCACCGGCCGCGCCGCTGGCGTGACCACATCGCAGCTCAATGATATGGCGGTGGCGGCGGCCACGGCGTCGAACACCAGCATCGGCCAATCGCGCGAGTGGGCGGAACAGGCGGCCAAGACCGGCAAGATTCCGGGCCAAGCGATTGAGCAAGTGACCTCGCTGATACCGAACTATGCCGCCACCACGGACCAGGAACAGAAAGACGCCGCCAAGGAACTGATCGGCGCCTTTGCCGATCTGTCGAAGGGCGTCGAGACGCTGGATGCCAAGACCGGGGCCTTCGACTATCAGTCGAGAACGTTGGTGAAGACGCTGTGGGAGGAAGGCCAATATGCCGAGGCGGCGCGTGTCGCCTACGAGCACTTGAACGGCGTACTGACCGATCACATGCAGCAGATGACGGCGTGGGGCCGCTTCTGGCACGGCGTCGGCACCGAGATCAGCAACGCGTTCGACCGTCTTTCCCACGACGCCACGGCAAAAGAGCAGCTTGAGAAATATCAGCGATACCAGAAAATCGTCAACGAAGGCGGCACCGTCATTGAAGACCGCTGGTACGGCAAGCAGCGGATCGATGCCGACGAGATCGCCGAACAGTTGAGGCACTGGCAACAGGTCTATCGCGACGAGCTGAAGAGGACAGAAGATGAGTTCCGTGCCAGTGCGGCGAAGATCAAGGCCGATTTGGCCGCGCCGATCCTGCTCAAGATCGTGCCGTCCTTCGAGGAAGCGGACTTCCGCCGTCAGCTCGGTATCCAGCACTACAATCTCAGGCAGTTGCTCGGCGATTCCGGTGCCATGCAGCGCCTTGGCGTCACCTCGGACCAGGTGAACGAAGGCCTCTCGGCGGTCGAGCATGCCGACAGCACTTATACCGATACGACGCAGAAATTCGTCAAGGCGCAAGCGCTTGAGACCGATGCACTCTCGGCCAAAACGCCAAAGCAGAAGGCAGACATTGCCATGCGGCGCGAGGCGATGTCGCTCGACGGGCAGGAAGTCAGCGCCAGGGACGTCGCTACCCGCACGCAAACCGCTTACACCGCCGCTCTGGCGGCGGCGAACTACCAGCTATCGCAGCAGAACATGCTTCTCAATGCCAACATCCGGCAGACCCAAAGCGTCGCTTCCGCCTGGCTGAAAGGCAGCGCCGAAGCGATGGAGGCGACCGCCCATCGTCAGGCGCTCCAGGAAAGTATCCAATCCGGCATCTCGGTCGGGGCACGGGAGCGTCAATTGCTCGCCCAGAGCATCGCCAGTCAGGGTGAAACCGTCGCGCAAACTGTGGCGAAGATGCAGGCGGAAACCGCTGCCCGCAAGGCGGTCAATGATGCCGTTGCATCTGGCGCGACGTCCTATTCCGATGCCAATCGCCAGATTCAGGTCGGCATTGCGCTGATCGATCTGCGCGCCGCCAAGGAAGCTGCCGTGAACAAGGGCCTCACGGCGCAGGCCGCATTGCTGCAGACCATCATCGACGCTTACGAGAAGATTTCGCCGCAGAGCGAGGTGGAGAGCCGCCGCGCTGCCGCCCTGCAATCGATCAACGAGGACAATCTGCAACTGGCGATGCTGCGTCAGCAGTTGGAACGGGAACAGGGCCAGCAGCCGCGCATGCCGTCCGATGAGCAGAAAACCGCAGCGATGCTGGCCGACAAGAACACGCTGTTGGAGAAGGGCTACGCCATCGAAAAGGACGGCCAGGTCGCTCTCACTGCGGAGGGTCAGAAATGGCTGCAGATCCAGCAGAGTATCATGGCGGTAAATCGGGAACTCGATCTGACCAAGGCCGCCAACGACAATATCTACGCTGCGGAATCGGCCGTATTCGACAACCTCGGCAGTATGCTCGCCAGCAGCAAACAGGATTGGAGCGAGTATTTCAAGAGCATCTACACGTCGTTCGAGAAGCTCGCTTTGCAGCTGATGCTGATCAATCCCCTGAAGAACATCCTGCTCGGCGGCGATGCCAGCGGCAAAATGCTTCCGACCATCTCCAGCGTCGGTGGCTGGCTCGGCTCGCTTCTCGGCAACGAAGAGACCATCGAGCCTATCACCGTCACCGGCACCAAGGGCGCCCTCAGTAACGCAACCGCCTCCGGTGGCAGCTGGATATCTCAACTCGGATCGTGGTTCGCCGGTCTGTTCCACGAGGGCGGCGTAGTCGGCGCGCCGGTAAATTCCAACCGCATGCTGCCGGCAAACGTCATCCGCTTCGCCCCACGTCTGCATGACGGTGCCTATCTGGCGGCGGACGAGGTGCCCGCCATCCTGCAAACCGGCGAGCGCGTCCTCAATCGCTCCGAGGCTAGGCGCTACAATCAGGGCAACGGCATCACCTATGTCCCGGTGACGATTCAGGCCTCCGATCCACGATCCTTCAAAGCCAGTCGCGGCCAGATCGCCGCCAGCCTCGCTCGTGCCGTGCAGACCGGCGCGCGTAGGATTTAGAGCGTTTCCTGGATTGACGGAATCTAAGGGATTCCCAACGAGAGACGTTTGTGATTCAAGATGCTGGCTGGGCAGGAGGCCGGCATCGGATGACACGACCACTTTCCAACGATCTTCGCGAGCGTGTAGTCGAGGCGGTTTTGGCTGGCGAAACCTGCCGGTCTGTAGCGGAAGAGTTTGGGGTAGCCGTTTCGTCGGTTGTGAAATGGTCGCAGCGCTACCGGGCGACCGGCTCGGTTTCGCCCGGCAAGATGGGCGGGCACCGCAAATGCGTGCTTGAACCGCATCGCACCTTCATCGTCAGGCGGATCGAGCAGACTTCGCACCTGACCTTGCATGGACTGAAAGGCGAACTGGCACGGCGCGGCGTCAAGGTCTCGCACAATACGGTATGGCTGTTCCTGCGTCGCGAGGGACTACGCTTCAAAAAAAACGCTGTTCGCCCTTGAACAGACCCGCGCCGACATCGCGCGGCGGCGTAAGCGTTGGCGGTCGCGGCAGGCCGGCTTCGATCCCAAACGGCTTGTCTTTATCGACGAAACCTGGATCAAGACCAATATGGCGCCGCTGCGCGGGTGGGGGCCGATAGGTCAGCGTCTGCGCGCCTTCGCCCCGCATGGCCACTGGCGCACCATGACCTTCCTCGGCGCCTTGCGCTGCGACCGGCTCGCCGCCCCGTGCGTCTTCGACGGCCCAATCAACGGCGAATGTTTCCGCGCCTACGTCGAGCAGCAACTCGTGCCCACTCTCAAACCAGGCGACATCGTCGTCATGGACAATCTCGGTTCCCACAAGTCGGTCGCCATCCGCCGGGCCATCCGAGACGCCGGCGCAAAACTCTTCTTTCTGCCGCCCTACAGCCCGGACCTCAATCCCATCGAGCAGACCTTCGCAAAAATCAAGCACTGGATGCGAGCCGCTCAAAAACGCACCATGGCAGATACTTGGCGACACATCGGCCGCCTCGTCAAAACCATTAAACCTACAGAATGCTCGAATTACTTCCAAAACTCTGGTTATGCTTCCGTTAAAATATGAAACGCTCTAGCGGGGACGGCCTGTTGGGGAGCTTCGCTCCCCAATCCCCACACTTTGCGTGAGGCAACGCCTCCCGCACCCACCCCTTTTTTTGACGGTGTCTGTTGCACCTGCCGCGTATCGATATCTGCAACACATGAAATAGGCCTCATCCAAAGGATGAGGCCAGAAGTTCGGAGGGTGCGGGAGGTTCACCTCCCGCAATCTTCTCACGCGCGGAACGCGCGTTAAGCGGCAGCCCTGCCAACGGTCACCGACCGTTTCCTTTAATCCGGGGTTTAGACCATGGCGACATCCTACATCGACGTACCGTTTCCCGACGCGGTGGCGCGCGGGGCGACCGGCGGCCCGAAGTTTCTCACCGACATCGTGTCGCTCGGCTCCGGCGCCGAGCAGCGTAACAGCCGGTGGTCGCAGCGTCGGGCGGAATACAATATCTCGACCGGCATCCGCACCCGCACCCAGATGAACGACGTGATCGCGCATTTTCACAACATGCGCGGCCGCGCCTACTCGTTTCCGTTCAAGGATTGGTCGGATTATTCCGCCACCGACATGACGATGGTCGAGGTCTCATCGACCGTCTGGCAGTTGGTCAAGCGGTATGCGCGCGGCACCTATGTCTATGTCCGCACCATCACCAAGCCGAAATCCGACACCGTGATCGTCAAGGTGTCGGGCAGCACGGTGACGCCTTCCGCCATCGATACTCTCACCGGCCAAGTGACGTTTTCGTCGGCGCCGGCGGTCGCACCGACCGCCAGCTTCGAGTTCTATGTGCCGGTGCGGTTCGACGACGACCATCTGCCGATCCAGGTCGATACCGACAACAAGATGACGGTATCCCAGATCGATCTGGTCGAGGTGAGGGGAGAATGAGCAAGACGCTTGACGACGATTTTGCCGCCCATGTCGCGCAAACGGTAACCACGCTGGCATGGTGTTGGAAGCTGACCCGCACCGACGGAGTGGTGCAGGGGTTCACCGACCACGACCGGGATTTGGCCTTCGACGGCCTGACCTATGCCGCCGCCACCGGCTTCACCGCTTCGCAAATCCAGTCCAATCTCGAATTCGCGGTGGACAATCTGGAAGTCTCCGGCGCGTTTCGTTCCGACAGCCTCAACGAAGACGATCTTTCCGCCGGCATCTACGACGGCGCCTCCATCGAAATTTATCGGGTCAATTGGGCCTCGCCGGATCAGCATGTCTTGATCCGCAAGGGCACGCTGGGCGAGGTCAAACGCGGTAAGGCGGCCTTCCAGGCTGAAATCCGCGGATTGATGCAGGCGCTGAATCAACCCGTCGGAAACGCCTATTGCTATGCCTGCGATGCCGATGTCGGCGATAGCCGATGCGGCGTCGATCTGACGACGTCCACTCACAAGGCGACCGGAACGGTCCTGACCGTCACCGACAATCGCCGCTTCAGCGTCAGCGGTCTTTCCGATTTTGCCGGCGGGTGGTTTGCCGGCGGCAAGCTGACCTGGGCATCCGGCAGCAATTCCGGCCGCTCGATCGAGATCAAGCGTCACAGCAACACCTCGGCATCAGTCATCCTGGAAATCTGGCAGGAAACCGCTTTCGACATCGCCGTCGGCGACACGTTCACTGTGACGGTCGGCTGCGACAAGCAGTTTTCCACCTGCAAGAAGAAGTTCTCCAACGGCGCAAACTTCCGCGGCTTCCCCTACATGATCGGCAACGATGCCGTCGTCTCCTACGCGATGTCCGATACCGATATGGACGGAGGGTCCCGTTATGGCAACTGAAGCGGTTCCAGATGAAGTGGTTTCCGGTTCATCGTCCGGAAACGCGACAAAACAAAAGACTGACGCCGGCTTGATCGTCGCGGCGGCGCGCGGCTGGATCGGCACGCCCTACGTCCATCAGGCATCCTTGAAGGGCAAGGGCTGCGACTGCCTGGGGCTCTTGCGCGGCGTCTGGCGCGAGGTCCGGTGCGAGGACGATCCCGAAATCCTGCCGCCCTATTCGCCGGATTGGGCCGAAGCGAAGGGCGAGGAGACGCTGTATAAGGGCCTCAAGCGCCACCTCACCGAGATCGATACCGCCGCAATATCCGCCGGCAACGTGGTGCTGTTCCGCATGATCGCACACGGCCCGGCCAAGCATTGCGGCATCGTCGGGATGCAGGACGGACGTTTGACGTTGATCCATGCCCGCCAGAACAAGCAGGTGAACGAGGAAGTCTTCACCGCCGCCTGGCGCAAGAAGATGGCCTTTGCCTTCGAGGTGCCCTGATGGCGTCGCTTGTTATCGGTGTTGCCGGCGCCGCCATCGGTTCGTCGATCGGCGGGACGATTGCCGGCATTTCCGCCGCCACCATCGGCGGCATGATCGGATCGACCGCCGGAAGCCTGATCGACAGCTATCTGTTTCGCCCGCATGTCACCGGGTCGCGGCTGACCGATCTTTCCTTGCAGACCTCGACCGAGGGGGCTGCGATCACCCGCATCGACGGGACCATCCGCGTTTCGGGGCAGGTCATCTGGGCGACCAAGTACAAGGAAACCACCACGACCACCACGTCCGGCGGCAAGGGCGGCGGGGTGAAGACCACCGAATATACCTATTCGATCTCGTTCGCCGTGGGCTTGTGCCAGGGCGTGGTCAGGAGCCTGGGGCGCATCTGGGCGGACGGCAATCTGCTCGATACCTCGCAATATACCATCCGCTTCTATTCCGGCACTGACACGCAGGTCCCCGACACGCTGATCGAGGAAATCGAAGGATCGGGCAACACCCCGGCCTATCGCGGGCTGTGTTACGTGGTGTTCGAGGACATGGAGCTGACCGACTTCGGCAACCGCATTCCGCAGTTGCAATTCGAGCTGGTGCGTTCGACCACGGCTTCGAGGCACGAAGACGCGCTGGAAAATCTCGTCTCTTCCGTCAACCTCATTCCCGGCGCCGGCGAGTTCGTCTATGCCAGCACCGTGGTGGTGCGCGACTACGGCAACGGCACGACACGTCCGGAGAACCAAGCCAATTCGTCGGGCGAGGCCGACGCGGTATTGTCGCTCGACGCGCTGGAAGACGCCTGCCCGAACCTCAAATCGGTCAATCTGGTGGTGGGCTGGTTCGGCTCGGATTTGCGTTGCAGCGAATGCGTCATCAAGCCGAAGGTGGAAGAAACCGACAAGGACACCTACGGCGAGTATCTTGACGACGACGGCGACACCAAAGAGACCGATTACGTCTGGAAGGTCGACGACATCAAACGCGCGGATGCCGAGGTGGTTTCCTATGTCGATGGCTATCCCGCCTATGGCGGGACGCCATCCGACCGTTCGGTGAAGCAGCTTATTGCGGCGATCAAGGCCAAGGGATGGAAGATCACCTTCTATCCCTTCGTCTTTATGGACATCGCTTCCGGCAACAGCTTGCCGAATCCGTATTCCGATAACGCCGCAACAAACGGCCAGCCAGTCTATCCCTGGCGTGGACGCATCTCCTGTAGCCCGGCGCCGGGATACAGCGGCACCGTCAATCTAACCTCGACCGCGGCCACCCAGGTGGGAACCTTCTTTACCCGCGCCTGGGGCTACAACCGCATGGTCGAGCATTACGCCAATTTGTGCGTCGATGCCGGCGGGGTGGATGCCTTCATCATCGCCTCCGAACTCAAAGGCCTGACGCGGGTGCGTAGCGCCGCGACCACCTATCCGGCGGTGACGGCGCTGAAAACCTTGGCGGCGACGGTGAAGGGCATTGTCGGATCGTCCTGCAAGGTCGGCTATGCCGCCGACTGGTCGGAGTGGAACGGCCACCAGACCGGCGATGCCACCGGGGCCTTCCAGTTCAACCTCGATCCGTTGTGGACGGATTCTCACATCGACTTTATCGGTATCGACAACTACATGCCGCTCGCCGATTGGCGCGACGGGGTAACGCATCTCGACTACGATGCCACCGATGGCCCGACCACTCCACGCAACAAGGATTATTTGCAATCGAACATCGAGGGCGGCGAGGATTACGACTGGTATTATGCCTCCGACGAAGATCGCGATAGCCAGACCCGCACCGGCATTACCGATGCGACCTATTCCAAGCCCTGGATATGGCGGGCGAAGGATTTGAAAAACTGGTGGCTGAACAGCCACTATAACCGCGTCGACGGCACACAAAGCAGTACCGCGACCGCCTGGGTGCCGCAATCCAAACCGTTCCGCTTCACCGAACTCGGATGCCCGGCGATCGACAAGGGCGCCAACCAGCCCAACGTGTTCTATGATGCTAAATCGAGCGAAAGCGCCTATCCCTATTATTCGACCGGGGATCGCGACGATCTGATCCAGCGCGCGTTTCTGACGGCACACATGCTCTATTGGGCCGACAGCACGAACAATCCGACGTCCACCGTCACTTCCGGCTCGATGATCGCCACCGACTATACGGCGCTGTGGTGTTGGGATGCGCGGCCTTTTCCGTTCTTCCCCGGCCGTTCCGATCTCTGGGCCGATGCCGAGAACTACGAACTCGGCCATTGGCTGAACGGGCGCCTCGGATTGGTGCTTTTGTCCGATCTGGTGACGGAAATCTGCGAGGAATCCGGCTTCACCGATTACGACGTGAGCGACCTCGAAGGCCTCGTCACCGGCTATGCTCGCACTTCTACATTAAGCGCGCGGGACGAACTGGAAAGCCTCGCCAAGGCCTTCTTCTTCGATGGGGTGGAAAGCCAGGGCAAGATCAAGTTCCTGATGCGCGGGCGGCCCGACACCACGGCGCTGTCGGAAGACGATCTGGTGATCGATCCCGACGGCGACACCAACTACAGTTTCAGCCTGACGCGGGCGCAGGACGACGATCTGCCCAAGGCCTACCGCATCACGTATCTCGATGCCTCGAACGGCTACGAACAAGGCTCCTATCAGTCCAAAAGGCTGGTGGGGAACTCAAACCGCGTCACCGAGACTTCGCTTCCGCTGGTGATGGATCGTGCCCAAGCCGGCGGCGTCGGCGACCGACTGATCCAGGAAGCGTGGATTTCGCGCGAGACGGCGGCGTTCTCCCTGCCGCCGTCCTTTCTGGCGCTTGACCCGGCCGACGAAGTGAAGATTACCGTCGGCGGGCGCACCCGCCGCATGCGGCTGACCGAGATCGACGATACCGAATCCCGTAGCCTATCGGCCGTGGCGACCGATCCGTCGATTTACGAAAGCCTTACCGGTACGGCGCGCGACACGTCTTCGACCTCGACCTCGAAACAGACCGGCCGCGCCCTGTTGGCCTTCATGGACATTCCCATCCTGCAAAGCAGCGATGTGGCCTATGCCCCGCATCTGGCAGCTTATGCCGATCCGTGGCCGGGCAGCGTGCTTTTGTATCGCAGCGCATCGGACTCCGGCTACGCGGTCGACACCACGCTTTCGACCGCGGCGCAGATGGGCGAGACGTTGTACGATTTCTACTCCGGCCCGGTGAACCGCTGGGATACCGTGAATGCGTTGTACGTGAAGATGTACAGCGGCACCCTGGTTTCGGTCAGCGAGGAAGATGTGCTGAACGGCGCCAATGTGCTGGGCTTACAAAACGGCGCCGAGTGGGAAATCCTGCAATTCGCCACGGCCACGCTCACCGACACCATGACCTGGAAGCTGACCGGTCTGTTGCGCGGTCAACTCGGTACCGAGCAGGCCATGGCATCGCCCCTGGCCGCCGGCGCCCGCGTGGTGGTGCTGAATTCCAAGATCGTGCAGTCGGCCATTCCCGAGGCGCAATATTCGACGACGTTCAATTACAAATGGGGGCCGTCCGATAAGGACATTTCGAACGCCGCCTACCAGAGCGACAGTATCGCCTTTCAGGGCGTCGGCCTGCGTCCCTATGCGCCATGCCATGTCGGTTTTGCCTGGAACGGTGGTGACCTGACGTTCACCTGGATCCGCCGCGACCGCAGCGTTGCCGCCGACGGCTGGGATCAGACCGAAATCCCTTTGAGCGAAACCGCGGAAAGCTACGATCTCGAAATCCTCAACGCCGCCGGCACCGCCGTCGTGCGCACGGTCTCGTCGCTCACCTCGGCCGCGGCCACCTATACCGCCGCACAGCAGGCGTCCGATTTTTCCGCCGGACTGCCCAATCCACTGATCCTTAAACTCTATCAGCTCTCCACCGTGTTCGGGCGCGGCGCCGCCAAAATCCAATCGCTCTACACGAGGTAAGCCATGTCCGATACCACGCCACGCCTGGCGCTGCCCGAACTTTCGGCATCGCAGGCGCAGAAGCACGTCACCGTCAACGAAGCGCTGATCAAGCTTGACTGCCTGGTCGATCTTTATTTTCTCAGTAGGACATTGACCGCGCCGCCGTCTTCGCCGTCCGATGGCGATGCCTATCTGGTGGCATCGTCGGCCACCGGCAGCTGGTCCGGCTATGACGGCAAGATCGCGTACCGCATCGATGCCGCGTGGCGGTTCTACACGCCCGTGCGCGGTATGCGCGCCTACAATGCCGCCGACGGCAAGTTCTACGTCTATACCGGCTCGGCCTGGGTGGATTTGTCGACGCTTCTCTCGCTGGTCGGATCGGTTTTGGCATCCGGCAAGATGTTGGTCGGAAACGCCGACGGCGTCGCGGCGGCGGTTTCGATGTCCGGCGATGCTACGATGGATCAGGCCGGCGCGGTCGCCTTGGCGGCAACCGGGGTTGCCGCCGCCACCTATCGCTCCATCACCGTCGATGCCAAGGGGCGCGTCACTGGCGGCTCCAATCCGAGCACGCTGGCCGGCAATGGCATCGCCAATGCTGTGGCAAGCATGAGCACTTTTTACTCCTCCGGAACGTGGAATAAGCCGAGTGCCGTTCGGCGCGTACTGGTGTTTTGTCTGGGTGCCGGTGGTGGTGGCGGCGGAGCCGCGGGGGCCGCGTCGAACGGCGCCTGCGGCGGCGGAGGTGGCGCCGGCGCTATCTCCATCAAGTCCATTGACGTGAGTTCGGTCACATCGGTTGCCGTTACGGTCGGCTCCGGTGGCACGGCTGGCTCATCGTCCGGTGGGTCCGGCGGCACCGGCGGTACGTCTTCGTTCGGTTCCTACTGCTCGGCCGATGGCGGCACCGGTGGCTCCGGCCAATCTGCCGGCACCTGGGCGGCGGCGGTTTCCGGCGGTTATGGCGGCAGCGCAACCGGCGGTGACATCAATTTTAACGGTGGCGCCGGGGCGCCCGGCATTCGTCTCGATTACCAGAATGGCATTGCCGGGCGTGGCAGTCCGGCGGCGATGTTCGGCGGCGGTGGCAACGGCTACGCCGGCAACACCTCAGGCCAAGCCGGCATTGCCCGCGGCGATGGCGGTGGCGGTGGCGTGGTGGCGAACAGCGCCACTGGTCAAGCCGGCGGTGCCGGGTCCGACGGCTTCGTATGGGTTTGGGAATTCCTGTAACGGCAATGATCCGGCCGTGCCGCGTTCCTGCGGCGTAGAGCGCTTTGCGGAAAAGGGAAGCCGAGAGCGGTAACTCATTCGGCGGGTTTTCCAAAAAGAAGCGCGATAAAACAGAAAGTTAGAGAGCACCATCATGACGAACACTTGCGGACCTACGGCGAAAGCGCCGTGGGATGCTTCACGCTGGCCGAACTTCACGGCGGCGGAGATTGCCTGCCGCTGTTGCGGCGAGATCTATATCGATGAGGCCGCGCTCGATGCCCTGCAGCGGTTGCGGGACGCTCTCGGTGGACCGTTAACCATCACCAGCGGCCATCGCTGCCGGCGTCATAACCGGGCCGTCGGCGGGGCTGCGGCTTCCGCGCATTTGAAGCTCGCCTTCGACATCGCCGTTTCGCCCTACGCCAGGGGGAGCCTGCTCGCGCTCGCGCGTGGTGCCGGATTTTTGCGCTTCGGTCTCATGCGCTCCGGCCTGCATGTCGATCTCGTCCCACCCGACGCCTCTCATGCCGAAATGTGGACCTACGGCCCGGAAAGCCGCGCCGCTTGGGCCGGCTTGTTCCCGGAAGAAACGCCGGACATCGGCGGAAAGTGACTTTGAAACCTTGCCCATAGAGGAACCAAAAATGAACTATCGCCTCAACCTCGCCGAATATGCCCAATACGGCGTTCTTGCTATCTTCGTGGCCTTCCTGGGCACCTTCGCCCGCCTGCCGTTCTGGCTCTATCCCGCCGACCTGAAGCTGCCGGATGGCAAGCCCGATCCGCGTGCCGGCCGTCTCAATGTGATGAAGGCGGTATCCGAACTGGCTGGGGTACCGGCGCTGGCGGCATTGGCGGTCACCGGCGTGCTGGTGCTGTTCGGCATTCAGGGGCGGGCGCTCGACTCGCCGCTGTTGCTCTACAGCATCCTGTTCGTGGCGATTTTGCTTTCCATCCTCGGCATCGCCTTCATCTATACCCTCTTCGAAAAGCTCACCGCACCGCTGGGCGAGATCGTCGGCGGTTTCCTCAAGCGGTTGATCGGGAGCGGCAAATGACGGCGGCAGCGATCTTGGTGCTTGCCAAGGAAGTGGGAGCGAAAGCATTGGCCTTCATCTCCAAGCCACCGGGCAGTTACATTGCCCTCGCTATCCTTGCCGTGCTGGCGCTGTGGCTGACCTACGGGCGCGGCTATGACGCCGGGAAAACCGCCTGCGAGGCCCGTCACGCCGCTGCGGCGAAAACCGAGATCCAACGCCAGCAAACCGCCGCCGTGGGCGTGGTGGCGCGCACCGATGCCCGCACCAACCAAAACGCAACGGCCGACGTAAAGGCCAAGGAGATCGTCACCGATGTTACACAAAAGGCCAAGGCGCAGCCCGATAGCGCTGCTGTCTGCATTTCTGCCGATGTTGCTGACCGCCTGCGCGGCATCGAATGAGATCGTCGCCCCGCAGCTTCCCGAAGTCCCGGCGGGCTTACGCGTTTGCACCGATGCCGCGCTGCCGCCCATTCCCGGTGCTCCCGGATCGGCCCTGACCAAGGCGCAGGCGGCGCAAGCCCTGGCCGAACAGCGGGCGGCAGCTACAGCCAAAAACCGCTGTGCCGCGGCGTGGGATGACTTCTATGCCGACTTCAGAAAATCCCTGGCAAAGAAGTAGGAACAAGGCTCAAAACCAGAAAAAGTCGCGGCGAGCATTGCGCTGGACGGTGTCCGGATAAGGCGTTGAGTTGTTTCAGAAAAGCAATTCTTAACCGCCGGTTCCCTCGGATAGATAAAGCACGTTAACATTACTGGTAAATCAATAACATACCCATTCACGCTGTCACTAAATTTTAGATTGAAACGTGAGCGAGAATGACACATAAACCAGTAAGAGATTAATAAAACTTCAACGGAAGTAATTATTGGGAGTTAAAATCGTTAAAACTATGATTGCTGGATAACACATATCGTTAACATGTTGTTCTTTTTATTAGTTAATTTTTTATGAGTGCTGGGGATCGTGATGACGCAAAACGGGGTCTGATGGCCGTCCTTTGGAACAAAGGATTTCGCAGACAAATGTCCAGTGAGGACCGCAAAGCGTTGTTTGGTCTCGGCAATGGTGTGTGTCGAACGGAGGTTTGTAACCGGTTCTGCGTGGATGGTGGGTGAGACAGCATTTCACCCAGACGGCGGTAGCTTGGGAAGACAATTTCAAATGATATTGGGGGATGGGTATGTTTAAAATATCAATTCGTCATCGTTGGTTGAAACTGATGACGCTTGCCTATGACATGCTTGCATCCACTGTAGCGTTGGGCGTTTCTGTAGAACTCGTTCAGCCCGGTTCTCTTATGGGCGGTGCCGGTTCACACGAATTGAAGATTTTGTATTTGTCGCTTTTTGCCGTCATATCCGGCAGTTGTGTTGTATCGCAAGGATTATATCGGGGAATTTGGCGCTATACATCCTTCAAGGATTGCGTCGATATTTTCCACGCGACCGCCCTGACACTGATGATTTTCGTGCCGATTGTCTTCGTTATAACGCGCGCACAGGATTTGCCGCGATCCGCGACGTTGATTGCCGGCCTTTTTATGCTCATGTTTCTCGCCGGGCCGCGTGTATTGGCAAGAGCCTTTGTCGATCGGCACTTCCCGGCGCCATTCACAATGCATGGCAGAGGCGGCAAGGCAGGTGCCGTACCGATCATTCTCGCCGGCAAAGCTGCTCGCGCGGAGGCGTTTTTGCGGTCTTTGGCGATGACGCGCGATGTTCCCTATCGCGTTGTCGGCATGCTGACCGATGAAAAAAAGTGGCATGGACGCGCGATCCAGGGCGTTGGCGTGCTGGGGGCCCTCGGGGACATTGAGGCCGCATTAGATTTTTTGCATCAGCGCCGTTTGTTTCCGCAGCGCTTGGTGATTGCCGATGATCATATCGACAAGGAAGATGTTGCGGCCTATCTCGATCTCGCCAATACGCATGGGTTGACGCTCGGTCGGCTACCCCAGTCTATGAATCTTAACGGCACGCAAAGTGGCGCTCAGTCCACGATCCTGCCTATCGTGATCGGCGACCTGCTTGATCGCCCGCAAGTTGTGCCGGATTGCGGCGGGTTACGGCATCTTATCGAGAACCGGCGTGTCTTGGTAAGCGGCGGCGGCGGCTCTATCGGATCTGAACTTGTGCGCCAACTATCCGAGCTGGGGCCGGCGGAAATCGTGATCGTCGAAAATACCGAATTCAATCTCTATTCCATCGACCATGAACTGTCAGAGCGTCATCCGGAAACGAAGCGCATTCCCGTGCTTTGCGACGTTCGCGATCGTGCCACTCTCAACATGTGTTTTGCCGAACATCGCCCCGATGTCGTGTTCCATGCGGCGGCGTTGAAGCATGTGCCGATGGTGGAATTCAATCCGATCGAGGGGATTCGCACGAACGCGCTCGGAACGCAGAACGTAGCGGACGCCTGCGTAAGGTATGGCGTCCTCACGATGGTATTGATTTCCACCGATAAGGCGGTCAATCCGCAAAATGTGATGGGGGCATCGAAGCGCTGCGCCGAGGCTTACTGCCAGGCACTCGATGCGCAGGGCGGGTTGACGCGTTTTGTGGCTGTGAGGTTCGGCAACGTGTTGGGTTCGACCGGCTCCGTCGTGCCGCTGTTCCAACGGCAGCTTGAAGCCGGCGGTCCCATCACGGTTACCCATCCGGATATCGAGCGCTTCTTCATGACCATTCCGGAGGCCGTGCGGCTTGTGCTCCAAGCGTCGGTGCTGGGCGCCGGCGGGACCATGCCAAGGGGTCGAGTATATGTTCTGGACATGGGCAAGCCCGTAAAAATCGTCGATCTCGCGCGGCGCATGATCCGGCTGGCCGGCAAAGAGCCGGACAAGGACATCAAGATCGTCTTTACCGGGCTGCGGCCCGGCGAAAAGCTTTTCGAGGAAATTGCCCACGATCAGGAAACGTTGGACGAAACCCCGGTAAAGGGCGTGATGATGGTCAGTCCACGGACTTCCGCCTTGCCCATCATCCAGCGCCAGTTTGCCGCCATTGCCGAAGCGGCCAAGACGCTCGACCGAGGCATGCTCCTGTCGCTGCTGAATACCATTGTGCCGGAGTATCACGGCGACCGGGCGCCCCGGCCGGCTGTGGCGCGTAACAAGGTTGTACGCGGCGGATTCGTAACCGCCCTAGGACGAAACGACAATGGCCATCGTCAACCGCCGCTTGTCATTTCACCCCCAGCTGCCAACAATGAAGGCGCCTGCGAAGCGTAATATTAATTTTCATGCAGCAGAATTGGCTACTCAGTCGCAGCAAGATACTTTCGTCGCCGCTTCTCCGCGATGTGCTGTCGGTCGTGACCGGCGCCGCAGCCGGGCAGGTGGTAGTCGTTGCGTTTTCGCCGCTGATCTCCCGGATATACAGCCCGGAGGTTTTCGGGCTGCAGGGCGTATTCCTGTCTCTGGTGTCGGTGCTCAGCCCGATCGTTGCCTTACGTTACCCGATGGCTGTCGTCGTGGCCAAGGACAACACCGACGCTTGGCGGCTGGGTCGGCTTTCCCTGTACATCGCATTCGGCTTGTCCTGCCTGCTGGGTTTGATCCTGGCCGTTGGGCAGCAAAGTGTTTTGCGGCTTCTCGGCGCCGATGATTTGGGCGCGCTGATCTGGTTTCTGCCGCTGGCGTTGTTTTGCGTCGCCATGCAGGATGTCACCGATTTCGGTACCGCGCGCCTGGGGGCGTTTCGCGTGGTCGGGATCGCCAATGTCGTGCAGGCATTCGTGGCCAACTCGGCGCGGGTTATCGGCGGGCTGATTGCGCCCGTCGCGGCCGTTTTGGTGGCGGTAACCACCGCAACGCCAGCGCTTCAAGCCGCCATGCAGCGCTACGGGACCCGCCGCATTTCTCGGTCCGCCGGACGGCGGCTCTCGCGCGCCCGGGCCGTCGCCCTGTTGAGGAAACATCGCGATTTTCCGCTTTATCGCATGCCGACCGATGTGCTGAATGCCGCCTCGCAATCGGTTCCGGTTCTCATGCTGGCGGCGCTGTTTTCCCCGGCAGCGGCGGGACTATATGCCTTGGCCCGCAGCGTGATCAATCTACCGCTCAATATTGTGGGTACTGCGCTTGGTAATGTCTTCTACTCGCACTTGGCCGAGATGAAACGTGATGGGCGGCCGTTGATGCCACTGGTTGCCAAGGCGACTCTGTTTCAGGTGGCCATCCCCGGCGGAGCCATGGTCGTGGCGATACCGGTTTTGCCCTGGGCATTTTCCACGATCTTTGGCCAGCCGTGGCTAGCCTCGGGTCAATTTGGGCAATGGATGGTTTTGTGGGTGGTTGGTATGCTGGCGAACATTCCGACCGTTCGCGCCTTGCCGGTGATTGGCGTGCAAAAGTGGCATTTGCTATTCAATTCCCTTATCACTGCGGGGGGCGTACTTGGCATGCTGGCTGGGTACAAGCTCCATGGCACGGCCATGGGGAGCGTGGCGTTCTATTCCGTGTCGGTCGCTTGCCTGTACGTTTTGCAGATTTTGACGTACCTGCATCTGGTCAGAAACCATGACAGAAAATTGAAGAATGGCGAATAGAAGCCATGCGCACATCGCGCTCTTCGTGTCCTCCCTCCACGGCGGAGGGGCACAACGGGTTATGGTCATGCTGGCCAACGGGTTTGCCGCACGCGGGCACCGGGTGGATCTGGTTCTGGCCCGTGCCGACGGGCCGTATCTCGACGAAGTGTCCGCCGGGGTGCGGGTGATCGATCTCAACCGGCCCGACCGGGGGCGGGTTATAGCGAGCCTCCTGCCGCTTGCCCGCTACCTCAGGCGCGAGCGGCCAGACGCGATGCTGTCGGCGCTGAACAATGCCAATATCGTGGCGATATGGGCGCACAAACTGGCGCGGGTCGGCACGCGGCTAGCGGTCAGCGAACACGCGGCGCCCTCGCAAAGCCTGCGTGGTAACGGCATCTCTCTGGTCATCCGTCGTTTCATGCGGTTGTTCTATCCTTGGGCGGATTGCGTCGTCTGCGTTTCCAAAGGCATCGAGGACGAGATGCACCGCCTGCTGGGCATACCCAAAGCGAAACTCGTCGCGATCTACAATCCCGTGGATGTCGACGGCATCCGGGAAAAGGCGCAGGAGCCGGTGAACCATTCTTGGCTCGCGGATCGCACAATTCCGGTCGTCCTGGCGGCCGGGCGACTGACCCGGCAAAAGGATTACCCGACCCTGCTTTCGGCCTTTGCTCGTCTGCGTGTCGGTAGGAACGCGCGGCTGATCATTCTGGGGCAAGGGGAGGAGGAAGAACGCCTCAAAACCCTCGCGCAAGAACTGGGCATCGCTGGCGACGTGGCCTTCGCGGGCTTTCAGAAAAACCCCTTCGCCTGGATGGCCCGTTGCGATCTCTACGTCATGTCGTCGGCATGGGAGGGATTGCCGGGAACCCTTCTCGAAGCCATGGCCTGCGGCGCAAAGATCGTCAGCACCGATTGCCGATCCGGACCGGACGAAATCCTGGAAGGCGGGCGTTGGGGCCGGCTGGTGCCGGTGGGCGATGCCGAAGCGCTGGCCCGCGCCATGGCGGAAGCGCTGGACGATGCATCACCGCCGGATGTGCGCTTCAGGGCGTCTGCATTCAATTTAGATCAAGCGGTGGATGGCTATTTGAAACACATTTTGCCAAATAAAAACTTGATGAGGTGATCTTGTGATGGCTAGCAAAGGACAACTTGGTTCAGGATTACCGTTGCCGAGAGGCTACCAACCGTGGTGGGCGAAAGTATCCGATCATCTTGGGGGCATATATCCATTTATAGACAGCAGTGAGCCGGACAAAGTCAGCCTCGACATCGCCACTTTGATTGATGCTAGAAAAGAACGGGGCGAGCCAGTCCGGCTTGATACAACCGGTTTAATAGTCAAGACGGCGCTTCCTTTCATCCTGGGCGACCGTACCCTCCTGCAAGGCATACGTCGGGCACCCTGGATGTCTTTTCCTCAAGCAAATGGCGAATGGTATGAGGCGTCATTACCTCCTCATGGAATGGCTCAACCAGATTTAAACAATTTTGTACGCGAGTTGCGAGTAGCGTTGTTGAACGAGGTTCAGGATTATATTTATGGGGCGCGTACAGTAGGTATTCTGTTAAGCGGGGGGATGGATAGCCGAGTATTGGCAGGAGTTGTTCGGGCGGTCCAAGAGGTTTCGGATAACTCTTTTGATGTGGTAGGCCTCACTTGGGGGAGTGAAACTAGCCGAGATGTTGTCTACGCACGCCGCATAACCGATCGGTTCGGCTGGAGTTGGAAGCATTACCCGATAACAGCTGAAACGTTGAGGTCAAATATTTTCTATATGGCCAAAATGGGAGCAGAAGTTTCGCCGTTGCATCTCCACGCGATGCCGCAGGTGGCGGCTACCGATGGCTTAGACGTTGTACTTGCGGGAAGTTATGGCGATAGCGTTGGGCGCGCAGAGTTTTCTGGTCGACGGGTAACCCAGCTTAAAGATGTACTTCCAAAACAGTTGGACCGCTTTGGTGTGCTTCTCCACAGCGCGGTAGAAGAATCACACTCTACGCTCCAAGCAGATGTTGCAGGTAGTCAGCGTTATGCTAACGGCACATCAACACTTCGCCGCCGAGAGATCGAGCAAGAGATGCACTATATGCGTCGAATGTTGCAGTCATGCATGATGTGCATTGCAAACAAAACGAAATTTTTTCAACTTTTCACAGATCCAAAGGTATTCGGTCTTATGTGGGGCCTGGATCCACGAATACGTGATAATCGGTGGTACCAACGCTTGTTGGCTTTGCTCCCGGGTAATCTTTTGGACATACCGTGGGCGCGCACCGGTCGCCGTTACGACCAAGCGGACGGTCAAGCGGATAATTTTGATTCAAAATTCCACGCTTATGGCCACTGGATGCGCCTGGACTTGCGTGACGAAATAATTCAGCGTGTAAATAGCAATCTGATACGTGATTTAGGAATATTCAATCATCTTGGTCTTGATCTTGCGTTGCGGGCATGGGGGCGAGCAAGCACAAAAACCACCAATAGCTTGGATGAGCTGGTAAGTTGGCTGGCGGCTCTCCACGATTGCATTGAGCATTTTAGTCTGGACGTACAAAACGCCGGCTTCACATCGAACATACGAGATAGCTTGCAAGCGCTTCTCGGTGGGGCACGTTCCACATTGTATGTAAGTGCTCGGGACAAAGTGCGTGATTGATGCGTGTGTGCAATTCAATCGGGTGTAACCAGTCCACTATGGTGTAACTCTTATGCTCTATTTTTCTATGGAAGGCGGTGCGGGTATCCTCTATTTCCTGCTATGTTCAGCCTTCGTCTTAATCGACATAAGCAGAACGAAGTCATTTCAGGCAATCCACTTTACTCTTCTTTCCATGGCGGTTGTCTACGGGTTGGTATTTCCGCTAGTTGTCCATGCTGCGTCCAGTTCGCAAATCTTAGGAGCCGGGCATATCAACAATGCTAGTCATTATACTCCCATGCACACTCTGGCGGCACTCCTGGCATCAGTCGGAGTCTATCTGGGGTGGCGGGCAGTTCCGAGCGCGCGACTGCAACGCTACAATACGTTTTTTTCCGGCATTACGGCCAAAACGATGGTGCCATGGCTTTTCGTCATGCTCACTGCAGCATTCGTAGCGCAATATTTATATACGATAGACTACGGTGGCTTTACTGGCTATTTCGCATACAACAGATTGATCCGATCCAGTTTGTTTAATACTTTCGAGCGTTCGCGTTATTCGTTCCTTCTACCCTTTGGGGATTTCGCGGTTCTCGCATGCCTTTGCTTCTGGGGGCTTCTGGTCTCCAGGGCAAGAAGCGCTTCCATTTGGGGCGGGTTTATCCTGTCGTTAATGCTCGCAACCTATGTCGAGATTGCCTCTGCGGGGCGGGTTTATATGGTGACTTTCGCCGCATTATTTCCAATGTCTATACTGCTGACGAAACGTCTCCCGCCCATGTTTTGGTATGTCGGTTTCTTCTGCATAATTATCGTCGGCATGGCCTCTTTGTATTTTCTCAGTAATTTTGCAGATCTTAAAGGCGCCGACAGTCTATCGGATTTTGTGACACGCGAGGCATCATTTCCCTTTGTCTCGTTTTTTGCTGAATTGAACGGTGGGCCGCACTTTGGTCTATTCAAAGATGTTTTCCTTGCCCCAGCCTATCTGGCACCGTCCAGTATGACCAACGACTGGCTATTCACCGCGTCGGACATCAATACCGAACTCGTCGTGGGCGCCAGAAAAGGTTTGTTTGGCGTAACCGGTGCTATTCCCACAGATATGCTCACGTATGGTCTGATGCAGTTTCACATTCTTGGTGTTTTTATTTATGCCATTCTCTTCGGCATACTCCTCAGAGTGGCAAGTGCCGTAGCCCAGTCTTTTCGCTATAGGGGATTGTCCAATATTCTCCTCGCCTATGTCATGCTGAAGATCGGGGTATTCGGCATCTTCTATGCCTACCCGAAACATTATCTGATGACCCACTTCGCCATCGTTGTCACTCTTCTTGCCATCTGGGGTTTCGGTGTACTCGGAAAAGTACTTCCGCGCAGAGCGAGGTTAGTTTCCATCACAGGATGGAAGAGGATTTAGTGGTCATGAACCTCCTCCACATCATCACCGGTCTTAATGACGGCGGGGCGGAGGCGGTGCTGTTTCGTCTCTGTACGCAGGACGCGGAAGATTCCCATCAGGTTATTTCTCTCACCGGTGCCGGGAAATATGGGCCGATGCTGGTGGCCCGCGGTATCCCCGTCACCTGCCTCGACATGCCGCGTGGGCGCGTTACCTTGTCCGGTCTGTGGCGGCTTCTGCGCACGACGCGGTTCAATCAGCTCAGTCGCGATGTTTACGATAAAGGTACAGTAGATGGCAAATGATCAAAGCACGTTTCTGCGCCGTGTATTCCCCACAGCACATAAACTTATGCTCGACCACCTTATCGGACCAAGGCTGAGAGGCCTTGGTGGAGATGTGCTTGTCATTGGAGCAGGCAAGGTGCCGTATCGAAGAATGATGCCTAGCGCCAAATCTCTATGCTGTACGGATATTGCAGAAGCGGATGGTATCGATCTGGTTGTAGACGCCCATTCTATACCATTTGAACAATCGTCATTCGATGCTATCGTTGCAATAGAGGTCTTTGAACATCTCCGCGAGCCCCAAAAAGCCGCCGCAGAAATCTATAGAGTTCTACGTGAAGGCGGTAGTCTGCTAGTTACAGTCCCATTCATGTTTCATGTTCATGGCGATCCGTTTGATTATCATCGCTTCACGAAGTGGGGGCTAGAGGAGCTTTTCAAGGATTTTTCCTCGGTAAGAATTATTCCTTTCGGAAATCGGTTGCAGGTCTTCTCTGATATTTTTTCTACGACATGCCGTGTTTTTGTTGCGTTTCGGATAATCAATCACCTAATCACCTTAGGTATTTCTACCCTACGTAGTTTGGATTGCCCCAGCGGTTACATTGTAGAATTGCGAAAATGAGGCGCTAGTTTCGGCATGGCTGGTAATGTGTTTCATATTATAAGCTGTCTTGAAGATGGCGGCGCTCAGGCGGTGTTGTTTCGTCTGTGTACGCAGGACGCGGAAGATTCCCATCAGGTTATTTCTCTCACCGGCGCCGGGAAATATGGGCCGATGCTGGAGGCCCGCGGTATCCCTGTCACCAGCCTCGACATGCCGCGCGGGCGCGTTACCTTGTCCGGTCTGTGGCGGCTGTGGCGGCTTCTGCGCGCGGCGCGGCCGGACGCGATCCAGACCTGGATGTACCATGCCAATCTTCTGGGCGGGGGCATCGCCCGCCTGGCTGGACACCGCAACATCGTCTGGGGCATCCGTCACAGCACGCTCATTCCCGGGACAAGCCCGCGCAGCACGATCTGGGTAGCGAAGCTTTGCGCCTGGCTTTCGCGGTTTGTGCCCAGGCGCATCGTCTGTTGCGCCGAGAAATCGCGCGCGGTTCATGCGGCGCTGGGCTATGATGCGCGGCGGATGTGCGTCATTCCCAACGGCTACGATCTTTCCTTGTTTCAACCCGATGCCAATGCCGGTGCCACCCTGCGCCGCGATCTCGGCCTTGCGCCCGAGGCAAGCGTGATCGGTTTCGTCGCCCGTTTAGATCCGCAAAAAGACCATAAAACCCTCCTTCGCGCGTTGGCTTTGCTCAAGGAAAAAGGGAACTGCCCGATATGCTTGCTGGTGGGCACTGATCTCGATCCCGCCAACAATGCCTTGGGTGCGATAATCGATGCGCTTGGCCTGCGCGATCGAATTCGCCTCATGGGGCGGCGTGGCGACATTCCGGCGGTGATGAATGCGCTCGATCTGCATGTGATGTCGTCGTCGTTTGGCGAAGCGTTCCCGAACGTGCTGGCCGAGGCGATGGCCTGCGGCACGCCCTGCGTTTCCACCGATGTCGGGGATGCGGCGGTCATCCTCGGCGACACCGGTTGGATCGTACCGCCCCGCAATTCCGAAGCACTGGCCGAGGCCATCGCGACCGCGCTGCACGAACTAGGCGGACCGAACCGCAACGTTAGGCGCGACGCCGCCCGCCGCCGTGTCGCGGAACATTTTTCGATTGATCGCATGGTAAGGAGCTATCGCGCGGCATGGAGACAAACACCTAATCGTGAGAATAGCAATGCGAACCGTTGACCTGATAAAAAGTGACCTTTTTCGATACACGGGACGGATAGGTTTTTGGGAATTTATACGGGCCTACATTGCGTATAGGGGGTTCAATTTCATGGTTTGGTTTCGGCTGGCACAAGCAAAAGCCCCGCTTGTGTCGAGAATGGCCTCTGGAGTGCTCAGATTAAAAAGGCGCAAATACGGCATTGATATCCCTAAAACAACATTAATCGGCGCTGGTTTATACATTGGTCATGGCGGACCATGCGTCGTAGCCCCTACCGCACGCATCGGCAACAACGTGAATCTATCGCAATTCGTCACTATCGGTTCAAACCACAACAAGGCCGCTGTAATCGGAGATAATGTTTATATTGGGCCAAGTTGCGTTTTAGTAGAGGATGTTGTCATCGGGGACAATGTAACGATCGGAGCCGGTTCAATCGTTGTGAAATCAATCCCCGATAATTGCACCGCTGCGGGAAACCCTGCAAGAGTTCTCAATACAAGGAACCCGGGCAGGTATGTTAATCGTCGTTGGCCCATCTCAACATGATACAAAATTCTGACAGAGCAGCAGAGTAGCCATTGGGAAACGCGGCATCACTGGTATTTGGGAAGATTTGTTATTCGGCACGAGAAGGCTCCGAAGAGCAGACGACGGCAGTGCATCGCGGTTTGAAGCCTATGTCGTGAGACTGGTGAGCGTATCGATCATCCGCAGTATGGAGACGGTTATAGGTCGCCCGGTGCTGTGAGACAGGCAGGAATAGAAAGTCAAGCATGACCTTCCTTCTGACCGGCGGGGCCGGATACATCGGCTCCCATGTGCTTGTCTGCTGTCTCGAGGCGGGGCATGATGTCGTCGTGCTCGATGATTTCTCGAACAGTTCGCCCGAGGCGCCGGCGCGGGTCGAAGCACTGACGGGACGGCGGATCGAACTTCATCGCGGCGATGTCCGCGACGAAACGCGGCTCGAACGGATTCTGGCAGCATAATCGGAAATCGGAATACACCTTAATCGGACTGCCAGGCTGTCCAAATAAACGGGACCACCTCAGGGTACGCATCGTGAAAATCGCCGTCATCTCCAATCAGGCCTTTACGTTGTTGAATTTTCGCGGGCCACTGCTGACGGAAATGGTCCGGCGGGGGCATGAGGTTCTGGCCTTTGCGCCCAATCACGATGCGGACACGCGCGCGGCATTGCGCGCGATGGGTGTCGCGCCGGTGGATTATCCGTTGGACCGGGCGGGAAGCAATCCGCTGCGGGATTTCGCGACGATTCTGAATTTATATCGTCTGCTGCGACGCCATCGGCCGGATATCTGTTTCAGCTATATCATTAAGCCGGTGATCTACGGCACGATCGCTGCATGGCTAGCCGGGGTGCGGCACCGTTACGGCATGATCGAGGGTCTTGGCTTTTCCTTCACGCCGACGCCGGATCGCAGTCTCCGCAAGCAGATACTTCAAAGGGTGATAGCCACTCTTGCACGCTTCTCGATGGCACACATTGATCGCCTGATTTTTCTCAACCCAGACGACCTTGAGGAATTTGTATCAGGTAGAATGATCGCGGCGGAGCGAACTGGTTTGTTGGGCGGTATCGGTGTTGATCTGATGGACTGGAAACAGACCCCGCTTCCCGAAGGCCCTGTGACATTCATCCTTGTGGCCCGATTGCTTCGAGACAAGGGGATCGACGATTATGTTGCCGCCGCCAGGATTTTGCGTGCCAGCTACCCGGCGGCGCGCTTTCTGCTGCTCGGCGGGCTGGACGAAAATCCTGCCGCGATCACCCGTGCCGAGGTCGAATCCTGGGTGGCCGAGGGATTGATCGAATGGCCGGGGCAAGTCGTCGTCAAGCTTTGGTTGGCGCAGGCTCATGTTTTTGTCCTGCCATCCTACTACCGCGAAGGCATACCCCGCAGCACCCAGGAGGCCATGGCCATGGGGCGCCCCGTCATCACCACGGATGTGCCGGGTTGTCGCGAAACCGTAATCGAAGGACTGAACGGCTTCATGATTCCGGCCCGCGATCCCAAGGCATTGGCGGCGGCCATGCGCCGGTTTCTGGATAACTCCAGCCTGATCGCTAAGATGGGGCAGGAAAGCCGCCGTTTGGCCGAGGAACGTTTCGACGTGCATATTCAAAACCGGAAGCTTCTGGCATACATGGGTATCGAATAGGAATCTCTGATTCATGCGTAGTTTGAAACGAGGGATTGCAGTGTAATGTTGCGATTGCTTGACATTGTGCTTTCCGGTCTTGGGCTAATCGTGTCGCTTCCACTTATGGCCGTGGTAGCCATTTTGATCCGCAAGGATTCTCCAGGTCCGGTTCTATTTGTGCAGACGCGCGTCGGTCGCCACGAAAAATTATTTAACTGCTACAAATTCCGCACAATGCGCGTTGGAACACCGCAACTTGCCAGTCATCTGGTCGATGCCCGGGAATTGACACATATCGGGGGTGTTCTGCGTCGGACGAAACTCGACGAATTACCGCAGCTTTGGAACGTGTTGCGCGGGGATATGAGCCTTGTAGGACCTAGACCCAATCTGCCGTCGCAGACGGAGTTAATTGAACGCCGTAGAGCTCTTGGTATTTATAACTTCAGGCCAGGAATCACCGGTATCGCCCAGATCAACGACATAGACATGTCCGACCCGCGTCGTTTGGCCGAAACCGACAGGAACTATCGACCGACATTGACCAACTATATTTCGATATTGCTGGCGACAGTAATCGGAAAGGGACAGGGCGATCGTGTCAACCACTAAGATAGTGCTGGGTATCACAGGCGCCAGCGGCTTCATCGGCGGGGCGCTGGTCCGTTGCGCCAAAGCAAAACCGCATCTGTCGCTCCGACTATTTGACCGCTGTGCCGGTACGATTGAGGGACTATCTGTCAGCGTGCTGGAAGACAGCCTGCCCAGCTTAGCGGAAGTGGATTATCTGATCCACCTTGCCGGCCTTATACCTAAACGCGGCAACCAGACAGACTATCAAAAAATCAATGTCGAGCTGGCTGAACGGGTTGCCGAAGCGGCTTTCGCGGCAAAGGTTAAGCGGTTCGTGCTGGCAAGCTCACTTGGCGTACACGGACATTCTGCGCCGAACGCGATTACGCCCGATGCCCCCTTCGCGCCTGAAAGCCCTTATGCCGTTTCAAAAGCAGAGGCCGAACACCGCGTAAAAAGCATCTTGGCAAACACGCAAACCGCATTGGGCATTGTCAGGCCGCCGGTTGTATACGGGCCGGGAATGGCTGGAAAATTCGCTGCGTTGGCCAAGGTGATCCGACTGGGTATTCCGTTACCTCGTGGAGCACACGGCGTGCGAGCATGATATCTGTTACTAACGTGGCGCATGCGTTCCTACATTGTGCCACAGCCGATGTGGCGGCAGGACAAGTCCTCATTCCAGCAGATACCGAAGACGTCAATATGGTCGACTTAATGCAAATGGTCGGGCGTATTATAGGCCGACCTGCACGATTTCTGCCCATTTCACATGGCTTGGCCCGAGTTCTGACGTAAGCGATGTTTTGGCCCCACCTATTAAGGCGTGGCGGGATGGGAGACTATCTGAGCCCTGAAGAAGCGAACGCGGGAGCTTGGACATATGTCGGATACAAGTGATTTTCATATGTCCAAGCCGGGTGGGATGCCGGCTCGGCGGGTTGAAGTGTTCACGGGTGCGGGGCGTCGGCGGACCTGGAGCGTGGAAGACAGGGCTACGATCATTGCCGAGAGCTACGCAGGCGGCGATACGGTCAGCGGCGTTGCTCGGCGGCACGGATTGACGGCTTCTCAGCTTTTTGCGTGGCGGCGGGCGGCTCGCCCGGATGCGCAGACCGGCGGGGACGCGCCGAGCTTTGTTCCGTAAGCATCCGGCCTGGGCCGCGGAGCACTCCATTTCGGCGCGACGACGCCGTTATCAGGCAGCTTGAGCGGCAGTGCGGTTTGGCGCTTCGCGTTTCCATTCCCATGGCAGCAGTTCGCTGAGCCGGTTCTGCGGGATGTCGGCGATGCGGGCGAGCACGTCCGCCAGCCAGGCCAGCGGGTCGATGTCGTTGAGCTTGGCCGTCTGGATTAGCGTCGCCATGGCGGCGGCACGATCGGCTCCACGCTCGGAACCGGCGAAGAGCCACGACTTTCTGCCGATTGCAAAACCGCGAAGGGCGCGTTCGGCGGCATTGTTCGTAAGACAAATCCGCCCATCGTTGAGGAAGGGCGTAAAGCGATCCCAACGCTTGAGCATGTAGTCGATCGGCCCCGCGACCGATGCCGAGCGCGACAGCCGTGATCGCTCGTCACGCAGCCAGACTTCCAGTTCGGCCATGAGCGGCGCGCTTTGGTCCTGCCGGACGCGCAGGCGCTCCTCGGCGCTAAGACCGTTGATGGCACGCTCGATGTCGAACAGCGCGTCGATCCGCCTGACCGCCTCCAGCGCAATCGGCGAGATCGCCGCCGCCGCCTTTCCGCGCCGGGCATTGGCGGCGATGTCGGCCAGCTCGAAGAACTTCCTTCTGGCGTGGGCGAAGCACAGCGCGGGCGTGATCGCTCCCTGAGCACGCGACGCATCGAAGAGCCCGTTATAGCCGCCATAGGCGTCGGCCTGCAGGATGCCAGTAAAGTTTTGCAGATGACGCTCGGGGTGCTCCTGCTTTCGGTCCCGCGAGGCGTAATAGAGCGCCGCCGGTGGCGCCGGCCCGCCAAAAGGCCGGTCGTCGCGAACATAGGTCCAGATATGCCCCGTGACCGTCTTGCCCTTCGCCAGAATCGGAACCGTGGTGTCGTCGCCATACAGACGCTCTGCCGCCAGGACATGGGCCTCGATCAGCGCATGGAGCGGCTGCAGAACCGCTGTGCAGGCGCCAACCTGGTCGGCCAGCGTCGATACGCTGAGATCAATGCCCTCGCGGGCGTAGCGTTCGCTCTGCCGGTTCAGCGGCTGGTGCTGGCCAAACTTCTCGAACAGGATCATGGCCAATAGGCTCGGTCCGGCAAAGCCGCGCGGCGTCACATGGAAGGGCGCCGGGGGCTGCGTTATCTTCTCGCACTCCCGGCACGAGAACTTCTCCCGCACCGTCTGGA
>DBTZ01000002.1:0-17681 GCA_002307315.1 Alphaproteobacteria bacterium UBA1303
GCTTGGGAATTCTTCACGGCCGACTCATCAGCGTACGGCCCGCTAGTGTCGTGGTTTCGAAGTTCGTTTTATTCTCTATATCGGCACAGGTAACGAACTTCGGAATCGGGACACCAGGAGAAAACCCGCATATGAGTTGGTCCGCTTTGGCGCCGATCGCGCTGCTTATGGTTTCAAACGTTTTTATGACCTTCGCCTGGTACGGACAATTGAAGTTTCCATCCGCGCCGTTGTGGCTGGTTATCCCGGTCAGTTGGGGCATTGCGTTCTTCGAATACTGTCTGGCCGTGCCCGCCAACCGCATCGGATATCAAGTCTACTCGGCCGCGCAGCTCAAAACGATGCAGGAAGTCATCACTTTGAGCGTATTTGCGGTGTTTTCGGTCACGTATCTCGGCGAAGCGATCAAATGGAATCAACTCGTCGCCTTCGCCCTTTTGGCGCTGGCGGCGTTCTTCGCCTTTCACGAATGGTAGACTACTGAGGCGCCGCCCAGGGATCGTCGCCGAACACGTCGACCCGTTTCATATCGATGCGGATAGACTTCTGCATGCCGAAATAGAAAACGACCACCATTTTTTCGGTCATGGGATTCCATTCCATTTGCGGCGCCACGCCGCCAGACTTGCGAAATACCCGGCCGTCGAAATCCATCTTGCGCGGGGCAACCAGCGACCAGGTTTTGCCCAGTTCGTCGGCAAGGCGTCCATGCATGACCGCGCGCCGTTCCTCGGAAATATCGTCGCCGACATTGAGAAAGTTCGGCGCGCTGACCCGCACCGTCCCGTCGGACAGGATTTCGAGACGCGTATCCACCATGACGCTGGCGGATTCGAAATTGCCGATCCAGCGGCCCGTCGGCGGCTTTTTCGACGGAGTACACGCAACCAGCATCGCCAGGCCGGCTAGCAACAGAATGGAGATCTTACGCATGGTACAATCTCCCGGACACATGTTAATTCTAGGAAAGAAAAGTATACAAATCGTAACGACACGTAACGTTTTGAATTATTAGCCGTAAATTTGCCTCTTGCCCGCTTTAGAACACGTTGGTAGGTGATAATCGCCTTATTTCTCTCGATAAAGGTTTGCCATGACCGCCTCATCCTCCGCCCTTCCCAAGGATTTCCTCAGTGCCGCTCTCGGCCGAATCAAGCCGTCGCCGACCTTGGCGGTGACTCAGAAGGCGCGCGAACTGAAGGCGCAGGGCCGCGACGTCATCGGCCTGGGCGCGGGCGAACCCGATTTCGACACCCCCGACAACATCAAGGAAGCCGCCATCTCCGCCATCCAACGCGGCGAAACCAAGTATACCGCGGTGCCCGGCATTCTCGAACTGCGCAAGGCGATCCAAGCCAAGTTCAAGCGCGAGAACCGTCTCGACTATACGACCGACGAAATTTTCGTCGCCGCCGGCGGCAAGGGCCTGATCTACAACGCGCTGATAGCCACCTTAAATCCCGGCGACGAGGTGATCTGCATCGCCCCTTACTGGGTGAGCTATCCCGACATCGTCGCCCTGGGCGGCGGCACCCCGGTGGTCGTCGAGGCCAGGATCGAGGACGGGTTCCGCCTCAAGCCCGAGGCGCTGGAAGCGGCGATCACTCCGAAGACCAAATGGGTGATTTTCAATCAGCCCTCCAACCCGACCGGCGCCTGCTATTCCCCGGCGCAACTCAAGGCGCTGACCGACGTTTTGCTGCGCCATCCGCAGGTCTGGGTGCTGACCGACGACATCTACGAGCACCTGATCTACGACGGCTTCGAATTTCGTACCGTCGCCGAGATCGAGCCGAAACTGAAAGATCGCACCTTGACGGTCAACGGCGTGTCCAAGGCCTATGCCATGACCGGCTGGCGCATCGGCTATTGCGGCGGCCCGGCACCGCTGATCACGGCCATGAGCAAACTGCAATCGCAATCGGTGACCAACGCCACTTCGATCGCGCAATGGGCGGCGGTCGAAGCGCTGAACGGCACCCAGGATTTCATCGCCAAACGGGCGAAGGCCTTCGCCGAACGGCGCGACCTGGTGGTGTCGATGCTGAACCAGGCGCCGGGCATCGAATGCCCCAAACCGGAAGGCGCGTTCTATGTCTATCCTTCGATCAAGGGCCTGATCGGCAAAAAGACCCCGGCCGGCAAGACCATCGCCACCGACGGCGATTTCGCCGCCGAACTGCTGGAGATCGAGGGCGTAGCGGTGGTGCATGGGGAAGCGTTCGGTTTGTCGCCGTTCTTCCGGGTATCGTATGCCACCTCGAATAAATTGCTGGAGGATGCCTGCAAGCGTATCCAGCGGTTCTGCGCCTTATTGAAATAATATTTCCGAACCGCGCACCGTCGCGGATTTGTGAAGGATGAACGCTGAAATATCCGCCGTTTGCGCGGCGGATGGGGCGTGCATACGCGTTAGAATCTCGGGACATCGTTTTTTATCCAAGAGGCATCGGATGAGCAGTTTCCTTCGCAACTACATTACGCCGCTCAGTCTTGTCGCGTTCGCCGCCGTCGCCGTGACCGGCTTGATGATGTGGCTGGGCATCCGCAATCATCAACTCGGCGAACTGCACGAGAAATTCGGCATTCTGTTTGCGGTCGTCGCCGTCCTGCACCTGATCCGCAACGGCAAGGGTTTTTCCTTCATGATCGGCCAGACGCGCAGCCTGATCCTGGTCGGCGTCCTGGGCGTAGTGGCGATGTTGCTGGTCGGTTCGGCTTTGTTGTCGCCCGGCGGCGAACGCGGTCCGGGGGGACCTCAGGGCGGCCCGCGCGGCTTCGGACCGGCTGCCGCCCTGACGCAACGGCTGGCGCTGGTGCCGATTTCGCAGGTTGCCCCCGCGTTGGGCATGACCAGCGGTCAGGCAATCACGCGCCTCCGCAAGGGCGGTATTGTGGTGGACGGGCCGGGACAAAATCTCGATTCGATCGCCCGCAAGGCCGGCATGCCGATGCCGCGGCTGCTCGATCTGATGTTGGCGGACGAAACGCCGAACCCGGAAGATAATTCTTAACCCGGTCGATAACGCGCGCATTCCTCCCCCTTGCCAAGACCGCTCAACGGCGTCAGGCTCATGGGATCGAAGAAGGAGCGCGTGACGCTTCCCGATTGGTTGGGTTGGCGCCCGCCGCGTTCCCCCGGACTTCCGTTCAAGGAAGCCGCAGGAGGAAATCATGCCGAACGACAATGGAGGCAAGGGGCCACGTACCGTGGCCCTGGTAGGACCATACGGCAGCGGCAAGACCACGCTGCTCGAAAGCATCTTGTTCGCCACCGGCGCCGTCCAACGCAAGGGATCGATCTCCGCGAAAAACACCGTCGGCGATTCTTCGACCGAAGCACGCGCCCGTCAGATGAGCGTCGAGATCAACTGCGCCGCCGCACCGTACCTCGACCAGACGTTTACGTTCCTCGATTGTCCCGGCTCGATCGAATTTCTCCAGGATACGCTGAATGCCGTCATCGGCGCAGATGCCGTGGTGGTGGTGGTCGAACCCGAAGCCGCCAAGGTTCAGATGCTGAAGCCGTATTTGAAACGGCTGGACGATTTGGGCATTCCCCATTTGTTGTTCGTCAACAAGATCGACAAGGCCACCGGCCCGGTCGAAGATCTGCTGAATTTGCTGCAGGAAGCTTCCGAGAAACCGCTGTTGCTCCGGCAGATTCCAACCACGAAGAACGGCATCGTCACCGGGTTCGTCGATCTGGCGCTGGAACGCGCCTTCGTCTACCGCGAGCACGCGCCTTCCGAGGTGATCGAAATCGTCGACAAGGACAGCGAAAAGTCCGCGCGCTATGCGATGCTGGAAAAGCTTGCCGATTTCGACGAAACGCTGATGGAGGAACTGCTGTCCGACGTCGAACCCGGCCGCGACCGGGTGTTCGACGATTTGCGCACCGACATGGCCAAGGGGCTGCTGGTGCCGGTGCTGCTCGGCTCGGCCGAGAAGGACAACGGCGTCCGCCGGCTTTTGAAGGCGCTGCGCCACGAGGCGCCGAACGTTGCCGAATGCGCCAAGCGGTTGGGTATTGCATCCGCCGACACCACGGCGCTGGTGCTCAAGACGGTCTATTCGACCGGCGGCAAGCTTTCGCTGGTGCGCATTCTCACCGGCTCGCTGAAAGACGGCGCCGGTCTGCACAACGCCGAGGGCACTGACAGTCGCATCGGCGGTCTGTTCGCACTCAAGGGCGCGGCGCAAGTCAAGTTGACCGAAGCGGCGAACGGCGAAACCGTGGCGTTGGGGCGCATGGAAGGCGTTGCCACCGGCGATTTTCTGTCGAGCGCCAAAATCGCCCCTCCGCGGCCCGCCATCGAGCGGCTGACGCCGGTCTATCGGCTGGCGATCGAGGCCGCCGACCGCAAGGACGAGGTGAAGATCACCGCCGCCATCGCCAAGCTGCGCGAGGAAGATCCTTCCGTCGGCTTCGAGCAAAGCGCCGAGTTGCACCAGATGGTGCTTGCCGGCCAGGGCGAAATTCATCTCAAGGTGGCGATCGAGAAAATGATGAGCCGCTACGGCCTTAAGATCAACACCGTGCCGGTCAGGGTTCCCTACAAGGAAACCATCCGCAAATCGACGTCGGTGCGCGGCCGCCACAAGCGCCAATCGGGCGGACACGGACAATTCGGCGACGTCGTGCTGGAGATCAAGCCTCTGCCCCGCGGCACCGGTTTCGAATTCCACGACGAGATCGTCGGCGGCGTGGTGCCCAAGCAGTGGATTCCCTCGGTGGAAAAGGGTGTGGTCGATTATCTCAAATCCGGTCCGCTCGGCTTTCCGGTGGTCGATGTCAGCGTGACATTGAACGACGGCTCCTATCATACGGTGGATTCCTCGGATGCGGCGTTCCAGACCGCGGCGCGAATCGGCATGCAGGAAGGCATGCCCAATTGCTCGCCGGTGCTACTGGAGCCGATCATGCATGTTTCCATTCATGTGCCGTCGGGCGCCACCGCCGACGTCAACTCGGTGGTCAGCGGCCGGCGCGGCAAGATCCTCGGTTTCGATTCCCGCGACGGCTGGAAGGGCTGGGACACGGTTGAAGCCGAGATGCCGCTGGTCGAAATCGGCAACCTCATCATCGAACTGCGCTCGCTGACCCAGGGCGTCGGCACCTACGAGATGAAGTTCGATCATCTGGCCGAACTGTCCGGCAAGGTCGCCGATCAAATCGTCGCTGCCGCCAAGGCCGAGAAGGAAGCCGCCAAAGACGCGTGACGCTTAAGAAGCACAACCGCCATCCCCGGCCGCAGCGCGAGCCGGGGGTGGCGCAAAGGGGCGGCTTTATTGCGTTGCCGCTTCGACGGCATCGCAAAGGCGCCGCATGTCGTCGGCGCCGTAGCGGTGGTCGATCGGCAGCGGCAGCAGAAATTTTCCGACGTACCGTTCCCACGAAAACCCGTCCACCGCCCGCGAAATAGCGTCCGTCCATAGGGTCGGGACGAAAATATTCCGCCGATACAGCACCGCCCGATTAGCCGTCCGCTCCGGCAGGTAGGGATAGCAGAAGGGAATGTCGTCCTCGGCCATCTCCACCGCGATGCGGTTGGTCGCCGCCAACCGGGCATGTACGACGGCGAAATTTTCCCGGCGGATGCGGGCGGCGCGCCCGGCATCGCAGCCGCGCAGCAAGGTCTCGCCGATCGCGCTAATGCGCCGAATCGAGGCATCCAGCGTCCGTTCGTATTTCGTATAGGCCCTCTCCGCCTCCGCATACTTCCCCACGCGGCGCAGTTCGGCATGCCGCACGAAAGCCCGATCGAAGCGCGGCGCATCGACGGCAAGCTCGACCGGGGCAAACAAAAATGCGCCGTCGGGCACGCCGAAATACTTCCGCGCCGAGGTGAAGGACCACAGCCCATCATGCCGACCGGAAAAAAAGGCGTGGCTGTCGTCGATCAGCAATCGGCTGCCGTAGCGCGCCACGAGTTGCTTGGTCGTGCGCCCGCACAGGCCGAAATAATTCGTCCACAAAATGAATTCGCCGGCTTTGAGAACCGGCAGGTCGAGGGGGCGAAACCGCGCGTCCACCGCATAGAGCCTGATCGGGATGTCGAGGTCGACGAAGGGCTGAAACACCGTATTGCAGGTGTAATACGGCACATGCACGCAGGCGGGCCGCAAATGTTGCAGCATCGCCGTTAGGCACGCGCGGCCGGTGCTGAGCGCATATGCCCCGCGATGCGGAAGCTCTCCGCCATGCGGCTCTTCCAACGCGAACACACCGCCGATGGGCTCGATGACCGTCAAATAAGAAAACCTTACCGCCCGGACTTTTCGACGATAGTCTCGGCATAGACCGGCAGACGGTGCCATTGGGCGGCATCGCCGATCATCGCCGCAACGTCGCGCTTGGGCTGCCAGCCGAGCACGGACCTGGCCTTGGCGCCGTCGGCAATCAAGGTGGCCGGATCGCCGGGACGACGCGCCACGATTTCCGGTGCAAAGTCCGGCCGGTTCAGGGCGCTGCGCGCCGCATCGACAATTTCCTTCACCGAATAGCCCGAACCGCTGCCGAGATTGAAAACGTCGCTGGCGCCGCCGCCGATCAGATAGCGCAACGCCAGCACATGCGCCTCGGCCAGATCCATCACATGGATGTAATCGCGCACCGCGGTGCCGTCGCGGGTGGGATAATCGTCGCCGAACACCTTGAAGCCCTTCGCCAGATCGAGCGCAACCTGCACCGCCGCCGGCATCCCGATCAACGGCAGCACGACGCGCGGGATCAGATGGCTTTCGGGAAAATGCGCCTCGCCCAAAGACGCCTGAGGCGCGGCGCCGGCAACGTTGAAATAGCGCAAGGCGACCGAGGCGACGCCGGCGATGGTGCGCAAATGGGTTTCCGCATCCAGCTTCGCCTGGCCGTAGGGGTTGATCGGTTCGGTCGGCCGGGTTTCCTTGATCGGATCGGATTCGGTTACCTCGCCGTAGACTGCCGCAGTCGAGGAAAACACCACATGACGGACCCCGCATCCGGCAATGGTATCGAAAAAGATTTTCGCCTTGTCGCGGTTGTTGACGAAATATTTCTGCGGGTTCTTAACCGACTCGCCGACCTCGATGAAGGCGGCAAAATGCAGCGCCGCCACCGGTTTGAACTCTTCGCAGGCAGCGCGCACGAAGGCGGCATCGCCGATGTCGCCTTGGCGGAAGGCATCGGCTTTCTCGGCCGCCCAAAGGTTGCCGTTCACCAGACTGTCGAGCACCACCGGCATAAAACCGGACTGCTGCAACACATGGACGACGTGACTGCCGATATAACCGGCACCACCGGACACCAAAACGACGGGCAAAGACATATCAGTTGCGCTTTCCTGCCAAAGCATAGGTCGAAATCAGTTTGCCGTTGGGGTTTTCCTTCGACACAGATGTCCACCAATCCGCCGCCTTCGCTTGCGGCACCAGCGCGATAATGGCGCCGCCGAAGCCGCCGCCGCAGATGCGCGCACCGCGCACGCCGAAGCGGTTGGAAGACTCGACCAGAGCGTCGATCTCGGGGATGGTAACCTCGAAATCGTCGCGTTGCGAGAGATGGCTTTGGGCGATCAGCTCGGCCTGTTCGGCATCGTCGCCCGCCTCCAGCGCTTCGGCGAACGCCAATACCCGCAGATTTTCCGTGACGACATGGCGGGCGCGACGCCGCACCACCGCATCCTCGATCGCTTCGATGCGCGGCAGGTCGTCATAGCCCAATTCGCACAGCGTCCCCACGCCCAACAGATCGCGCGCCTTGGTGCATTGCGCCAGGCGGTCGAGACGTTTTTGATGGGAATCGCCCTTGGCCAAATCGTGCTTCACCCCGCAATCGACCAACATGATGGCGATGCCCGGCGGCAGCGCCACGTTGCGAAAGACCAGCGTCTTGGTGTCGAGCAGCAGCGCCTGCCCGGGCAGGCCGACCGAGGAAGCGTATTGATCGAGCCGGCCGCACGGCACGCCGACGAAATCGTGTTCGGCATGGAAGGCCATTTCGGCGATGTCGACATCGCTCCAATCCGCTTCGACCAAGCCCTTGACCGCGCGCACCGTACCGACGCACAGCGCGGCGGACGAGGATATGCCGCAACCGAACGGCACATCGCTTTTAATATGAATATCCAACGCCGGCAGCGCGACCTTTTTCGCCGCCTCCTGCAGACAACCGACGACGTAATCGGTCCACGCCCCGCGCTTGGCATCGCCGATGGCGCCTTCGAACGTCTCGCCGGGAAAATTCCCGCTGGCGATCATCACCCTACCGGAAGGACCGCCGGTCTCGCGCACGGATACTTCGGTGTGGAACGGCAGCGGCGTCGGCAGCACATGGCCGCCGTTGGGGATATAGTCGGTGTGTTCGCCGATCAGATTGGCGCGCGCCGGAGCGGATGCGGTGAACTCTTTCAACTGACCTCCTCCATCTTAATGTTTTGCAGGATTTTCGCGGTGTTTTCCGGCACCAGATCGGCCAAGAACGAGCCCGAACCGAGTTCGCACCCGGCGAGATATTTCAGTTTGTTGGACGCGCGTAGAAGCGGACAATATTCGATATGAAAGGGAAAGAAATCCTCCATCCCTTTGGGCGCGAGGTAGACGATCATCACATAGGCGCAAATCCGGCCGAAATGCGCATCGTACTTGCGCGACACCACCGACAGCAGCTTCGCCACGTCGCGCACCTCGGCATCGGTCAGATCGGCCGGCGAGGCGCGAAACGTCTTGGGCACGATCCAGCTTTCGAACGGAAAACGCGCGAACGGCGGCACCAACGCGCAGGCAGTTTCGGCATCGGCGGTGCGATAGGCATCCAACTTGGTCAGCGGCTGGATCGCATATCCGTCGCGGAAGCTCTGCGCCATGGTCTCGATCACCGGCGGCATATAGGAAAAGGCGTAGATCTGCCCGTGGGGATGATGGAGCGTAACGCCCGCCTCCTCGCCGCGGTTCTCGAACGGCATCACCGCCGCAACCTCATCCAGCGCCATCAGCGCCCGAACCCGCTCGCCCCACACCCGCACCAGCAGCTCGCGCCGGCCTTGCGACAGCGAACCGATGGTCGCCATATGGTCGGCGGAATAGACGATCACCTCGCAATTGCCCGCCGCACTATCGACCGGCAAATCGAGGCCGGGAATCGGCGCCGGCCTGGGGCAATCCTTCTGGAACGAGGAAAAGCGGTTGTCGAACACCGCAATCTCGAAATCGTCGACCGGAATCTCGCCGTCCGGCGAATTGGGGCACAACGGGCAATCGGTGGTCGGCTTGAAGGTACGGCCTTGGCGATGGGCGGAATACACCACCCATTCGCGCCGCACCGGATGCCAGCGCCGATGCGAATAGCCGCGAACATGCCCCTCTCCCGGCGGCCAAACCGGCGCGTTGGAAAAATTGCCATACAGGTGCAACGACCGGCCGTCCGGCATGGCAAAAGTCGAGGGGGACAAATCCGGCCGCTGAATATCGTCTGTCATACGCCTGCAATCGCTTATCGATATACTTGGGTTATGCATCCAACCGGCGGTGGTTTCGACCGGAATAGCGGACCCATTCGGATGTTGCACCCGAAAAGCGCCCGTTCCGCCCGAATGATAGAAAACCCGGCCGGTTATTTATATTATAATTAACCCGACACCTGTCAAGCAGCCACCCGTCCTTCGGTCGACGAAAAAAAACGACGGCATTTTTCCCGCAAATGCGACAAACGGACTTTGCCGGTGGCGAATGTGATATAAATTACCGCCATGCGTCGCATCATTCACCTTGTATTTTCGCCAGCCTCGCGCTTGGCGCGCCTGATGATCGGGGAAAAACGCCTCGCCTGCGATCCGGTTCAGGCCGAGGATACCCACCGTCACCTGCCGGTGTTCGTCGATCAGGACGACACCGCCTGCGAAGGATTGTGGGCGATCGTCGATCGGCTGGAAGGCTATTACCCGGACTATCCGCTGGTCCCCGAAGACGAAGCGATGCGCCGCGACGCTTTGCGCTGGCTCGATTGGGCGATGGGACCGATGACGGCCCAGATCACCGGCTGCATCGTGTTCGAGAAGGCCAATCCGCGCTTCACCGGGGCGCCGTCGCGTTCGACGCCCGACATGAACGTGATCCGGCAAGGACGCGAGGCGCTGCACGCCGCCCTGCTAGAAATCGCCCCCATTCTGGAGGCCAACGGCTATTTGGCCGGCAAGGTCTGCACCATCGCCGATCTGGCACTCGCCGCCAATCTTTCGGCGATGGACTATTTCGGCGAGGTCAAATGGGACGACTATCCGGCGATTAAGGAATGGTACATGCGGGTCAAATCGCGCCCCTGTTTCCGCTCGCTGCTTGCCGATCGCGTGCCCGGCCAGCCGCCGGTCATGCATTATGTCGAACTCGATTTCTGACCTCAAAACCGTACTGCGTACGCGGGCGGCGGCCGACGGCTTCGCCGTTGCGCGCTTTGCTCGCGCTGCGGCACCGCCGCAGGCGTCGATGCGGCTCGGCGAATTTCTGGGAGCCGGGCGTCACGGCGACATGGCGTGGCTGGCCGCCAATGCCGAACGGCGCGCCGATCCGCAGGCGCTCTGGCCCGAAGCGCGCGCGGTAATGATGCTGGGAATGAACTACGGTCCCGCCGGCCGGCGCGACGGCGCAATTTCGCTCTACGCCCAGGGCGACGATTATCACGAGCACATCAAGCAACGGCTGAAAAGGCTGGCGTCGTTCATGATCGAAAGCTTCGGCGGCGATGCGAAGGTCTTCGTCGATACCGCACCGGTGCTGGAAAAGGCCCTGGCCGAATGTGCGGGGATCGGCTGGCAGGGCAAGCACACCAATCTGGTCAGCCGGAGTTTCGGCTCCTGGCTGTTTCTCGGCTCGGTGTTCACGACGCTGGAGATCCCGCCCGACACGCCGGAATCAAACCACTGCGGCCATTGCCATGCCTGCCTGGACGCCTGCCCCACCGGCGCCTTCGTTGCGCCCTACAAAATGGATGCGCGGCGTTGCATTTCCTATCTCACCATCGAGCACAAGGGGCATATCCCGAGGGAATTGCGCGAAGCCATCGGCCCTCGCATCTACGGCTGCGATGCGTGTCTGGCGGCGTGCCCGTGGAACAAATTCGCCAAAGCATCGAACGAAATCGCCTTTGCCGCACGCGATGCCTATCGCACGATGGGACTGGCCGATTACGCCCGGCTCGACGATCCGGCATTCCGCGCGCTGTTCCGCGCTTCGCCGATCAAACGCATCGGCCGCGACCGCTTTGTACGCAATGTTTTGATCGCCATCGGTAATTCCGGCGATGCCGATCTGGCGGCAGAGGCGGAACGGCGGCTGGACGATGCCTCGCCCTTGGTGCGGGCGACGGCGGTGTGGGCGCTTAAACGGCTCGATGTGGAACGCTTCGCCGCGTTGAAGCCGATCCATGCCGCGCGCGAGGCCGACGAGGCGGCCGGGAGCGAATGGAATTCATAATCCTGCGATTAGAGCGCTTCACATAAAGAGTGGAATCCGGTTTTCTGGTATGAAGCACGACAAAACAAGGAGTTAGATCAGTGTTTTTCGTTAAACAGTGAAATGCTCTAGGGCACCCCACCACTGCCTCTATTCGGGCACGCTTACGAAATATACACGATAAACTTAACCTTTTCGCTTGACCTATTTGTGCTCATATGTAGCATAAGTGAAGTTCCGGCCGCGATGGCCGGTATTCGTAGCCCATATTTATACTCAAATTGAGTATAATCGTCTTGGTAACGGGTATGGTGGTCAAAACAACAATACGCCTTCCCTTCACGCCGGAAATCGCCCGGGCGGCAGAGCCGTTTTATCGGAAAGTCGCCCATGTGGTTCCCGAGATCGAATGGCCGGTGCATGCCCCTTATGTGGTGGCGATCAACAAGCTGAAGGCGGAACGAAATGCCGTCATTCTTGCCCACAACTACATGACGCCGGAAATCTATCACTGCGTCGCCGACGTAGTGGGCGACTCCCTGCACCTTGCCCGGATCGCCGCCCGCACCGAAGCCAAGATCATCGTTCAGGCCGGCGTACACTTCATGGCCGAGACATCGAAGCTTCTTTCGCCCGACAAGACCGTACTGATCCCGGATGCCACCGCCGGCTGTTCGCTGGCCGAGTCCATCACCGCCGCGGACGTGCGGGCCTTGAAGGCCAAGCACCCCGGCTTGCCGGTAGTCAGTTACGTCAATACCTCGGCGGCGGTAAAGGCGGAAAGCGACGTGTGCTGCACCTCCGCCAACGCCCTGGCGGTGGTCGAAGACATCGCCCGCGAATGGGGCGTCGATACCGTCATCATGACGCCCGACGAATTCCTCGCCCAAAACACGGCGAAGAAAACCGCGGTAAAGATCATCGCCTGGAAAGGCCATTGCGAGGTGCACGAGCGCTTTACGCCGGCAGACATCCGCGGCTTTCGCAAGGCCGATCCTTCCGTGACGGTGCTCGCCCATCCCGAGTGCCCGCCCGCGGTGGTGGCGGAAGCCGACTATGCCGGCTCGACCGCCGAGATGCAGAGATACATCGCCGACAAACATCCGAAACGCGCGGTGCTGGTAACCGAATGCTCGATGAGCGACAACATTGCCGTGGATTTTCCCGACATCGACTTCGTGCGGCCGTGCAACCTCTGTCCGCACATGAAGAAGATCGGCTTACAGAACATTCTGCACGCACTCGAAACTCTGACCGTCGAGGTCCGGGTGGACGCCGACATCGCCGCCCGCGCCCGCCGGTCGGTCGAACGCATGCTGGCGGTCGGCAAGACGCCGGTGGCGGCATAGGATGGACACCTTGAACCGCCGTATCGACAACATTATCGAAACCGAAGGCGCGCTGATTTTGGGCGCCGGCGTCGCCGGCCTGTTCGCGGCGCTGAAGCTGGCGCCGTATCCGGCACTGGTGGTGGCCGAGGGTATGCCGGGCGTCACCGGATCGAGCGCCCACGCCCAAGGCGGCATCGCCGCGGCAATCGGTGCCGGCGATAGCTGGCAGTCGCACGCCGACGATACCGTAGCGGCCGGCGCCGGCTTGACCGACCCGGAGATCGCCAAATTGGTGGCGCGCGATGCGGCGGCGCGAATCGACGACCTCGCCCGCTTCGGCGCGCCGTTCGACCGTGCGCCCGACGGCGCGCTGGCGATGGGACGCGAGGCGGCGCATGCCCGCCCCCGCATCGTTCACGTCGGCGGCGATCGCGCCGGCCCCGAGGTGATGAAAGCCTTGGCTGCCAAGGCGTTGGACACGCCTTCGATCAAAATACTTCAAGGTTTCCACGCCATCGAATTGGCGATGGAAGACAACCGCGCCGTCGGCCTGTTTGCCCGTACCGGGTCGGGCGCATCCGCCCGGCTGGTGCTGTTCCGCGCCTCGGCGGTGATCTTCGCCACCGGCGGCCTCGGCTCGCTCTATGCCGTCACTACCAACCCGCCGGAAGTGCGCGGCGAAGGCTTGGGCATGGCCGCGCGTGCCGGGGCGGTGATCTCCGACCCCGAATTCGTCCAGTTCCACCCCACCGCCATCGCCGGCGGCATCGACCCTGCCCCGCTCGCCACCGAGGCGTTACGCGGCCGCGGCTCGACCCTGATCGACGAGGCCGGCCGCCGTTTCATGCCGCAAGTTCACGCGATGGCCGAGCTGGCGCCGCGCGACGTGGTGGCCCGCGCCATCCATCGCCAGATCGTCGCCGGGCATAGCATCTTCCTCGATTGCCGCGAGGCGGTAGGCGAGACCTTCGCCACGCAATTCCCCACGGTCTACGAATCCTGCCGGGCGCAAGGGATCGATCCGGCGGTGCAGCCGATTCCGGTGGCGCCCGCCGCGCATTACCATATGGGCGGCATCGTTTCCGGCCGCACCGGCCGCACCTCGCTCGAAGGGTTATGGGCGGTGGGCGAATGCGCCTCGACCGGCTTGCACGGCGCCAACCGTTTGGCCTCCAACTCGCTGCTCGAAGGGCTGGTGTTCGCCGCCCGCGCCGCCGAGGACGTCAAATCCACCGGCTTGTCGAAACCCGGCGGCGCCCTGCCCCCGGCGCCCGAACGGTTCCAACTGCCGCCGCTGCCGCAGACCTTGCGCGATACCATGACGCGGCTGGTCGGGCTGGAACGCAACGGCAGCTCCTTGCGCGAAGCCATGCGCCGCGTCGTCCGCCTCGAACAGGCGAGCGGATTCGAACCGGCGCTGCTCAACGTCACCGCCAGCGCCAAACTGGTGATCGCCGGCGCGTTGATGCGGCACGAAAGCCGCGGCAGCCATTGCCGCACCGATTATCCGCAAACCGCCGTCAAGGGTGAACGAACTTTCATTACCCTGAAGTTGGTCAATGCCACGGCCGAACGCGTCATGGCCGAAACCGCCGCAGAGGCAATTCACCGCTGAACGACGTCGGCGAATTGTTCTAGAAGCACCCCGTCGCGTTTTCGGATGGAATTCGATTTTCCGAAAAAACGCCTATCACACACCGCGAGTTGAACATGGCCCATACCCGACTGCATCCGCCGCATCCCTTTTTGCTCGACCCTATCGTCAGCCGCGCCCTCGAAGAAGACCTCGGCCGCGCCGGCGACGTCACCTCCGCCCTGGTGGTGCCTTCTGACGTCCGTGCCAAGGCGTTCGTGGTGGCGCGCAAACCCGGCACCATCTGCGGCCTGACCGCCGTCGAAGCGGCCTTCCGCCTGATCGACCCTAAGCTTTACCTGCACGTCTCGGTTCACGACGGCGACAATGTCGGCCCCAACACCCGCCTTGCCATGGTGGAAGGTCCGGCCCGCGCCATTCTATCCGCCGAACGGGTAGGATTGAACTTCCTCGGGCACCTTTCCGGCATCGCCACCGCCACCCATGCGCTGGTCGCCCAGACCGAAGGCACCAAGGCCCGCATCGTCGATACGCGCAAAACCACGCCGGGCCTGCGCGTGCTGGAGAAATACGCCGTACGCTGCGGCGGCGGCGTCAACCACCGCTTCGGCCTCGACGATGCGATGCTGATCAAGGACAACCATCTGTCCGCCGCCGGCGGCATCCGGCAGGCGGTGGAACGCGCCCGCATGTCGATCGGCCACATGATCAAGGTCGAGGTCGAAGTCGATACCCTCGAACAATTGAACGAGGCGCTGGAGATAGGCGTCAGAACCATCATGCTCGACAATTTCAGCATCGCCGATCTGAAGCGCGCGGTCGCGACCGTGAACGGGCGGGCGCTGCTGGAAGCATCCGGCAACATCACCGTCGATACCGTGCGCGCGGTGGCCGAAACCGGCGTCGACTTCATTTCCTCCGGCGCCATCACCCACTCGGCGACGTGCATGGACGTGGGACTCGATTTCGCCACCGAATGACGCCCCTTCCGCAATGGCCGTGCCGTAAGAAAATTAAAAAAAAGGCGAGCGGACTTTCCGCTCGCTTTTTTTTAAACAGCCGCCCGAGGAATATTACATCGTCCGCTCGCCGCCGTGATGGCGGTAGAAGATGTGATTGCCGATTTGAACCGTCGGGGTCAGCACGAACGACCAATCCGGCTGCACCGTGGTGGCGTGGAAGCTGGTCGCGCCTTGCGTGGTGTTGCCCAGGCGTTCTTCGCTGGTGATGATCTTGGCGGCCAGCAACTGCGCCTGCATCCACGCGCCAGGCACCTTGGCCTTGCGCATCACGCCGTTGCAGGTGAACGAGAACTGGCAGCCCGACCGCAGTGCGCCGGAATAAACCACTTCGCAAATCGAATTGCCGTATTTGCCGGTACGCAGACGACGGAAGACGACTTCCGCCACGGCCTTCTCGCCCTTAACGCCTTCGCCGCGCGCTTCATAATACAGCGCCTCCGAAAGGCACCGGTGTTCTCTCAGCAGTTTTTCCAACACCATTTGCTCGGTCGCCGAACGGAAGACCGGACGGCTGGCCATCGGCGCGGAAGCGGAATCGTCGTCGGCCTTGCTATCGTAACTGGCGTTTTCGGCACGGGCCGAGGCCGCGTTGACGGCAACACGCGGCGCCGCTGCGTTCGCACCTTGCAACGGCTGCATCGCGCCGGCAACGACGACCGCAGACGTTTCGTTGTTACGCGGATGATAAGCCGCCGTCGCACCAACCGCTGCGCTGGCCGCCGCAAGAATAATCGCAAAAGCACCTACAAGTATGCGGTCCGATCGAAGTATGGCGTCTTTGCTTTTTCTGCTCATAGGGTTCGTCCCCCTTCGGATTTGTGTGTCGAAAATTCGGCGTCTCTTCCGAACGGTTCCCCTGCCCCCCATCCAATCTTCATGCCGCAGGTTTTGTGGCCAAGAAAACCCGAATCGTCAAACAAAAAATGCAAATTCGTGACACGGCGTCATTCGCGACAAAAAAATGAGGGAATCCCTGCATTTTCGGGATTCCCTCATTTCATTCCGTATACGGACTAATCCGTACGAATCGACTTACTTCTGCACTTTCAACGCAGACTGCGCCGCGGCAAGCCGCGCAACCGGAACGCGGAACGGCGAGCAGGACACGTAATCGAGACCGGCTTCCTGGCAGATCAGGATCGATTCGGGATCGCCGCCATGTTCGCCGCAGATGCCGATGGTGATGTCGGGACGGGTCTTCTTGCCCCGTTCGGCGGCGATCTTGATCAGTTCGCCGACGCCGTCGCGATCGATGGTCACGAACGGATCGCGCATCAACAGGCCCTTCACCTGATATTCGGTGAGGAACGGGCCGGCATCGTCGCGGGAAACGCCCAGCGTGGTCTGCGTCAGATCGTTGGTGCCAAACGAGAAGAACTCGGCGGTTTCCGCCAACTCGCCGGCCCTAAGGGCGGCGCGCGGCAGTTCGATCATGGTGCCGACCTTGTAGTGCGGCAGCTTGCCCCGCTCTTTCTTGATGTCTTCGGCGACCTTGGTGATGACTTCCTTGAGGGTGTCGAGCTCGGCCTTGAAGGCGACCACCGGGATCATGATCTCGACGTTCACCTTGCTTCCCTCGGCCTCGACGTTGAGCGCGGCTTCGAGAATGGCGCGCGCCTGCATCGCGGTGATTTCCGGGAAGGTAACGCCCAGACGGCAGCCGCGATGACCGAGCATCGGGTTGAACTCGTGCAACGCATTGCACTTGGCCTTCAGCTTGGCGACCGAAACGCCGGCGGCGGACGCAACCGACGCGAACTCTTCCTCCTTGTGGGGGACGAATTCGTGCAGCGGCGGATCGAGCAGGCGGATGATGACGGGCAGGCCCTTCATCACGCGGAAGATTTCTTCGAAATCGCCGCGTTGATAGGGCAGCAGCTTGGCCAGTGCCTTCTCGCGTTCCGGGATGGTCTCGGCGAGGATCATCTGGCGAACCGCGATGATGCGCTCGTTGTCGAAGAACATGTGCTCGGTGCGGCACAGACCTATGCCCTGGGCGCCGAAACCGATGGCGGTCTTGGCGTCGGTCGGAGTGTCGGCGTTGGTGAACACCTTGAGGGTGCGGATTTCGTCGGCCCACGTCATCAGCGTGTTGAAGTCGCCGGTCATTTCCGGCTGCTGCATCGGCACGCGGCCTTTGTAGACGTTGCCCGAAGAACCGTCGATGGTGATGATCTCGCCCTTCTTGATGACGATATCGCCAGCCGTCATCGTGCCGGCTTCGGCATCGATGCGCAGGCTGCCGGCGCCGGCCACGCACGGACGGCCCATGCCGCGGGCGACCACCGCCGCGTGGCTGGTCATGCCGCC
>DBTZ01000002.1:17972-37514 GCA_002307315.1 Alphaproteobacteria bacterium UBA1303
GGCGGCGTGCATGCCGTGAATGTCCTCGGGGCTGGTCTCGGTACGGATGAGCACGACTTCGTGCCCTTCGTTGGCCAGCTTCTCGGCTTCGTCGGCGGTGAACACCGCTTCGCCGATCGCCGCGCCGGGAGAGGCGGCAAGACCCGAAGCGATCTTCTGCTTGGGCGCCTTGGGATCCAAGGTCGGATGCAGCAGTTGGTCGAGCGCCGACGGATCGACGCGGCAGACCGCGGTCTTCTTGTCGATCAGCCCCTCGCTGACCAGATCGATGGCGACCTTGAGGGCGGCCTTGGCAGTGCGCTTACCGTTGCGGCACTGCAGCATGTAGAGCTTGCCTTCCTGGATGGTGAATTCCATGTCCTGCATGTCGCGGAAATGGGCTTCCAGCTTGTCGGAAATGCCCTTCAGGATCTTGAAGTTGTCGTTCATGGTTTCTTCCATCGACAACTTCGTGGCGCCCTGACGCTCGCGCACGATCTTGGAGATCGCCTGCGGGGTGCGGATGCCGGCCACCACATCTTCGCCCTGGGCGTTGATGAGGTATTCGCCGTACAGCAGATTTTCGCCGGTGGCAGGGTCGCGCGAGAAGGCGACGCCGGTGGCGGAGCTTTCGCCGAAATTGCCGAACACCATCGACTGCACGTTGACCGCCGTGCCCCAATCCTCGGGGATCTTGTTCAAGCGGCGATAGGTCTTGGCGCGGGCGATCATCCACGAACCGAACACGGCGCCGATGCCGCCCCACAACTGCTCTTTCGGATCGTCGGGGAACGGCTTGCCGAGTTCCTTCTTGACCACGTCCTTGAACTTGCCGGCGATGCGCTTCAGATCTTCCGCATCGAGGTCGGTGTCGTTCTCGACGCCCTTGGCTTCCTTTTCCTGGTCGAGGATGTCCTCGAAGTTGGAATGCTCGACGTTCAGCACGACGTTGGAATACATCTGGATGAAGCGGCGATAGGAGTCCCAGGCGAAGCGCGGATTTTTGGTCAGCGCGGCCAGACCTTCGACGGTTTCGGGGTTGAGGCCGAGGTTGAGCACGGTGTCCATCATGCCCGGCATCGAAATGCGGGCGCCGGAGCGAACCGAAACCAGCAGCGGATTCTTGGGATCGCCGAATTTCTTGCCCATGCGCTTGCCGACCAACTCGACAGCTTCGTCGACCTGCTTGGCAAGGTCGGACGGATAGGAATGGCCGTTGGCGTAAAAATACGTGCAGACTTCCGTGGTGATGGTGAAGCCGGGAGGAACGGGAAGACCGAGATTGCTCATCTCCGCCAGGTTGGCGCCTTTGCCGCCCAGCAAATTTTTCATCTTGGCTTCGCCGTCGGCTTTGCCGTCTCCGAAATTATAAACCCATTTGGTCATGTGTTTCTCTACCCTTAAGTTTGTCGTTATTCAGCCGTCGCACTTGTCTGTCATAGCCTGCGAATGCGGACTGCCGTGTTCGGCTTGTATCTCCGCAAAAAATTGCATGTGCTTTTCCTCGCGACGCGTTTTGCGCCGCCCGGGCGTCTTGCCCATCCGCACACGCGGGCCATGACCTGAAAAGGCGATGGATTCTTACCTGTATATTGTCCGAGATACCCCGAAACGACGCAATGTGACAAGCGGGCGCGAGGAAACTTATTATTTATTTCACTGAATCAGGGGGTTGGCGCGGTAAAGTTGCGTTGCGGTGCAGCAAAATGTCGCCACCAGCAAATCGCCCGTCATCCGCCGGTTTTACCGACGGCGCAGGCGGATGTTGTCTGTTTTCTGAGCAAAGGCAGCCGTCGCCGGACGCGCCGGGATGGCGCCGGAGGTATTGCCGGCGAAATCCCCGTCCCCGCCGGCATCGGATGCGGGAACATTGGTGCAGCGCGATAAGGAACTACCCTTCGATCTTGGAAAAATCCGCGACCAAATGAAGCGTCGAGCGCAAGGTCGAAAGCAGCTTAAGCCGGTTGGCGCGCAAGGCGGGGTCTTTGTCGTTGACCGTCACCTTGTCGAAGAAGGCATCCACCGGCTTGCGCAAGCGGGACATGGTGCGCATGGCATCGACGAAGCTTTCGGCCTCCAGCTTGCCCTTGATCGCCTGCGCCGCCGCTTTCAGATCGATGAACAGTTCCTTTTCCTCGGGCAGATTGAGCTGCGTGGTCTCCACCGCGCCGTCGAACGAGGTTTTGTCCTTCTTTTCCTCGGCCTTGAGGATGTTCGCCGCGCGCTTGTAACCGGCGAGCAGGTTCTTGCCGCCCTCGGAGGCAATGAAGGATTGCAGCGCTTCCACGCGCGCCACCAGCCGCACCAAATCGTCTTCGCCCCCGAGGCTGAACACCGCATCGATCAGATCGTAACGAATACCCTTCTCTTTGAGGGCGACTTTGAGGCGGTCGGCGAGGAAGGACAATACATCATCACCGACAAAACCCAACGAAAGGCGTAGTTCGTTTTCAAGGATAATACGGATGACACCGAGTGCTGCCCGACGAAGCGCGAACGGATCGGTCGAGCCGGTCGGTTTCTCGCCCACAGCGAAGAAGCCGGTGAGCTGATCCGTTTTGTCCGCCAGCGCCACAGCAATCGAAACCGGCGCCGTCGGAACGCTGTCGGTGGGCCCCAGCGGCTTGTAATGGTCGCGGATGGCGCTCGCGACTTCGGCGTCCTCGCCATCATGCTGGGCGTAGTAGCCGCCCATGATGCCTTGCAGTTCGGGGAATTCCCCGACCACGCCGGAGGTCAAGTCCGCCTTGCACAGCAATGCCGCGCGTTTGGCTTTTTCGACATCCGCCCCGATTTTCGCCGCGATCTCGCCGGCCAGCGCTTTGATGCGCTCCACCCGTTCGTATTGGGTGCCGAGCTTGGCATGGAAGACGATGCCCTTCAGCGCCTCGACGCGGCTTTCCAACGAATGCTTGCGGTCGCCGTCCCAGAAGAACTTGGCATCCGACAGCCGCGCGCGTAACACCCGCTCGTTGCCGGCTACGATTTCCTTGCCGCCATCGGCCGCCGCCATGTTGGAGACGACGACGAACTTGTTCGCCATCTTTCCCGTCGCATGATCGCGCAGGGAAAAATACTTCTGATGGGTGCGCATCGAGGTTTGAAGAATCTCGGGCGGCACGTCCATGAACTGGTCTTCGATGGTGCCGATCAGCACATGCGGCCATTCCGCCAGCCCGGATACCTCTTCCAGCAGCCCGATGTCGTCGATCAGCTCGCAACCGATGGAGGCGGCCTGTTCGCGCGCATCGTTTAAGACGATGGCTTTGCGCTTTTCGCCGTCCACCACCACATGCTGTTCCATCAGCTTGGCAAGATAATCGGCGAAATCGGCGACCTTGACCTCGCCCTTCGACAGAAAGCGGTGACCGCGCGTGATGTTGCCGGATTTCACCCCGGCGAATTCGAACGGCACGATCTTTCCGTCGAACAACGCGATAATCGAATGCAGCGGCCGCACCCAGCGCACCTCGCTGCCGGGGAAGCGCATCGATTTGGGCCAGGGCAGTTTGGCGAAAGCTTCGGGCAGAATTTCCGCCAGCACTTCCGCTGTGGTGCGGCCCTTACGCTCAATGACGGCGACATAGAATTCGCCCTTGCCGTCGTTCTGCTTCCGGCATTCCTCGAGTTTCACCCCGGCCGAGCGCAGGAACCCTTCGATGGCCTTTTCGGGCGCGCCGACGCGCGGGCCCTTGCGTTCCTCATGTACGTCCGGCTGCTTGACCGGCAGACCGGTCAGCGACAGCGCCAGGCGCCGCGATCCCGCCAGGGCTTTGGAGCCTTCCGCCTTCAGGCCCTTCTCGGCCAGCGCGCCCGAGACGATGCGGTCGAGATCCTTGGCGGCGGCGCCTTGCATCCGCGCCGGGATTTCTTCGGAGAACAATTCGATCAGCAAATCGGCCATTATGCATACCTCGGCGTATAATCGCCCATCGGACTGTTCAGCCAAGCTTCGCAGCAGGTCTTGGCCAGCGCCCGCACCCGCCCGATATAGGCGGCCCGTTCGGTGACCGAAATCACCCCGCGCGCATCCAAGAGATTGAAACAGTGGCTAGCCTTGATGCACTGATCGTAGGCCGGCAGACAGACCCCGGCGCCGATCAACGCCTTGCACTCGGCCTCGGCGTCCTCGAAATGGCGCTTCAGCATCTCGGTGTTGGCGTGCTCGAAGTTATAGGCGGAATATTCCCGCTCGTTCTGGTGAAACACTTCCCCGTAGCGGAAGGTCTCGTTGTAGGCCAAATCGTAGACGAACTCGACGCCCTGCACGTACATGGCCAAGCGCTCCAGCCCATAGGTCAGCTCGGCGCAGACCGGATCGCAATCGATGCCGCCGACCTGCTGAAAATAGGTGAACTGGCTGATCTCCATGCCGTCGCACCACACCTCCCAGCCCAGGCCCCAGGCGCCCAGCGTCGGGCTTTCCCAATCGTCCTCGACGAAGCGGATGTCGTGTTCGGCCGGATCGAGCCCGATGGCCTTGATCGAGCCGAGATACAAATCTTGCACGTCCTTGGGTGCCGGCTTCAGGATCACCTGATACTGGTAATAGTGCTGCAACCGGTTGGGGTTCTCGCCATAGCGGCCGTCTTTGGGCCGGCGCGAAGGCTGGACATAGGCGGCGCGCCACGGCTTGGGGCCGAGCGCATGCAGCGTGGTGGCGGGATGAAAGGTGCCCGCCCCGACTTCCATGTCATAGGGTTGCAGGATCAGGCAGCCCTTGGCTGCCCAATAATTCTGCAGGGTGAGAATCAAATCCTGAAAGGTTTTGGCCACGGGTTTCGGCCCTAATGAATATTGCGCTCGTTCAATAGTCTATGGCCGCCTCTCCCCGCAAGATCGCATTCGCTTCCTTAGTGTAGCGCCCGTCCGCCTCGTGCAGCACCAAGCCGGACTTAAGCGAAAACGGCGTGCGCCCCCCTTTGCGGACCCGAACGATCGCCCGTTTGGCCGCCACGCCCGCCTTGGGCCACAGCGGCAAGACGGTCACCCCGCCGCCCGGCAACGCCACCAGCGCCTCGGCCAGCCGGTCGGCCCGCAGGATGGCGGTAAAGCTGCCGCCCGAGCGGGTGCGCTTAAGGCCCGCCGCCAGCCAATCGCCTAGCCTGCCCCCGTCCATCTTGGCGCGGGCGCGCAACGGCTCGGGCGAGGCTTCGCCCTCGTCGCCGTGGAACGGCGGATTGGCGAACACATGATCGAAGTCGCGTTTCACCGCCGCCGGCGGATCGAACACATCGCCGGCCAGAAAGCCGATTCGATCCGATAAATCGTTGGCCGCCGCGTTGGTTACGGCAATATCCACAAGAGCTGCATCAAGTTCCGTGCCGACGATGCGAAGGCCCGCAACGCGTTTGGCCAGGCATAAAGAGACAGTGCCAACACCAGCGCCCAGCTCCAAAGCCTCCTCGTCCGGCCCGGCCGGCACGGCGGCAGCCAGCATCACCGCATCCAGCCCCGCCCGGAACCCTTCGGCCGGCTGACGGATGACCAGCTTGCCACCGAGAAAGTTATCCTCACCCTGAATCTTCATGGCGGCAGATAACCATCTAATCCGTCACGCAAAAGTGCGATAGCGGCCGCAGCGTCCGCATCCCCCGTCATCAACCGGCGCGGCAGCATGCCGGAGCTTCCGTCCATGACGCTGGCCTCGGCATCGAAGACAAAAGCGGCGATACCGGCGTCGCGCAGCAGCGCTTGGGCGTACTGCAAGCGGACCGGGTCGTTCGTTTTCAGGATCGGCTGCATGGTGTCCTTTCGCCACACTGTGACCGCGAATATCTCACCCGCCGCTTGACCGGAACGCGGCATAAACCCAATCTTGCAGCATCGCGCCGATGCGACAAGCACCTTCGAAAGTCTCAAGATGTTCGCGCAAAAATTGCGCAAAACCGAAACGACCAAACCGGCGGACGTATCGCCGGTCGAGAAGCTGGTGGCGCTCCTGCGCGAGGACATGCGCACCGCCGACGCCCTGATCCACGCCCGCTTGGGCAGCGCCGTCGCCCTGATCCCCGATCTGGCCAAGCATCTGGTCGATTCCGGGGGCAAGCGGCTGCGCCCTCTGCTCACCCTGGCGGCAGCCCGAATGGGCGGCTATGCTGGCGGGCACCACGTCCACCTCGCCGCGGCGGTGGAGTTCATCCACACCGCCACCCTGCTGCACGACGACGTGGTCGACGGCAGCAGCTTACGCCGGGGCAAGGTTTCGGCCAATCTGGTGTGGGGCAACAAGCCCAGCATCCTGGTCGGCGATTTCCTGCTCAGCCGCGCCTTCCGCCTGATGGTCGAGGCCGGACGGGTCGACGTGCTCGACGTGCTGGCCACCGCCTCGGGCATCATCGCCGAAGGCGAGGTGATGCAGCTTAAATCGGTCAACGACGTCGCCACCAGCGAGGACCATTACCTGTCGGTGGTTCACGCCAAGACCGCGGCGCTGTTCGCCGCCGCCGCCGAAGCCGGCGCCATGCTGGCCAACGTCTCCCCCGCATACGAAGAAGCGATGCGCGTCTACGGCGACAATCTCGGCATGGCGTTTCAACTTGTCGACGATGCGCTCGATTATTCCGGCCGTCAGGCGATGATGGGCAAGGCGGTGGGCGACGATTTCCGCGAGGGCAAGGTGACGCTGCCGGTGATCCTGGCGGTGGCGCGCGCCGACAAGGACGAGAAGAAATTCTGGACGCGCGTCATTCAGACCGGCTCGAAATCCGAGCGCGACCTCGACCGCGCCATCACCTTAGTGGAACAGACCGGGGCGATCTCCGATACCATGACGCGCGCGCGCGCCTATGCCGATACGGCGCAAAACGCCCTGCCCGAAGGCACCAGCGAAATTCGCGAGGCGCTGTCCGGCATCGCCGATTTCTGCGTCGAGCGGGCGTATTGAATTGTTCGCGCGCGGCCGGACGGAAAACCGGTGCCCACTTTTCCTGGCCGCGCTTATCTATCTAAAATTTATGCGAGACGCAGACGCTGAAGCCGAGGATAAAATCCACCGTCGCGTCGTTGGGGCCGAGCGGCAGAAATACGCCTTCGCACTGAATCGGAAAATGCAGCCTGATGTTCGAGGCCATGCAGCCGCGGATTGCCTTGGGCTCGCCGCTTTTCACCACGCCGCTGTATAGCTGGCGGCAGGTGATGCCGCGCATGTTGCCGGTCTCGTCCATCTCGCTGAGGCACACGCCCTGAAAATTGCGGCCGAGCGCGGCGACCGGCGCATCACCGACGATGCGGAACTTGTAATCGGTTCCGCCGCCAATGACGCCGATCAGCATCGTGTTGCGCAACAGATGGCCGAGCCCGCGCGGCGTGACCGCCGAGCGCGGAGGAAATTTGCGTCCCTGTCGAATGCTTTGCCAATACGCAACGCCATCCTTGAGAATCGAACTCTCGATTTCGTCGACGGAAAGAAACCTGTCCTGCGCGGCAAGGCGTTCCATGTCGTGCTTGATGTCTTGCAAAATGGTGTCATGTGTCGACATGCACTGCCCCCCCCTCGGCTGCGCGCAGTATGCCAAACCGGCATTAATTGAATGTGCAAGCGCAAATACTTATAGTTGTATACGCGCGGGGGGGGGCTTTTTCCCGTGCCGATACCGTGACTCCGGCGGGCGGGACTTTGACGGAATTCATCCCTCCCTTGTTTTATCGTGCGTCCTATCCGAAAACCGGCAACCGCATTTGGTGAAGCGCACCCCGCGAGACGTTTCATGCCCTTTTCCGCCCGTCCGATCGATATCAAGGCCCTGTCCGGGGCGCGGGCGCTGCCGCCGCTGATCCTGGTGCTCTATCATTTCTGCGAGGGACACGGCTATCGCGACGCCAGGCTGTTCGATCTGTTGGTCGGCAAGGGCTATCTGTGGGTGGAGTTCTTCTTCGCCCTTTCCGGCTTCATTCTGATCCACGTCTACGGCCGCAAGATCGACGACGTGCTGCACGGCAAGGCCTATGTGCCGTTCCTGCAGGCGCGGCTGTCGCGGCTTTATCCGCTGCATCTGTTCACGCTGCTCTCGATGCTGGCCCTGATGCTGGCGACCGAATGGCTGGCGAACGAGTTCGGCTTTGTTTCGATCTATCATCAGCCTTGGCCGCCGATGAACCCGGCGGAGGGATTCGTCGCCAACCTGTTCATGGTGCAGGCGTGGAACCTGTTCCCCTGGCTGACCTGGAACGGCGCCTCCTGGTTCGTCAGCGTCGAGTTTCTGCTTTGCCTGCTGTTTCCGCTCTATCTGGCGCTGTCGCGCGGCGGCGTGTGGCGCGGCGTCGGGCTGATCGCTGCCGGGGTCGGCACGTTGGCGATCCTGGCCTTTTCCACCAAATACGGCTTTGCCTTCTCGCTGGAGGGCTATCCGCATCTCTATTGGCCCACGGCCCACGGCGTCGGCCTCGATCTCACCTATCAGAACGGCATCTATCGCGGCATGGCCGGATTTGGCGTCGGCGTCGGCTTGGCCGTGCTGTACCGGCATGCGGCCGATGCCGCCGGGCGGTTGCCGACATGGGCGTTTACCGCCGCCCAAATCGGGGCGCTCGCCTATTTCGCTTGGGCGATCTACGGCACCGGCTGGGCCCATACGCCCAACGACATCTTCACCGCCGTCGCCATGTTCGCGCTGATCTTCGTCATCGCCTTCGACCGCGGATTCTTGGCCCGGTTCTTCGCCGCCGCGCCGTTGCGCAAGCTCGGCGAATGGTCGTACGGCATCTATCTCGGGCAAACCTTCTGGCTGCAATCCATCCGCACCATCGAACAGCAGATCTACCCGCCGAGCGACACGCTCATTCTCGGAATCAGATTTGCCGACCTGATGTGGTGGGCGGAACCGTTTCTGCTGATGGGCGTCTGCATCCTGTGGGGCGCGGCCCTTACCAAGCTGATCGAGCAGCCCGCCAACGCGGCCCTGCGCACATGGCTGGCCCGGCGAAAAACCGAAACCGCCTGATATTTCAGCGTATTGACATTACATAAGTTTCACGATGCATGCTTAGGCTGCATAGCGCCCATACATGATTAACGTAGCAATAAATATTGTGGCTGAAATATGACTAATTTATAATGGTGCGTGTTGACTGGTTAAAGAGAGAGACAAAAACACAATCCAAGTCAAAATAAGGGAGAGAAACATGGATACGATTTCGAACCTGATGAGTCGGATCGGCGTTGGCGTTCTCACCTTGGCCTTCCTCGGTGGCATTGGTTACCTGATGTATCTTGCCCTGTTCAACGTGCCGGCCTGACGGTTGGTGCGGCAGGAGCGAAACTGTCGAAGACGGGGCAGTTTCGTTCCGGGCGGCAGGGATACATATCGCTTCCCCCGCAAGCGGTGAATTGCTTTGCGCATTTACCGGATGGTGTGTGTTGTTTGCCTTCACCTAACGACGGGTTGCCACATACCCTGTTGCCGTAAATGCACTTCGCGTACCGTTTTGCGACGGAAGCGGTGTTTTGTCTTCCGTTCTCCTTGCGGCGGCTGCGTGATCGCGTAAGCTCACAGTCATGAGGAATGCACTCGCGCTGGATATCAGAAAGGCGCGGCTCGAAGATGCCGCCGAAATCGCGCGGGTCTACATCGCATCCTGGCAGGACGCCTATCCCGGCATTTTTCCGCTGACGATCTTGCAAGCGATGAGCCTCAAGGGGCAGACCGCCCGTTGGCGCAGCGCGATTGCGGAGCGCAAGCAGACAGTGCTGGTTGCGGAATCCGGCGGCGCGATCGTCGGGATGGCCAGCTTGGGGCCAACGCGCGATACCGGCATCGGTTTCGACGGCGAAGTTTACGCGCTCTATGTCGATCCCGCCCTTTACGGCTTGGGCATCGGCAGTGCGTTGTTGCAAGAATCCTTCTTGGCCTTGGCCGCCGCAGGGCTGAGTTCCTGCGCGATCTGGGCGCATCGGCGCGGCCAAGCGCGTTTCTTCTGCCAAGCGATGGGCGGCAAGCTGGTGGCGGAGCGGACCACCGTCGTCATGGGCGAAAAGCTGACCGAGGCGGCCTTCGGCTGGCGCACGCTGATGCTGGCCGAGCGCAGCAAAGCCGAATAAGTCGTCCGTGAAAAAGTCCTTCGGCCTAAAGGCCTCAGTGTACTTTTTCACGATATTATAGGCCCCCCCTCGTTTGAAGCGGTTCTGCACTCGGGGTTGACGTTTTTCCCCGCCCTCGGGGCGAGCGTAAGCCGCCCCAAGCGAGTTTTGTCCTTACGTTTCAATTGTGAAAAAGTGCCAAAGCGCAGCGAGGGACTTTTTCACAGGCAACGAATAAGCCTCAAAGGCTTTTCGGCGAGACGAACGCCGTAAGCTCGCCCTCGCCTTCATCGATAGCGCTCCACTGCCCAACATCGAATTCGAGCACCGCCAGCGCGCAGGTGGGGAATTTCTCGCCTATCGCCTGCAGATGCCTATGCGCCGGACCGTCGGGATGCCGCCTGGCCAAAAACCCGGCGCATTGCTCCAGCCCCGGATTGTGGCCGACGATCATCAACGCATCGCCGCCCGCGCTGCGGATATGCGCCAGGATGGTCTCGCACGATGCCAGATACAGCTCGGACGGAAACGCGACCGCCGCCCCCGGCTGCACGATTTCGCATGTCTGCCGGGTACGCAGCGCCGGAGAGCACAGCACCGAATCCGGCCGGTATTTCTTTGCCGCCAAATGCCGCGCCAGCGCGGCGGCATCTTCGCGCCCGCGCGCCGTCAAAGGCCGCAAAGCGTCTTCGCCGACCGAACGGTCGCTTGCCGCCTTGGCATGGCGCAGCAGAAAAAGGCGTTTCACGAGGCTTTGAACCTCGCCAAGGCGCCGCGTTCGAGCGCCGCCGCCGTCAGCTTGTCCAATTCCAGCGCCCGGCGGATGGTTTCGACGATGCGTACCTCTTCCAGCCGCACCGCGTGGTCGGTCAGCGCCACTTCCAGCGCCAGCCAATAGGCGGTTTCGCGCAGATTGTCCGGCACCGCCTCCTTGACCAGGCCGAGCGCGGCATCGAGACCGTCCTCCTCCTGCAAGATCGCACTGCAATCGCGGGCGGTGGAGATCAGTTTGTCGGGATCGAAGCCGTCGAACACCGGCAGAGTGCGGGTCATTTCGCCGATGGCGTGCAATTCTTCATCGTTCATCGCGCCGTCGGCGGCCGAAACGATAACCATGATGTAAATCAGGGCGGCATGGGTGCTGATGGTTTGCATGGGCGGGCGGAATCTCCGGCAAAACGGGATCGGAACAGTAGGCAACTCGCCGGTCAGCGGCAAGCGGGCTTTCGCCCGGGGGTTAACCAAAAAGCGCAACCGTTAACTCCACCCCAATATGCCGTATTGCCGTAGGCGGACGCACAACCGATAATCGGCCCCATCATGTACGAACGCACAACCCGCAATATCCGCGTGGCGGTCAAGGCTGCCTATCTCGACGATCTGTCCGATCCCGACGACAGTCAGTATCTGTGGTCCTATACCGTGACCATCGAGAACAACGGCCAGGAGCCGGTGCAACTATTGTCGCGCTACTGGCACATCACCGACGGCGACGGGCGGGTGCAGGAATTGCGTGGGCCGGGCGTGGTCGGCTCGCAGCCGGTGATCGAGCCGGGCAACCGGTTCGAGTATACCAGCGGCTGCCCCTTACCGACCGCTTCGGGCTTCATGATGGGGCGCTATCAGATGAAGGCGGCCTCGGGCGAGGCGTTCGAGGCGGAAATCCCCGCCTTCATCCTCGAAAGCCCCTACGAGCAGCGGATGCTGCATTAATCTGAACCCTCGGGCTATGGCGCGGCCTCGGGAAGAGCGCGCCACAAGGCGCGACGCCCGCATGGGGCAATCGGGCAAAATGTCCCGATATCATTGATCCGTCGCGATGGCACACCCGAGCCCGCCATGGCGATATAGCCGGAAAACCGGATTCCACTTTTCTGTGAAGTGCTCTATGGCGCCTCCGGCCGTCCACCACTCCCCTCGCCGATCTCGAAATTGAATCATTAAAAAGTTGAACCCGCCGGCATCCCGCGGCATGCTGAGCGGGAAAGGAAACCCCATGCCCAAACCCGTCCGCCCCAGCCGCAAGGAAGCCGAAGAAGCCGTGCGCACCCTGCTCCGTTGGGCGGGCGACGATCCCACCCGCGAGGGCCTGATCGACACGCCAAAACGGGTCGCCTCGGCCTACGAGGAATGGTTCTCCGGCTATACTGAAGATCCCGAGGAATATCTTTCCCGCACTTTCGAGGAAGTCGCCGGCTACGACGACCTGATCGTGCTGAAGGACATCCGCTTCGAATCCCATTGCGAGCATCATCTGGCGCCGATCATCGGCAAGGCGCATGTCGGTTATCTGCCGCTGAAGAAGGTGGTCGGCATCTCCAAGCTCGCCCGCGTGGTCGAGACCTTCGCCAAACGCCTGCAGGTGCAGGAAAAGATGAACGCCCAGATCGCCGCCTGCATCCAGCGCACCTTGCAGCCGCGCGGCGTGGCGGTGGTGATCGAGGCGACGCACCAATGCATGACCACCCGCGGCGTACACAAGCCGGGGGTGACGATGGTGACCTCGACCATGTCCGGCCTGTTCCGCACCAACCCGATCACCCGGCGCGAATTCCTCAGCGTGATCGGCAACCCGACCTCGCACGAAGGCTGAGATGACCGGCGTTGCCGTCATTCATGCGTCTTGCGTGCGGCTCGACCGCGCCGGCGATGCCTTCGGCGCACCGCGAAGCGCGGGCGTGCTGCTTATGGGCAAAAGCGGTGCGGGAAAATCCGATCTGACGCTGCGGCTGATCGCAATGGGCGCCAAGCTGGTGGCCGACGATTACACCGAGCTGTTCGTCCGCCGCGGCACGCTGTACGCCCGTGCGCCGGATGCCATCGCCGGACTGATCGAAGCGCGCGGAATCGGCGTCATAGCGTTGCCGTTCGCCCGTGAGGCGAAGATCGTGCTAGCGGTCGAACCGGGCAAACCCGAACGAATGCCGGAAATCCGCCGGTTCCATCTGCCGCGGGCGCTTGGGCTGGCCCAAAATGCCGCGCCCGAATTGATAAAAATCGTCCCCCTGGAGGCTTCGGCAGCGGCTAAAATAGCCCTTGCCGCCGCCGCATCGGTGCACGGCTTGCGCCGCGATACCGCAACCCCATATAAATCCCCTTCGCGGAAACGGACATAAACATGATTGGCGTCGTTCTCGTCACCCACGGCCGCTTGGCCCACGAATTCATCACTGCAATGGAACACGTCGTCGGCCCGCAAACCCATTTGCGCGCGGTGTGCATCGGCCCCGAAGACGACATCGAACGCCGCCAGCGCGAGATCGCCGCGGCGGTGAAAGCGGTCGATTTGGGCGAAGGCGTGGTGATCTGCACCGACATGTTCGGCGGCACCCCGTGCAATCTGGCGCTGACCCAGCTCGAGAAGGGCAAGGTCGAAGTGTTGGCCGGCTTCAACCTGCCCAGCCTGATCAAGTTGATGGATACCCGCACCACCATGCCGCTCGACATCGCGGTGCAGGATGCCATCGACGCGGGCCGCAAATATATGCGCGCCGGGTCGGCGGATTTGATGGGCGGCGCATGAGCGCCATCCGGGTTCAAGCCAGCGCCAAGATCGTCAACCAGCGCGGCTTGCATGCGCGCGCATCGGCCAAACTGGTCGAAACCGCGGCCAGATTCTCCTCGCACATCTCGGTCAGCAAAGACGGACAATGCGTCGATGCCCGCTCGATCATGGGGCTGATGCTGCTGGCCGCCGGGATCGGCTGCACGGTGGAAATTTCCGCCGCCGGCGAAGATGCCAAAGAAGCCCTGACCGCGATCATGGCGTTGATCGATGCCAAATTCGGCGAGGATTGAAATGCCGATGCGAAAAGCAACCGCGCACACACGGCCGATATGGCGCCTCGCCGCCGTATTGGCCCTTGCTTTCCTGGCGCTGTTCGCCGCCGCCCCGGCCGACGGCTTGGCGCGCGTTCAGGCCCATCCGGCCACGTGGCAGGTTGCCTCCCAGCACGGCAGCGCCGTGCTGTTCGGATCGCAGCACGTCCTGCCGGCCAACGTCGACTGGATGACGCCGGAATTGGAAAAGGCGCTGGCTGCCGCGGACGTGCTGGTGTTCGAGGCGCCGCTCGACGCCGATACCTTCGCGGCTTTTCGAACCCTGATGGCGGAACGCGGCATGCTACCCGCCGGTCGAACTTTGCGTTCGCTGCTGCCGCCCGATGCCGGGCCGAAGCTCGACCAGGCGCTGGCCATGCTACATTGGCCGGAAACGATGGTCGGCGACAAGCGCCCGTGGCTGGCCGCTTTCATGTTCGACAGCGAACTGATCAGACGGCAAATGCAGAACGCGGTGGCGGGGCCGGACCTTGCGCTGATGCAACGGGCGAAGCGGGACAAGACGGAGATCCGCTATTTGGAAACCGCCGAGAGCCAGCTCGCGCTCATCGCCCCCGCCGATTCCAAAGTCGAACTTCAATTGTTCATGGCGACGATCGACGACGCCAAAACCGCCGACAGCGACCTGAAGGAAATGTCGACCGCCTGGATCAACGGCGATGCGGCCGCGCTCGAAAAGCTGATCATGCAGAATTCCGAAGGCATGCCGCAATTCCGGGATTATTTCTTCACCGACCGCAACACGGCAATGGCGGCGAAGATCGCCGCCATGCTGAAGGAAGATAAAAAGTTCGTCGTCGTCGTCGGCGCCGGGCATATGGTCGGCAAAGACGGCATTCCGGCGCTTTTGCGCGCCCAAGGCTTCAAGATCGAAGGCCCCTGATTTCGGTTCAGCGGTGCCCTCCGGCAGCGCGCTTATGCTCGACGGTCTCGCCGGCAGCGATTTGCTCATGCATTTGCTGCCCGCTTCGGGCCACAAACAGCAATGTGTCGAGCTCTTCCTGCGAGATGCCATGCACGCGTGAGATGAGATCGATATGTGCCATCCGCACTAATGCCGCCGTCTCCTTGAGGCCGGCATCGGACAGATCGGATATCATGTCCCGCATCCGCGTTACGAGATGCTCGAATTCCGGTGTATCTGGCTTCATCTGTTTCTCCCGCGGCGGTAGAATAGATTGTTGTTAAAGAAAATATCGCGATTCAATTTTCCGTGATAAATTGGTACACTTTTACCATGTATAATACAACCTTAGGATAATATAAATATTACACACATACCCCGAGTTGACTCTCGCGTCATATTTGCCTACACGGCAGGCAAGCCGTGCGACCAGAAGATCGTCCGAACCTTGGCAGTCAGATCCGGCGACGGCGGCTCGGTCCCTTTGAGTTTATAGCCGTAGCCGAGGGCCTCCCATTTCGGTTCGCCCATCTTATGAAACGGCAGAACCTCGACCCGTTCGACGTTGCCGAGGGCGCGGGCATAAGCAGCCAGTTTCTCGATAGTGTCGGTATCGTCGGTCAGTCCCGGCACCAGCACATAGCGCAACCACACCGGCTTCTTGATCTCCGCCAGCCGCTCGGCGAATTTCAGCGTCGGCGCCAATTCGCCGCCGGTGACGACTTCGTATTGCGCCGGATCGAAGTGCTTGATGTCCAGCAGCACCAGATCGGTCGCTTTCAGCAGATCGTCGTCGGCATCGGCTCCGAGGAACCCGGACGTATCGAGCGCCGTATGCAACCCCATCGCTTTGCACCCCTGGAACAGCGCCTTAATGAAATCCGGCTGGGCCAGCGGTTCTCCGCCCGACGCGGTCACCCCGCCCTTTCCGGCGAGAAATTCCTTGTAATCGGAAATTTCGTGCAACAGTTCGGACACCGGCGTTTTCTTGCCGTCTTGCATGATCCACGAATCGGGATTGTGGCAGTACTGGCAGCGCAAACGGCATCCCGACAAAAACACCACGAACCTTAAGCCGGGCCCGTCGACGCCACCGCCGGTAACCACCGAATGGATATATCCTTCCACGTCCAATTCCGTCTCCCGTTCGAATACGGTAAAAAAAAAGCATGACCCGGCTCATCGCCGGGTCATGCTCGCCAAGTTCAGGGAAAATTACATGCAATTGTGGAAGGTGCGGTTGACAACATCCTTCTGCTGTTCCTTGGTCAATTTGATGAAGTTGACGGCGTACCCCGATACCCGCACGGTAAGCTGCGGATACTTCTCAGGATGATCCATCGCATCCAGCAACGTTTCGCGATTGAACACGTTGACGTTCATGTGGAACGCGTTCTTGGCGAAATAGCCGTCGAGCATGGTCGCCAGATTATCGATCCGCTCGCCTTCGGTCTTGCCCAGCGCACCGGGGACGATCGAGAAGGTGTTGGAAATGCCGTCCTGCGCGTATTCGTAAGGTAGCTTGGCGACCGACGATAACGAAGCCAGGGCGCCCTTCTTGTCGCGACCGTGCATCGGGTTGGCGCCAGGCGCAAACGGTTCGCCGTGACGGCGGCCGTCCGGGGTATTGCCGGTGTTCTTGCCGTAGACCACGTTGGAGGTGATGGTCAGCACCGACTGAGTCGGCACCGCATGGCGGTAGGTCGGCAGCGACTTCAGCTTCTTCATGAAGCGTTCGACCAATTCGACGGCGATCGAGTCGACCCGGTCGTCGTTGTTGCCGTAACAGGGATATTCGCCCTCGGTCTTGAAGTCGACGGCGAGACCGCGCTCGTCGCGGATGACCTTGACCTTGGCGAACTTGATAGCCGACAGCGAGTCCGCAACAATCGACAGGCCGGCGATGCCGCAGGCCATGGTGCGAAGGATGTCGCGGTCGTGCAGCGCCATCTCGATGCGCTCGTAGCAGTACTTGTCGTGCATATAATGGATGATGTTGAGCGCATCCATATAGGTCTGCGCCAAGTAATCCATCATCGCGTCGAGCTTCGCCATCACCTCGTCGTAGACCAGCACGTCGCCGGTAATCGGTGCCATCGCGGGGCCGGCTTGGTCGCCGGAAACCTCGTCGCGGCCGCCGTTGATCGCATAAAGCAGCGTCTTGGCGAGGTTGGCGCGCGCACCGAAGAACTGCATCTGCTTGCCGATCCGCATGGCGGAAACGCAGCAGGCAATGCCGTAATCGTCGCCCCAGTACTGGCGCATCAGATCGTCGTTTTCGTACTGGATCGACGAGGTCTCGATCGAAACCTTGGCGGCGAACTTCTTGAAGCCTTCCGGCAGATGCTTCGACCACAGCACGGTCAGATTCGGCTCCGGCGCCGGACCGATGTTGCTGAGAGTGTGCAGGAAGCGGAACGACGTCTTGGTCACCAGCGGACGGCCGGTGATATCGATGCCGCCGAGGGACTCGGTCACCCATACCGGATCGCCCGAAAACAGCGAATTGTATTCCGGGGTACGGGCGAAGCGTACCATGCGCAGCTTCATGACCAGATGGTCGATCAGTTCCTGCACTTCCGATTCGGTGATGACGCCGGCGGCAAGATCGCGTTCGATGAAGATGTCGAGGAACGTCGAGATACGGCCGATCGACATGGCCGCGCCGTTCTGCTCCTTCACCGCCCCGAGATAGCCGAAATAGGTCCACTGGATGGCTTCGCGGGCGTTTTGGGCCGGCTTGGAAATGTCGTAGCCGTAGCTCTTGGCCATCGCCTGAAGTTCCTTCAGGGCGCGGACCTGTTCGGCCAGTTCCTCGCGCAGACGGATATTCTCTTCGGTGATCGCATGGTCGAGCTGAGTGAACTGCTCCTTGCGCTCCTTGATCAGCGCATCGATGCCGTAAAGGGCGACGCGGCGATAGTCGCCGATGATACGGCCGCGGCCGTAACCGTCGGGCAAGCCGGTGATGATGTGCGACTTGCGGGCCTTGCGGATGGCATCGTTGTAAACGTCGAATACGCCGTCGTTATGGGTCTTGCGGTTCTTGACGAAGAAATCGTGGACGCCCTCGTCGGCCTTGTAGCCGAAAGCCTCGCAGGCCTTTTCGGCAACGCGGATGCCGCCGAACGGCATGAATGCGCGCTTCAGCGGCTTGTCGGTCTGCAGACCGACGATCTGTTCCAATTCGGAATCGATATAGCCGGGTTCGTGCGAAACGATGGTGGAGACGATCTTGGTGTCCATGTCGAGCGTGCCGTTTTTGGCACGCTCCGCCGCCATCAAAGCGGAAACTTTCTCCCAAAGCTTATTGGTGCGCTCGGTCGGTCCGGCAAGAAACGAATCGTCGCCCAAATACGGCGTCACGTTGTTTTGGATAAAATCGCGAACGTTGATCTCGTGTTTCCAAATCGACCCCGAAAATGCCTTCCCGGCGGGAATATACGCGGCGACTTCGGGCGCCAGGACCTTATCCTTTTCGGCAAATACCTCACCGGCACGATCCACGATGAACTTCTCCATTGCTATACGTTCCGCCTTCCGAACAGGCGCAGGGGTATTTCTATCACCCTTCGTCTCAATAATAGAAGTATTTTAAATGCGTCATTTTCCCTTACCCTACTTCGGGGTGGTTCGCCGGTCGCGATATCTACATTTTTTTGCCGCATTTTCGCCAACACTTTCCGTATCTCAGCTCAGCCGCGCAAAAAACAGGCAATCCACCGGATGGAAGTTTCCTTGTCCGAGTTTTCCCAGCAATATTCAAATGCCTCGTGACATAAAACGGCAAACCGGCCAGCGTTTTCTGCCCATAACGATCGGCTAACCATAGGCGGGGAAAATTGCCGCAGCCCGATTATCTGCCGAAAAAAACGCCAACAAATATAACGGCAAGCCCCCAACTGCCACACGCCGGACACCAAACGGCCCCGCGTTATCCGAATCATGCCCCCCCATAGGTCAAAGAATAAACGGCAGCACGATAGTATCGTCGGCCCCAGCCTCCGCGCCGACAAGCGGAGATAAACATATGTATATTTCTTTATATGTTTATTGCCAGATCGTCAAGCCGCTGCTATGAAGCAGGCAGCCAGATTCAGGAGACACCCATGCCCGCGTCCGAATACATCGTCAAAGACATCGCCTTGGCCGATTGGGGCCTAAAGGAAATCGCCATCGCCGAGACCGAAATGCCCGGACTGATGGCCACCCGCGAAGAGTACGGACCGAGCCAACCGCTCAAAGGCGCCCGCATCGCCGGTTCTCTGCATATGACGATCCAGACCGCGGTGCTGATCGAAACCTTGAAAGCCCTGGGCGCCGACATTCGTTGGGCGTCATGCAATATATTCTCGACTCAGGACCATGCCGCCGCCGCGATCGCTGCGAACGGCACGCCGGTGTTTGCGGTCAAGGGCGAAAGCCTGCCCGACTATTGGGAATACACCCATAAGATCTTCGAATGGCCAAATGATAATGGCAATGGGGGAACGCCCAACATGATCCTCGACGACGGCGGCGATGCCACCTTGCTGGTCCATCTCGGCGTACGGGCGGAAGGCGGCGATACCGGCTTCCTCGATCACCCGACCTGCGAAGAAGAAGAAGTCCTGTTTGCGGCGATCAAGAAGCGCCTCGCTTCCAAGCCCGGCTTCTATTCCGCCATCGCCAAAAACATCAAGGGCGTTACCGAGGAGACCACCACCGGCGTGCATCGTCTCTATCAAATGGAAAAAGACGGCAAGTTGCTGTTCCCCGCCGTCAACGTCAACGACAGCGTCACCAAGTCGAAATTCGACAA
>DBTZ01000002.1:37816-64036 GCA_002307315.1 Alphaproteobacteria bacterium UBA1303
CTGGTCGACGGCATCCGCCGCGCCACCGACGTGATGATGTCGGGCAAGGTAGCTGTGGTCGCGGGCTTCGGCGACGTCGGTAAAGGCTCGGCGGCGTCTTTGCGCAATTCCGGCTGTCGCGTGCTGGTAACCGAAGTCGATCCGATTTGCGCCCTGCAGGCGGCAATGGAAGGCTACGAAGTGGTGACGATGGAACAAGCGGCGCCGCGCGGCGACATTTTCGTCACCTGTACCGGCAACGTCGACATCATCACCCTCGAACACATGCGGGCGATGAAGGACCGCGCCATTGTCTGCAACATCGGCCACTTCGATTCCGAAATCCAGGTCGCCTCCTTGCGCAACCTCAAATGGGACAACATCAAACCGCAGGTCGACGAGATCACCTTCACCGACGGCCATCGCATCATTCTGCTGGCCGAGGGCCGCTTGGTGAACCTGGGCTGCGCCACCGGCCATCCCAGCTTCGTGATGAGCGCCTCCTTCACCAACCAGTCGTTGGCCCAGATCGAGCTGTTCACCAAGACCGCGCAATACCCGGTCGGCGTCTACACTCTGCCCAAGCACCTCGACGAGAAGGTAGCGACGCTGCATTTGAAGAAAGTCGGCGCCTCGCTCTCCACGCTGACGCAGAAGCAGGCCGACTACATTGGCGTCAAGGTCGAAGGCCCGTTCAAGGCGGAAACCTACCGGTACTGATCGCCCGAACGGACGGGACGAAAGGATGCCGGATCGGTAAAGGCGGATTGGCGCGTAAATTGGGCCGTTTCTTGCACCGAACCAAGCGAATGCCGCATGAGAAGGTATCGCTATGTTCAGATTTGGCACAGTTTTACTCGCCGCCGTCGCGACGCTGTCCCTTGGCGCGACGATAGCCAATGCGGATCCGATGGTCTTTCGTTCGTCCGTTCCGGCGGTACTGCCGGACGGAACGGTGACCGGGTTCGTCTGCCGTGCCAACAATCTGGTGGCGCCGGCGCCGGCGACGGCCGTCGCCATGTGGCGTGACGCCGACGGACACGTGCTGGAACAGAAGGCCGGCCCCATCGTCGGAGGAACCTTAGCGGCGCGCGGGATTTCCTGCGGCTATTATGCGGTGAAGGCAAAGGCCAAGACGGCTTCGACGAATATCTGCGTCCGCCTGCTGACGGCGGACAAGCAACCGTTGAGCGAAGCCTGTACCGGCTGAAAACGCCCCTACCCTATCGTCTCCGACAGACTGATCGACAGCCTAAGGCCGACGACGAAGGCATCCTTGATACGGCCGCCGCCTGCGGGATTGACCACATATTGCACGTCCGGCTGCACCACCAGCCATTCGGCCACCGGCGCGGCATAGGTCAATTCGAACGTCGTCTCGCGAGACGGCAGCGAGGAGCCGGCATTTTGCGCGGCATCGCGCGCCGGACCGCCGAGATACGCGTTGGCGACGGCGAAACCGAGCTGATCGTTTGGCCTTCCGGCGAACGGACCGGTGTAGACGATGCCGCCACCGAAATAGGCGGAAACCGGATTGATCGAATCCTTCGCAGTGCCGCCGCGAACCCAGCCGTCGACCGCCGGTCCGTGCTCGCCATCCTGCCACAACCGGGCGGTCAGCGTACCGTAGAAACCGCGGTTGTCGTGGCTTGAGCGACTGGGCGCGGCCAGCGTGTCGAAACCGCCGGTGTAGTTCCACGCGCCGATTTGCAGATGAACGGCGTCGCTGAGACGGGCGTCGAACTCGCCGGTCAACAGCGCGCCGTCCTTATCCGACAGGGTGAACGAAAACCGCCGCGGCCGATCGGGATCGCGCGGGACGGCATCGAACACGCCGGCGCGAAACGTCATGTCGTCGTCGAGCTTCACGCTGCCGGTCACCCCCAAGCCGGGGAACGGATAGATCGACGGCCCCATCGCGCCGCTGAGGCCGTATTCGGCACCGATGCCGAACGAACTGTTGACGAAGACGACGCCGGCTTCCTGCACGTCGAATTCGCTGTTGAGGTCGATCAGACCGATTTTGACGGTGGCATCATCGTTCCAGCTTTTCTGCACCCAGGCTTGATAGAGCAGAAAACCGCCAGGGGCGTCGACATTGGAGACGCCTTGCATATCGCCGGCATAGCGTTCGCTGAAACCGCCGTCCGCCGTTTGGGTGCCGTCGAAAAAGGCGGTGAATCCGGGAAGGCCGTAAGCATCGCCGGCAACGGTGAGGCCGAGATCGAGACGGCCGAGCGGACGGACGCCCTGGCGCAGGCCGCCCGAGACATTGCCCATCAAATCGCCGATCAGTGCGGCGGAAATCTGCATGCCGCTCGACGCGGCATCGGCTGCGGCGGCAGGAACCGAGACGACAATCGCCGCCAGCGCCGCCGATCCGGCGACGGCTCTGCAATGACAGGGTACGGATGCAATCTGCCTCATCGGCGGACCCGTTCGTTCTGACCGACGCAATACAGTAGCGAGCAGAGTTGAACGGACGGCAAAGCAACGTCGTTAACCGAAGCTGAAATTCAGATTGGAGCAACGGGCGCGAAAGTGGAACCCGGTTTCGCGCGAAAAGTTGCGACCAATTAAAGCAACGGGCGCGAAAGTGGAACCCGGTTTCGCGCGCAACGTTGCGACCAATTAAAGCAACGGGCGCGAAAGTGGAACCCGGCTTCGCGCGCAACGTTACGACCCCCAAAAAAAAATAGAGCGGCGTGCCGTTTCCGCCAGAAGGCGCGGCACTCTACTACGCATCGGCGAAAAAATGGCGCCGACCGTTTCAAAGCGAGAAAATGGTGCGATACGTCGCACCCCGGTTGCTCCGTCAGGCTTTGATCCACACCTGTGAAACAACCGGCCCCGACTTCCCGACCGGATATTCGGACGGCGGACCGGCGCGGTTCATGCGCACGAAATGGGGAATTGCCAACAGCGGCGAGCCGTCCTGCCATTTTCCCGCAATCGCCACGACGCCGCCCAATAGATCGCCGCGCCATGCGGCCGAAAGCAATTCGGTGCCGAGCGCCAAATCGATGCGCGGCTGGTCGGCGGTTTCCACATTGTACATCAAGGGGCCGTAGCGCAGCGCTACCTTGCCGCGATCGGCTTCGATGCGCGGATCGGCCGTCACCTTCTGCACCTCAAGCGGCAATTCCAGCTCGATCTTATCGCCCGCCCGCCAACGGCGGGTAATCACGGCATAACCGTTTTCGATCTTTGCTTCATATGGCTTGCCGTTGACACTCAGGTGTTTCAAGCCGGAAACCAAGGGCGTTGCCGCATATAGCTTGCTGGTCTTGCGGTTCGGCACGCGGACGCGCACCGCAAAGTCTTTCGGCTCGGCTGGATTCACGGTGATCGCCACCGCGCCGTGCCAGGGATAATCGGTTTCCTGCACCATCGTCAGCCCGGTGCCCGCCACCTGGCCGACATCGATCTTGGAGCCGACGAACAGATTGACGTAAATGCCGGTCTTGTCCTTCGCATAGGCCCAGGTCGGAATCATCAACAGCGTGCGCGGAATGTTGCCGACGCAGCACGGGCAATCGTGCCAGGCGTAGCGCGGCGCGGCATCTTCGAGCGGATTGGTGTAAGTGAAATTCTTGCCGTCGAGATCGATCGATCCCAATAGCGCATTGTACATCGTCTCTTCGTAGCGGTCGGCAAAAGCCGCGTCGCGATAGGCCAGGTTCAGCTTGTACTGAAAGAAGATCAACCCGCAACTCGAACAGGATTCGTTGTAAGCGTCGTTGCGTAAGGAATAATCGTCGCCAAAGCCCTCCGAGGTATCGCCACTGCCGACGCCGCCGGTGACGTAGTATTTGCGGTTGGTCATGTCGTCCCACAGCGAAAGCACCGCACTTTGATAGCCGATGTCGCGGGTTTCGGCGGCGATGTCGGCCATGCCGGAATAGAAATACATCGCCCGCACCGCGTGGCCCACCGCTTCGTATTGCTGCACCGGCGGCAAGTGACTCTGATCGTATTCGGAACCGCCCCGTCGCGATTCCAAAAGGAACCTGGCGAGAACTATATAAGCATCGCCACTGCCCTGCCCTTCCATGTCGTTGACGAACCGGCCGAAGCGGACTAGCGCCTGTTCCATCTCCTGATGGCCGTCGAACCAGGGTTTCTTGCCCGGCCCGAGATTGGCAACCCAGCAATCGGCGAGTTTTTTGGCCGCATTGTAAAGCCGCAAATCCTTGCCGCCGGTCAGCGTGTAATGATTAATCGCGGATTCGATAAAATACCCGGCGACATAGCCTTCGTGATCGCCGCGATGCGCCGGCGACCAGCGCTCCGGCCACTCTTTTCTGCCGGCCAGCGTGAAGGCGGTCTGCAGATAGCCGTCGGGTTCCTGCGCCGAAAGTACGATCGGAATCCATTTCTCCAGCGTCGCGCGCATTTTCGCTTGCGCCGCGCCGATCTCCTTATCTCCGGCCGCGTCCACCATCAACGCCAGACACATGGATTCGACCGTCTGATGCACCCAGGCGTTGGAAAAGACAAACCCCTTGTGCGGCCCGTGCGCTTCGCCGCGCAACGCCTTTGCCGCTTCGATAAAGTTATCGAGGCCGCCGGCGCCGACCTTGATGTCGGTACGCTCGCACATGGCTATGCAATGCGGAATCCAATTCACGATCAGCGCTTTCGCCCGCGCCCGCCAGAACGGACTCAAGATCGCATAGGGTGTGGTGTAGACGACATCGAGCCTGCCTTCGGGCGGCGGCGGCGCGACATGGAGGTGCAATTCCGAAACGACGGTCTTTTCGGCGCTGCGCCCGGCCAGTTGCAGCGTATAATCGCCGGGAACGGTCGCGGTCGCTGTGGTATGCGCGGACGTCGCGTCGGCAAACGCGACATTGCCCGTACCGCTCCGTTCGTTCCACAGCAGCGCCGGCGTTCCGTCAAGCGCGCGCGCTTCGCCCATCAGATAGGTTTGTCCGCCGGCGATCAGCGTGCGATCGATGCCGGCGGCGGCCACCGGCGGCAGACCGGATGCCGTACCGAACGCGCGCCACTGCAGAATGCCGAACGATTTAGCTCCGTCGGCGACGATCTCCAACCGCAGGCGGGTGGTCTTCACCGGTTTAAAGGTGGTGACGTTGAACCGGTCCTTGGTTATGCCGAGCCCGCAGGGATTCGTCACCGGTTCGAACGCCGTACCGTTCCAGGCAAGCACGCGATAGCTTTTCGGCAAAGAAATCCATGTACCGGCCGCGTGCCAATAAATTTCGATCCGATCGAGGACGACCGGTCCGGTCCAGGCATATTCCACCCACTGCGGCGCTGCCGGAGACCAGAACCGCAAGGCATCGCGGCTGGAATCGGCGGAATTGACCGGGGCAAAACCGCTGTTCAGCGCGGCGCGCTCGGCCTTGCTGGTGCGGGAGGAACAGCCGGCCTTGGCGATCAGCGCCAGATTGAGCGGAACGGTCTTGTCTTCACCTGGCGACGCACCGGAGGACGCGGCCAGCGCCGTCACCGCGGCACAGCTCAAGAAACTGCGCCGTCCGATCTTACCCGAAGACATTGCCGCGAACCGCATCCCCCGCACTCCCGATAGTTTTGCGCAAGGACGATAACAATCGGCAGCTCGCCGCGTCAATATATTGTCTGAGTTATATCAAAAAAGTGACCGATCAAACCTCCAGCGCGCCCTTCTTGCGTTTGGCTTTCTTGCGTTCCTTGCGCTTCTTCTTGCGGTCGGGATCAGGCGGCGTATAGGTGCGCGGCGGCTTCGCCTTGCCGGGCTTGGGCTTCCTATGCTTGGGTTTGCGCGGCGCATCGGCAAACGGCGCCGCTGCTTCCGGCAAAGAACCTTCTTCCGGCTCGCCGCTCGAAGCGGGATAGATGTTCACCCCGCCTTTTTTGCGCGCGGCGATCTTGGCGGCGAATTCCTCGGCCGCATCGGCATCCAATTCGAAACGGGTTTCGGTATCGAAGATGCGGATCTCGCCGATTTGCTTCTTGGTCACCTCGCCCTGGCGGCAGATTTCCGGCAGCAACCAATTGGGATCGGCGTTGCGCTCGCGCCCGACACTGATGCGAAACCACACCGAACCTTCGGTCAGCGCGTGCGAGCGATCGGATTCCCTTTGCCGTTTTTTTGCAAAAGGCTCGCGCGTCGGCTTCTCGCCGGCATATTTGTCCCGCTTGGATTTGCGCGGGTCTTCGACATATTCGTCGAGGTCTTCCGGTGCCGGCAATTGCCCGCGATACAGCTTGGCGAGAACCAAGGCGATTTCGATCGGCGCATAGCGACCCGCCAGCGCCTCGGCAAGCGCCACGTCTTCGCCCTCGCCCGGCGTACCGAACAGCGGCGATTGCAGCAGCCTATCCCGATCCTGGGCGAGAATCTCTTTGGGCGACGGCGGCTCGGCCCAGGTGTATTGCACCCTGGCGCGATGCATCATCTCTTCGGCGCTGCGCCGACGCGACGGCGGTACCAAAAGGATGCTGATCCCTTTTTTGCCCGCCCGCCCGGTGCGGCCGCTGCGATGCTGCAGCACTTCGGCATCGTTCGGCAGATCGGCATGGATCACCAGCGACAGATCGGGCACGTCCAGCCCGCGCGCGGCGACATCGGTGGCGACGCACACCCGCGCCCGCCCCTCGCGCAAGGCGGTGAGGGCGCGATTGCGTTCGTTTTGATTCATTTCGCCCGACAACGCCACGGAGGAAAAACCGCGCGCGGCCAAGCTCTCGCCCAACTTCTGCACCCCGATACGCGTGGCGCAGAACACCAAAGCACAAGGCGGATCGATAAAACGCAACAGATTGACCACCGCCCGGCCGACCTTGGCGTGGGCAATGCGAACGGCACGGTATTCGATGTCGGCATGGCCGCCCGACGCGGCCGCCAGTTCGATGCGCAAGGCGTCGCGCTGATAATTGCGCGCCAGCGAGACGATCGCCTTGGGCAGCGTCGCCGAAAACAAAAAAGTGCGCCGGCTTTCCGGCGTGGCCTTGAGAAGAAATTCCATATCGTCGTGAAAGCCGAGATCGAGCATCTCGTCGGCTTCGTCGAGCACCGCCACCTTGAGGGCATCGAGCCGCAGCACGCCGCGTTCGAGATGATCGCGCAGACGCCCCGGCGTGCCGACCACGATATGCGCGCCGCGCTCAAGCTCGCGCCGCTCGCGGAACGGGTCCATACCGCCGACGCAAGACATCACCCGCGCCTTCGTTCCGGCATAAAGCCAGGTCAGCTCGGTCTGCACCTGCAACGCCAATTCGCGCGTCGGGGCGATGATCAGCGCCAAGGGCGCGTCCGCCGCCGGCAGGACGTCGCCGTCCATCAGGCTTTCCGCCATCGCCAAGCCGTAGGCGACGGTTTTGCCCGAACCGGTCTGGGCCGAAACCAGCAGATCGCGGCCGCGCGTTTCGGGAGCCAGCACGGCGCTTTGCACCGGCGTAGGGGTGGTGTAGGCGCGTGCCGACAGCGCGCGGGCGAAAACGTCGGGAAGAGCGGTAAAAGACAAAGGAATACCTTGCGTGGGACAGGACCCGCAAAACGCGATGCCGGCGTGTCGAGAAAATGAAACAAGCGGACGGGCGCCGGGCTGGCGCCTACGACCGCGGTGCGACATGTGTGCCCTAAAACCGTGGCAAAACCAAGGCTCTTGAGTTCCGGCAGCCGCAATCGGCCCGAAAAGCGTTAATCGACGGCCCGAACCATAGCGGACAACGCTCAATACCGCGCATTTCCCGGCGTGCGGGGGAAGGGGATGGCGTCGCGGATATTGGCAAGGCCGGTCACATACGCGATGGTGCGCTCGAAGCCGAGGCCGAAGCCGGCATGGGGCACCGTGCCGTAGCGGCGCAAATCGCGATACCAGCCATAGCCCTGCTTGGCGATGCCGATCTCGTCCATGCGCCGGTCCAGCACGGCGAGCCGTTCTTCGCGCTGCGATCCGCCGATGATTTCGCCGATTCCCGGCGCCAGCACGTCCATTGCGGCGACGGTCTCATCGTCGTCGTTGAGGCGCATGTAGAACGCCTTGATGCCCTTGGGATAGTTGGTCACGATGACCGGCTTGCCGACGTGTTTCTCGGTGAGATAGCGCTCGTGCTCGGACTGCAAATCGATGCCCCACTTGACCGGATATTCGAACGTCGCCCCCGACTTTTCCAGAATCGCCACCGCATCGGTATAGTCCATGCGGACAAATTCGGAATTCACGATGCCTTCGAGTTTCGCCACCAGCCCCTTTTCGATCCGCTGGTCGAAGAACGCCAGGTCGTCGGCGCGCTTGTCGAGCAGATATGCGAAGACGGATTTCAGCATCTTCTCGGCCAGTTGCGCATCGTCGGCCAGATCGGCGAAAGCGATTTCCGGCTCGACCATCCAGAACTCGGCAAGATGGCGGCTGGTGTTGGAATTTTCGGCGCGGAAGGTCGGCCCGAAGGTGTAGACCTTCGACAACGCCATGCAGTAGGTCTCGACGTTGAGCTGCCCCGACACGGTAAGAAAGGTCTCGCGGCCGAAAAAATCTTTGGAGAAATCGACCTTGCCCGCCCCGTCGCGCGGCAGATTGGCAAGATCGAGGGTGGAAACCCGGAACATCTCGCCCGCCCCCTCGGCGTCAGAGGCGGTGACGATCGGCGTCGAAATCCACAGGAACCCATTGTCGTCGAAGAAACGATGGATCGCCATCGCCAGGGCATGGCGCACCCGCGTCATCGCCCCGATCACGTTGGTGCGCGGACGCAAATGCGCCACCTCGCGCAAATACTCCATCGAGTGCGCTTTGGGCTGGATCGGATAGGTGTCGGGATCGTCGACCCAGCCAAGCACCTCGATCCTCGAAGCCTGCATCTCGAAGGGCTGCCCCTTGGCCGGCGACGGCACGATTTTCCCGGTCGCCGCCACCGCGCAGCCGGCGGTAAGCTTCAACACCTCGTCGACATAATTCGTCAGGCTGTTCGGCACCACCGCCTGCATGGGGTGGAAGCACGAGCCGTCGGAAATCTGCACGAAGGAAATCCCCGCCTTGGAATCGCGGCGCGTGCGCACCCAGCCCTTGACGGTGATTTCGGTATCGTCGGGCGCCTCGCCGGCGAGCACGCCGCGGACGCAAAAAACGCTCTTTTCCATAGACAGAGGGTTACTCAGACACCGCGCCGTTGTCTATAGCCCGGTCAGGCGGCGCAATCCACCGTCGATCGGCGCGGCGCCGCCACGATCGGCAGGCGCAGGAAAACCGTATTGCCGATATCCGGCCCGCTTTCGACCATGACGTTGCCGCCCATCAGAATCAACAAACCTTGGGCGATATTGAAATTGATGCCCAAATGGCTCTTGTTGGCCAGCAGGTGGTCGTGGCCGTAGAGGCTAAGCCTACCGTTGACGCGGACAAGAAGTTCCTTAGGCAGCGGCGAACTTTTATCGTTGACCGCAATCACCACATCTTTACCGGTGCGCTGCCAGTAGACCGTCACGGTCTGATCTTTGACGGACACCGCAACGGCGTTTTCCAGCGTGCGCCTGACGACCTGCTGCAAATTCTGCGTCGACCCCAGACACCAGACGTCTGTCGCACCGCCTTTTACCGCCAGGATCACGCCTTTCGCTTCGGCCAGCGGACGTACCTCTTCGCATGCCGCATACAGACACGGCACCGCGTCGATAGTTTCGCATTCCACCTTCTTGTCGCCGGATTCGATGCGGGAAATCTCGATCAGATCGTTGACCAGCGCCAGCAGTTTTCGGCCGCCGTCGAAGATATTCTCGACATATTCGTCGTTATGACTGTCGCCCAGCGGCCCGAATATATGCATCTTCAGCATTTCGGCAAAACCGAGGATCGCATTCAACGGCGTGCGCAGTTCGTGACTGATGTTGCCGATAAAGGCCGACTTGATCCGCACCTCCTCTTCCATCGCCTTCGCCCGCGCCGCATTGTCGAGCATTTTGCTCTGCATCCTCTGCCAACGCATGGCCCCTTGGGTCAGCACCAGTGCCAGCAGCAGCAACATGAACAACAGCACGGGAAACAACACCCGCAATACGCGCGTGCCGGGTTCATAGGGCGTCCATCCGATATGGGCGCGCATTCGGCCGGCCGCATCGTACAACGGAAACATGATGGCTTCCGGCACGGCATCGATGCCGGTATGGATGGCGATGCCGCGGGTATCGAGCACGGCGGACAGCGAAGCATAGGTTCCGGCCGTCACCGGTTTGAAATACATCAGCGTATAGCGCAAGGCGGGATCGGATGCCGCTTCGGCCGCCTCGTCGGGCGTAATCGCCGAAGCGACGGCAAAGCACGGCTTGCCGTCTATCACCACGATGCCGGATTTCTGCTGCGGCAGGCTTTGCGGCCAAGTCGATTGCACCGCCTTGAGCAGTTCCCTGACGCCACCGGCCGCGGCGACACTGGCTTCGCGCGGCTGCCACGGTACGTTGCCGGCGCCGAGGAACCGCAATTCGCCGTGCGGCCCGAAAATCGCCGCATGATGAATGCCGATGGAATCCAAATAATGGTCGTATTCCTTTTCGACCCATTTGCGGTTCCACCGCTTGACCACGTTGTCGTAGGCGGTCTGCCAGTTCGCTTCGGTGGAAAGTTTGCCGCTCATTTCCAGATAGGCGGCGTTGGTTTCGTTTTCAACGACCTTCAATTGTGCGACAAGCAGAAACCGATTCTGCCGATCCGCAGCCATGCCGGTCGTAAACGCCGTCACCCCCGCCACCAGCAGGCAAGCGGCAACAATGAAAATATAGAACCAATAAGTGCGGATCGGCCTTAGCATTGACGCACGAAATATGTCTGCGCTTCTACTATGCCGATGACCAATTAAAGATTGTACTAAGAGCGCAGCACAACCGATTTCCCGGTGTAATAATACACAAAGTGATTAACGCACGATAACCATGTCATCTTTACGGTTATCGCAGATGCGACTCGGCGGTTACGCTGCCCTCGGCCGAGAACAAGGCAACGAACCCGTCCTTGGTCCAGGTCATCTGCGGCATACCGAACGTCTCGACCTTGCCGGAAATTGTGATGTCGCGCCCCTGCGGCTTGGCCAGCGTCTCGACAATCTGGTTCTTCATTTTATCCAGATCGCGCGCCACGCTGAAGCTGAAGCCCTTCTCCAGTTCATGGGCCAGCGCCGGCCCGGCCAACGAATGCATCACATGCAGCATGAAATTCTCGGTCAGCACGTCGTAATGCAGGTTGCCGATGACGATCGACTGGCTCTTGGCATCGTACTTCGGGATGCCGCGCAAATAGCCGCTGCCGCACCCCGACAAAACGTCGGCGGGATCCCAATTCTGGTCGATGCAGAACTTGGTGAACACCACCACGTCCTCGCCCGACGGCAGAATGCTTAAAAACTCGATTCGGATGGTATGACTGCCGACGCGCAACGGCTTTTGTCGCAACGCCTGCAATGCCAACTTCGCCGACGTGTCGTAGGACAGCAGAACCGGCATGGCGATCGAGAAATGATTGGCCTGCCCTCTGACCGGCACCGGATCGGGCAGCGGTCTGACGGCGGTTTCGGGCGGCGTCTCTTGCGTGGCGATCATCGCCCGCACGTCGACGCCGAGCGACAGCACCAGCGCATCGTTATCCGTCGTCGGGGAGCCGATGCGGATGCGCTCGGGTTGCAGCAGAACCCAGGACGCCGGGCTTTTTCCGATTTGAATCGGCGCAAAGGCGCGGGACCAGATTTTCTCCAGTTGCGGCTTGATCGGCACCCCGGCGGCGATTTGTCCGTCCATCATCCGAAACAGCGGGCGCGACAGAAGATCGGCGTTGAGGTTCCACAAATCGGCGAGATCGACCTCCATCGGCCCCAACTTCACCCGGCTGTTCTGCATCTGCACCCTGCCGGCCGTCGCCGGGGTCAGCCGCCATCCACTGCCGACGCCGATTGCCGTCGATGTCTGAACCGTACCATCGAGGTTGGCGCGGGCGCCGACCATCGACAGCATGCCCGGCAGCGAAATCTGCGACTGCATGGAAAACGGCACCGCCACCTGCAACGCATTGTTCCGCGCCGTCACCGCAATCGGCCCCTTACGTGTCGCTAGCAGCGTCCAACGGCAATCGCCGATACCGCATTTGACCTTTTGATCCTTGATGTCGGCGATGGGATTTGCGGTCTTGGCATTCAACAGACGGGCGATGTCGGCGGCAGGAACCTTCAGCGTCACGTTGAGGGTGGACAACGGCACGGCCGGCATCGGCGGCGGCGGCGTACGCTGCGGCTCCGGAGCGTCGGTATTGCAGCCGGCCAACAACTCCGCAACTGCCAGAAGAATCCCGATCGTCAGTTTTTTCATCATCCGCTCCGCCGCGCCGAAACACTTTTGTGATTGCGCAAACCGACATGAAAAACCAGATAAAAATCGGACACAAATGCCGAAAATACGATTTATGTATGCCGCAACGTTACGGATTATACCAAAGGGAGACGCCATATCCCTGTTCCTTCGGCGCCTTATCGCCGGCGGGGGTAAAAATATAACCGACCCGCAACGACAGCGTGTCGGACACCCGGCCGACCGCAGACAACTCTATTTTGTGCATGCGATAGCCAAAGCCTTCTTCGCGATATACGTTGTAATTTTGCGCCATGATCAGAATTCCGCGCTGCACCCAGAGGCCGACGGCGGCATCGGCGACAAATTCGCCCGGCTTAACGCGATCGATCCAACGACTACCGACCTCGATGTCGACAAAACCGTCGCAACCGAAAACGGGAAAACCGTAACCGTAAAGCAGCCGCGTTTCGGCGCGTTTACTCTCGGCACTGCCGCCGACAGGCATGCCGAGCGCACCGACGGTAGCTACGGAAATCTGCAGGGAAACAACGCCGGTTCCGTCGTTCCGGCCGTTGTGTAGACGAAGTCTGCCGCCGGCTTCGAAAGTTGCACCGTTCGCGACAGTTCGCCGGCCGTCCGCCGTCCATTGCGCCCGGGAATACTCCTGTGTTGCAAACAACGTGACGGAATTCAAAAAACCGTATTCGCCGTCCGCTTTGACGAATAATTTGGAAAAATCGAGCATCCCGTCCCGCCCGAATTGGCGGCCGGACCGGCTAGCGACGACATCGGAGAAAACCCGAACCTCGCCGGTATCGAGCGTCCAGGCCGCCGCCGCCGTCGGAACCGCAAACCAGAGAATTGCGAATGTCAGCGTGACGGCGGAACGCATCTCGTCATACCTTGCGTCCGTGCGGCGTCTTCTCCCAGAAATGCGGCCTGAATATCAGTTGCCACACACTGCGCCAAGCGGCCGCAGAAATCAGCATCCAATACAGAACATAGCCCAGGCTATCGAACGCAAGGCGAAGGTTTTTTCGTTCCCGCCGGGAAACCGCGGCCATACCGGCAAGCGCCAAGTTGGCAACCGTCAGTCCGAGACCGGATACGATGGCGATTGTATTTACGGGACCGGCAACCGGCACCGGCCTGTCCAAGGCGAAAAACACGAAAATCAGCCACAGCAGCGGGTTGACCAGCGCCGACCAAATCGTACCGCCGAAAAAGAAAAAAACCGCCGCCGATCCGCGCAGCCCCATCGCGGCGGACAAACCGGCGGGATCGCGCAAATGCACCAGACTGGTTTGCATATAACCCTTGAGCCAACGGGTACGTTGTTTGAACCACGGAACGAACCGCGCCGGAGCGGCCTCGAAGGTCGTCGAGTCGAGCATCGCCACGCGCCCGCCGAGACGGGCCAATCGGATGCCGAGATCGGCGTCTTCGGTGACATTGAACGCATCCCAGCCCATCGCCCGGCGCAGCGCATCGGTACGAAAGTGGTTCGAGGTGCCTCCCAACGGCATCGGCAAACCGAGGCAATTCAAACCGGGCAGCAAGGAACGAAACCATATGTCGTAATCGACCGCAAACAGCGACGAGAGCCAGCATTCGTCTGCATTGTCGATGGTCAGGCGCGCTTGCAGACAGACGGTTTCGGCGGAAGCCGTACGGAATGCGGCGGCGGCCTTACGCAGTTGATCGGCTTCCGGCCTGTCTTCGGCATCGTAGATCGCCAACAATTCGCCGCGCGCAAACGGCAATGCGAAATTCAACGCTTTCGGTTTCGTCCGCGGCAAACTGCGCGGCACCACTACGATTTCGAACCGTCCCCGCGAAAGCCGCTCGGCGGCGCTGCGGGTCTCGCCATCGTCTTCTTCGACGATCAGCTTAACGTCCAGCTTGTCGCGCGGATAATCGAACGCCGACAAAGCCTCGACGAGCTGAGGCAATATTTCGCCTTCGCGATAGAGTGGAATCAAAACGGTATAAACCGGCAGATCGGCATCGCCGAGCGCCGGCGGTGGCCGGCGCCGCGGCGGATCGCACACGACCAGTGTGCAACGCATAGCGATACTCAAGACGAACCCCGCCGCCGCAACGACGATCAAAAGCATTATTGCCGTTACGGGGGCGATCGTTAGCGCCGCCGCCGCCGCCAGCGCCAAACAAAACGCAATCGTCGCCTGCGATCGGCTGAAGACCCGGCGGGCGGAAAGCTCCGGCTTGCTTTTGTCGAGCGCGTACACCGCCCGTCGGGAAAGCCCCAAGCGAAAGCGACGAGCGATCGCCCCGTTCAGTTCGGCCGTGCCGATCGGCACGACACGAACCCTACCGTAGCGCGCACGCAACCACGCCACAGTGGCCGGAGTGATATAGGAAACGGCTATCAGCAACCGCCGCCCGTCATGCCGCCAGGGAAGAAACCGTCTCGCTATATACAAATCGAGATCTGCTTCCGATGACAGCGCGGGGTCCGGCGAGAAATACAACTCGCGTTCGGGACGGAATAATCCGGCCGAATGAGTTAAATCGGACACCCCCCACACTGCTTTTGCGCGCAAAAAAACCCCTCGGCGGCGAACGCGATCGCCGCACCGCATAAAGACCGTTTTTTAAAGGGGATGTCGCACTCCCAGCGTACCCGCCACCCCGAAGTCGGGTCCGCCAACGCGCTTTACAACACCGGATTTTCGTTAGAATTCAATAATTGTATACACCTTGCAACAGACTTGTAGTTGCATTCCACGACCATCAACCAACCGAACGGACATATTATTACCCGGACAAACCGGCTCTTTCGCCAACATTATCAATCCGGGAAGTATGTTTAATACGCTGTTAACGTCGATTTGTTAGATATGAACACGTGGTGCAACTGCGCCAAACGCCTTTTGGGACGAAAAAGGGGATAACCTGTGGGGCTTACGGCACAGGACATGAGTGACATGAATCGGCTGGCGACCCTCGTCTCCAGCCCCAAAGACGCCACCCGCGAAGAGATTTATCTCGCCGTCGCCTCGCTCTACCGCGTTCAAGACATTCATATGAATGCGCGCGAGCGCGACCTGACCAATGACATCCTGCGCCGGCTGACCAAGGATGTCGAAATGTCGATCCGCATTGCGCTGGCCGAACGGCTGGCAGACGATGCCTCTGCGCCGCACGACATGATCCTACTTCTCGCCGACGACCGTATCGAGGTCGCCCGCCCTATTCTCCTGCGCAGCCCGCTGCTCACCGAGCGCGACCTTCTGCGGCTGATCGTCGATTCCGATACCGAGCATCGGGCAACAATCGCTTCGCGTCCCAACATCGGCGAAAAGATCTCCGACGCGTTGGCGTCCGGCGAAAACTCTAGCGTGCTGATGGCGCTGATACGCAACGCCACCGCCCACATTTCCGCCGAGACCTTTGCCAAACTGGCGGAAACGTCGCGACGGATAGAAGAACTGCAGAAACCTTTGGCGGACCGCCGCGACCTGCCGCAGGACGTCGCGGCAAAGCTGTGCGCGTTTGTTTCCGAGACCCTGAAAACCTTCATCATCCAGAAATTCACCATCGACCCGGGGAAACTCGAAGCTGCATTGTCCGGTGCCGTGGAGACGATCAACGCAGCGCCCCCGCCTCCTGCCAAGGAAGAGCCTGCGACCGGCATTCGCAAGCTGATCGAAAAACTCTATCTTGCTGGGCAACTCAGGGCCGGGTTTCTGATCCGCGTGCTCCAACAGGGCAATATCGACCTGTTCGAACTCGGGCTGGCGCGATTGCTCGACACCCCCTTAAGCGAGACCAGACAAATTCTATACGAACGCGGCCCCCGTTCCGTGGCCCTGGCGTGTCGAGCGATCGGCATCGACCGCTGCGTGTTTTCCACTGTCTTCAATCTGTCTCGCAAAGCACGCGCCATGCGCCCGTTCATATCCGACGCCGATATGGCCTGGGTGGAACAGACGTTCGAAACGACGACAAAAACCTCTGCCCTGCAGCAAATTCAGGGCGGATCGGGGCTGTAACCGCACCTCTTGCCTGCTAATCTAGGCGCGGTTCCGTTTGCCGGAGAAGCCAGTGGCCCCCAAGCTGCATTTCGTTGCCATCGCGACCCCCGAAGGCCAAGCGGCCTTGGAAGCTCTTCGCCGGCGCTACGGCGACAGCGATCCGGCGGAAGCCGATATCGTGGTGGCGCTAGGCGGCGACGGCTTCATGCTGCAAACGTTGCACGCCTTTCTCGCCCGCGGCACGCCGATTTACGGCATGAACCTCGGTTCGGTCGGCTTTTTGATGAACGAGTTCCGCGAGGAAGACCTTAAGGAAAGACTTCGGTCCGCCGAGAAGGCCGAGGTCCACCCCCTGCGAATGCATGCCGCAACACGGGATCATGGCGTCGAGGCGCTCGCCTTCAACGAGGTGTCGCTACTCCGGCAGACCCGGCAAGCCACCAAACTGCGCATCCTGGTCGACGGCAAGGTGCGCATCGCCGAACTGATTTGCGATGGTGCATTGGTGTCCACCCCCGCCGGCAGCACCGCCTACAATCTTTCGGCGCACGGACCGATCCTGCCGATCGATTCCGCGCTTTTGGCGTTGACTCCGATCAGTGCCTTCCGGCCGCGGCGCTGGCGCGGAGCTTTGCTGCCGCGCCGTTCGGTGGTGCGTTTCGAGATGCTGGAAACGGAAAAAAGGCCGGTCAGCGCGGTAGCCGACGGTCTCGAAGTACGCGAGGTCCGGAGCGTCGACGTCGCCGAGGACCGCTCGATCGGCATGATCATGATGTTCGATGCCGGCCGAAATCTTGATGAACGAATTCTTACCGAACAATTTCTCGATTAGGCCAGATTGAATTTTTGTTGTTCATTCGTCCGAAGAGAGCTTCACCCGACATTAATCAAATATGAATAGGCTGGTAGCCTCTGACGGGTAATTGCCTGGGGCAGCCGATCGAATATGAATGGGTATAGGTTCGACAAACTGAAACTTCTTGTCGCCGACGACAATCAGCACATGCGCAAGCTGATTTCGACGATCATGAAGGCATTCGGGACTACAAGCGTATACGAAGCCGAAAGCGGTGAAGCGGCTTGGCAATCGCTCAAGAAGATCGGTATCGACATCGTGATCGTCGATTGGCAAATGGCCGGCATGACCGGACTCGACTTCGTCCGCAAGATCAGAAACGCGCCGGATTCGCCCAATCCGTTTCTGCCCGTCATCATGCTGACCGGCTACACCCATATCGACCATGTACGACTGGCGCGCGACGCCGGCGCCAACGAGTTTCTCGCCAAGCCGGTCACCGTTAAGGCGTTGATGGCGAAGATCACCTCGGTGATCGAAAACCCCAGACCGTTTGTCCGTACCAAAACCTACTTTGGGCCGTGCCGCCGCCGCCGTAACGATATGTCCTATAAGGGGCCGGAACGTCGCGCCGCCCCGGATGCGATAGACGTCGACGGCATCAGGCCGGTCGGCAGCGGCAAGACCGGTAGTCACGGACCATGAGCAAGCAACAGCCGATCGAACTCTTCATGCCGCCGAACATCCTCAAAGCCAAGCTCGGCGGCGACAGTCACAGCATAGACTTCGCGGCGATAAAACGCGCCGAAGCGGCGATCGAAGAGATAAAAGCCGAATTTCCCGACTGGATTGCCGAAGATATTGCCTTGCTCACCGCATCCTGCGGGAAATTCCTCAGCGAGGGCGACGGCAACGCGGTGGGCCGGTTGTTCCGCGCCAGCCACGACCTCAAAGGTCAGGCGGCGACCTTCGAATATCCGCTGGTCGCCCGCATCGCCGCCTCGCTCTGCCAATTGATCGAAACGACGGAAAAGCCGGAAGCGATCAACGGCGCGCTGGCCTTGGCCCACGTCGAAGCCATCCGCGTCATATTCCGCGAGAAAATCAAAAGCATGTCCGACCGCACCGCCCTCGAGTTGACCGAGGAACTTGAGCGGAAAGTACATGCCGCGACCGAACGCAACGCCGCCGCGAAGTGATACGGACCTGCATGGGTCGTAACCTATGCAGGTCCGACTGGCCGCCGCGCCATGTGGCGCGAAGCCCGCGTGGCGTTTGAACGCCATAGAGCTGCATGGGTACTTTCCCATGCAGCTTGGTATGAGAGGGTATTATTAGGGGTCGGCTTTTTTCGTCGCCCCGCTCTGCGCCGCGGCCACGTAGTCCAGCAGCATGGCGGAAAGTCTGAACGGCCGGCTTCCGGCACTTGCAGCGCCGGAGGTGCTGCCGCCGAAAAAATCGGCGGAAGACGGTTCCGATAAGAGTGCGCTGGCAAGCAGGGAATTCTCGAACCCGGCCAATGCCGAGACCAATTCGATGTGCGACGACGGAGCCGGTGCCGCCGCGACATAATTTGTTGACGGCTGCTGTGCCGCCCAATCGTAGACCTCGCGTACCGTCTTGGCGGAGCCGTCGGAGTGAAAGAAGACGCTGCGGTTGGCACCGGCCGCCTGGGGAAACACCGCCGCCGCCGAAGCGTCCGGCGACGTCTCGCATAGGCGGATCAGCCGGCAGGCCGAATCCGCACCGAGAAAATGCGCCGCGTACAATTCCCCGCCGCCGACGGAGCGACCGAGCGTTCCCTCCATCCGGGTCTTGCACTGGCTGACGTATTCGCCCGCCATCAGCGCCGAAACCTGCGCATCGTTGCGTAAGGACAGGATCGCCTGGCGGTCGGCGCCGTCGGCGCGGTAGCGGCCGTCGGCCCCCTTGCTGATCGCCGCGGCATATGAACCGAGCCCGTGGCGCGGTCCGTATTCCTTGACCAGGCCGAGCCACGTCTGTTCGACGAACTGGAACAGGCCGGATGCGCTGGAGCTGGCGGATTTCGCTCCGGCATTGAGACCGGATTCACGGGTGGCGGTTTTGAGCAGATAGGAAAAATCCGACCCGGTGGCGACGCTCGCCTTCTGCAAGGCGGCGACCACGGCGGCGTGGTTTAGATTGCTTACGGCTTCTGCCGACATTCGGGTTCTCCCGGTCGGCAAACTGGCGCAACTATGGTTTACAAGCCGTTAACGAGCTTCTCGACCAGCGCCGGCAACGCCTTCGGCTTATAGGGCACCGCGTACCCCCGGCTCCAAACCGGCGAAGGCCAGACATCGTCATCGACCCGGCGGGCGATGACATGTACGTGCAACTGGGGCACCATGTTGCCGATGGCGCATATGTTGATCTTGTCGCAGCCCGTGATCGCCTTCAACCGTTCCCCGGCGCGGCTGTACTCGCGCGTCAATTCCTGACGGTCGGCCTCGGCCAAATCGAAGATTTCAAGCACCTGCGGCCGCCGCGGCACCAGAATGAGCCAGATGAACCGCGCATCGTTCATCAACAAGACGCGCGAAAGCCGCCAATCTGCGATAAAAACCGTATCGACGGCCAGTTGTTCGTTCAGTTGAAATTCCTGCATACGGCATTCCTACCAGAACTTGACCGGCGGAAGCGACCAAAAACCGACTCTTGCGGCTAGAAGGCTCAAGTAAATCCCATAGACCAGGATGAGGAAAAACCCGCGCGGCCGCGACAACCGCCAACGCATCGCCACCAACGGCGGCACTGCGGCACATATGCCAAGCGTCACGATGTTATCGGCGGCGACGAATTCCGCCCCGATACGAATGGGAGAAAACAACGCCGCCACGCCGAGTACCAAAGTCAGGTTGAAAATATTGGAAACCACCGCCTGACCGAGTGCAACGGTCCCCGGACCGCGCAAAGCACCGTGCAGAATGACGAGGAATTCGGGCAGCGATACCGCCAACGCCACCACCGTCAACCCGACGGCATATTCCGGGACACCCTGTTCGCGCGCCAGCAACGTGCCACCGGTCAGTACGAAATGCGCCCCCAACATCACAGCCACCACCCCAAAGGCGGCGACGAAGAGACCGCCGAACAGGCCGAGATTGCTGTTTTCCAGCATCTCGGCACGCTCGCGCGCCACCGAATGCGCCGAGACGCGCCGCCAATCCGTATAGACGGCAAGCGCAAAATAACCGACGAACAGCGCCAGCAGAAAACCGCCCTCCACCGGCCCGATTGTGCCGTTTAAGGCGAAAACGAGATAGACCGCGCACACCAAAAGCAGCGCGCCGCAATCGCGGAACACGACCTTGGGCGGAGAAGCCAGCGGACGGATCAATGCCCCAAAGCCGATCATGAAGGTCAGCGTCAGGATCACGCCGCCGACGATACCGCCGACAGCCAGATCGGGCGAGCGGCGAATACCGCCGAGGACGACAAACAACTCGGGCGACGCCGACGCCGCGGCAACCACCAAAAGACCGATGGTCAACTGCGGCAAACCCAGCGTCCGCGCGATGCTTGCCAAGCCGCGCACCAAACCGTAACTGCCGGCGGCAAACAGGACGCATCCGAAGAATATGAACCAGTACGACATCGGTTTGGCTTGCTCCAAACTGCCCACGGGAAAAAAACCGCACTTTCACGGCGACGGGCTCGATATCCGTCTGTCCGGCCCGCGCCGCGGCGAAAAAGAGCCGCCACCCCCGCGTCCCGAAACGAAACATCAAACAGCCGCTATTTCCGTCGGTGCAAGCCGGATGCCGCAGCAATACGCCGCAGACTGCGGCGAAGTCTGCACCGGACACTACTACTTCAGCGCGTCATTTCCGTCCGGCATCGATACGGACGCCAGCGGCCACCAAACAGAGCAACCCAACGGCATAGGCGATCGGCCCTAACCAATCGGGCAGCAGCGCACCCAGTACCAGCACGAGGACAATATCCGCCCCGCCGACCGAAAAATACGCCCGGCCGTCTTTCGGATAAGCGAAAGCGGCGGCAACTACGGCGGTCAGGCCAAACACTAGAAAAGCGCAGGCCGGAGCATGTGCCGGTTGGGCCAGGGCTAAGGCGAACGGATAGCCGGCCAGAGACACCGCACCGAGAATGTCGGCCAGCACCAAATCGCCCTTGGCTTCGGCGGCGCGGGCGGAGGCGGCGGCAAAAGCGAACACCGCCCGGCTGACGATCAAAACCGCGATCCCGGCGAGAAGATACCCCCTGGCGGCCAACGGCAATCCGGCGAGCGCCAATACGAACCCTATGCCGGCAGTCGGTGCCCCCTTCCAGCCCAGCTTATCAGCCAAAGGCTTAAGCACCGGATCGAAACCCACCTGGATCAGCGCGTCCAACATGTGCCCTGCCATATTGCAACCAAGTGCAGCGGTCAAAAACTTTTAGCTTTACCTACCGCAAATTAATGCGTCCACTTCATGCGCCGCATCGGGAATTGCAGATTATGGAAAAAGCCACATTCGCTGCGGGGTGTTTTTGGGGCGTAGAAGCTTTTTACCGCCAGGTGCCGGGGGTGGTGGATGCGGCCTGCGGCTACGAGGGCGGACATATCGGCGAACCGACCTATGAGGAGGTTTGTACCGACCGCACCGGCCATGCCGAGGCAGTTGAAGTGGTCTACGACCCGACCAAGACCGATTACGCGCATCTGGTGGACGTATTCTTCGCCAATCACAATCCGACCACGCCGAACCGCCAGGGGCCGGACGAAGGCACCCAATATCGTTCCGCGATCTTCTTCCATTCTTCGGAGCAGGAACGCATCGCCCGCGAGAAGATCGCCGCGCTGACCGCCGCCGGCAGGTTCAAGCGGCCGATCGTCACCGAGGTGGCGCCAGCGTCACATTTCTGGCGCGCCGAGGAATACCACCAGCGCTATTTCGAGAAGAACGGGGGCCCGAACTGCCACATCGCGCCGGTGGGGGAGGAATAGTCGTCCGTGAAAAAGTACACCGAGCGTAGCGAGGGACTTTTTCACAGGCACCGGATTTAAGGGCCGTACCACTTCAGCACTTTCACCTTGCTCGCCTTGCCGACGGCGGCAGCGAATGCGGAAAGATCGGCCGACGATCCGTCGGTGCCGCGGAAGTGATAGGGATAGACCCGCTTCGGCATAAAATCCTTCACCCATTTGGCGGCTTCCTGCACCGTTTGCGTATATGGCAAGTTCATCGGAATGAAGGCCGCGTCGATGTTCGCAAGATGGGCGATCTCGGGCGTTTCTTCGGTATCGCCGGCGATATAGATGCGCTTGCCCCCGAGATCGAGCACATAGCCGTTGCCTGCTCCCTTGGGATGGAATTGCATGCGCTCCTTGGTCACGTTGTAGGCCGGTACCGCTTCGACCGGCAGACCGGCAGCCATCGTCTTGTCGCCGTTGTGCATAACCTTGGTCTTGGCCTTCAACGCAGGCGGCATGCCGTCGAACACCTGCGATGGTGCCAGGATCGTCGCGTTCGCACCGGCCACCGCCGCCAGTACGTCGACATTGAAATGATCGAAATGACCGTGGGTGATCAGAATGAGATCCGGCTTCAATCCGGCAAACAGCTTGACCGGATTTTCGTTTGCCGGCGACCCCACGCCGGACGCCGGATCGACCAGCACCAGCTTGCCGTTCCATTTCAGCGTCAGCGCGGCATGATGGAAGGCATGCACGGCAATGGGACCACGATCGGCGGCGATAATATCGTCGACCGATGCGGCCGGCGCGACACCCGCGGTCAATATGGCCGCGGCAAAGAAATAGGTGAGCATCGTCCTCTCCGCTTCATATGTTCAGCGCTCGGCCGTCGGCGGCGAGCGTCGCTTCGTGCATCATCTCCGAAAGCGTGGGATGGGGAAATACGGCGTGGCCGATCTCCGCCTCGGTTAATTCGCCGCTCATGGCGATGGCAAAGCCCTGGATCAATTCGGTCACCTCCGCGCCGATCATATGCGCGCCCAAAAGCTCGCCGGTCGTCGCATCGAATACCGTCTTGATCAGACCGTCCGGTTCGCCCAGAGCAATCGCCTTGCCGTTGCCGACGAACGGGAACGTGCCGACCTTGATCTTGCGGCCCGTCGCCTTGGCTTTGGCCTCGGACAGGCCGATGGAAGCGATCTGCGGCGTGCAATAGGTGCAGCCGGGAATTTTGCCGTGATCCACCGGATGAGGATTTAAACCCTTGATCTTTTCGGCCACGACCACGCCCTCGTGTTCGGCCTTGTGCGCCAGCCAGGGCGGATCGGTCAGATCGCCGATGGCGTACAGTCCCGGTACATTGGTCTCGCCGAATTCGTCCACCACGATATGGCTGCGGTCGACCTTTACGCCGAGCGCTTCCAAGCCAAGGTTTTCGACATTGCCGACGATGCCCACCGCCATGATGACGCGGTCCACCGTGATCTTGTCTTCCTTGCCGTCTTTGGCCTTCAAGGTAGCGGTAACGCCGCTCTCGAACTTTTCGAAAGCGGTAACCGTCGTTCCCGGCATGATCTTCATGCCCTGTTTGACGAATGCCTTGTGGGCAAGGCTTGAGATTTCCTCGTCCTCGACCGGCAGAATGCGGTCGAGCACTTCGACCACCGTCACCTCGGCGCCCAGCGCGCGATAAAAGCTGGCGAACTCGATGCCGATAGCGCCGGACCCGACCACCAGAAGCCGGTCGGGAAACACGTCCGGCGTCATCGCCTCGCGCGCGGTCCAGATCAAGCGGCCGTCGGGTTCGATGCCGGGGAACACCCTTGGGCGCGAGCCGGTGGCAAGAACGATATTATTCGCTTCGTATTCCGTCGTATTGCCGTCGGCTGCCGTCACCGCGATCTTGTTCTTGGCGCTCAGCTTGCCGGTGCCGCTGATCACCGCGATCTTGTTCTTCTTCATCAGAAAGCCGACGCCGGTCGAAAGCTTCTGTGCGACTTTGCGCGAGCGCGCCACCACCTTGGCGAGGTCGAATTTGGCATCGGCGACGGAGAAACCGAACTCCTCGGCGCGATGCATCAGGTGCCAGACTTCCGCCGAGCGGAGCAACGCCTTGGTGGGAATGCAGCCCCAGTTGAGGCAGACGCCGCCCAATCTGTCGCGTTCGACCACCGCGGTCTTGAGGCCCAGTTGCGCGGCGCGAATGGCGCAGACATAACCGCCGGGCCCGCCGCCGACTACGATCACATCGAAGGTTTCGGCCATATGTTTCTCCGTTCTACAGCAGCATCGCTGCCGGCTGTTCGATGTACTGCTTGAACGCCTGCAGGAAGCGCGCCCCCACGGCGCCGTCGGCGATGCGATGGTCGAGCGACAGCGTCACCGTCATCACCGTGGCAATGGCGAGTTTGCCATCCTTCACCACGGCGCGCAGGCTTCCCGCGCCCACCGCCAGGATCGCCCCTTGCGGCGGATTGATGATGGCGGAAAACTGCTTGGTGCCGAACATACCGAGGTTCGACACCGAAAAACTGCCGCCTTCGTATTCGCTGGGTTTCAACCGCTTATCCTTGGCGCGGGCGACCAGGGCTTTCACCTCGTTCGAGATCGTCGCAAGGCCCTTTTCCTCGGCATGGGCGACGATAGGCGTGACCAGACCGTAATCGACCGACACCGCCACGCCGACATCGGCATGCTTGTGGCGCAAAATCGCCGCATCGGTCCAACTGGCGTTGACTTCGGGCACCGCCATCAGCGCTTGCGCCGCCGCCTTGATGACAAAATCGTTGACCGACAGCTTATACGCCTTGTCGCCTTTGGGGGCGGACGCATTGAGGCTGGCGCGCGCGGCCAAGAGCTCGTCAAGTTCGCAATCGACCGTCAGGGCGATGTGCGGGATCAATCCGGCTGCCGCCGCCAGACGTTTGGCGATGGAGCGCCGCGTCATGTCGTTGGGGAATTCGACGTAATCCTCAGGCTTGTAAAACAGCTTGGCGTCGGGAATCGGCGACAATCCGGCAACCGGTGCCGTCGCGGGCGGCAAAACCGCTGCCGGTTTGGCTTCCGGTTTTGCGGCCTCGACATCCGCCTTGACGATGCGCCCGTGCGGACCGGAGCCGGAAAGCGAATTCAAATCGACGCCCTTTTGCGCCGCAATGCGCTTGGCGAGCGGTGAGGCAAAGACCCGCGTACCGACAACGGGCGTCGGTACGGCGGCTTTCGGCGCGGCGGGCGCCGCCGCAACTGGCGCAACCTCCGCCGTCACCGCCTGCCGGATCGACTGCATGGCGGAGGCGATGTCGGGCACGGCGGCGGAATCATCGCCCTCGGCCAAGAGCACCGCGATCGGCGCATTGACTTTGACGCCTTCGGTTCCGGCCGCGACCAGCAGTTTGCCGATCTTGCCTTCGTCGACGGCCTCGAATTCCATCGTCGCCTTATCGGTTTCAATTTCGGCGATCACGTCGCCGGATTTCACCGTGTCGCCTTCTTTCACCAGCCATTTGGCGAGTTTGCCTTCCTCCATGGTGGGAGAAAGCGCGGGCATGAGAATGTGCGTGGCCATGGGTATCAATCCCGGTACAGAACGGATTTGGCGGCGGCGACGATATCGTCGACCGTCGGCAAAGCAAGCTTTTCCAGATTGGCGGCATAGGGCATCGGTACGTCCTTGCCGGTGACCTTATGGGGCGGCGCATCGAGGTAATCGAACGCTTTTTCCGTCACCTGGGCGGCGATCTCGGAACCGATGGAGCAAACCGGGAAGCCCTGTTCGACGGTGACCAGTCGGTTGGTTTTCTTAACGCTGGCGACAATGGTGTCGATGTCGAGCGGGCGGATGGAACGCAAATCGATCAGCTCGGCGTCGATGCCGATTTTCGCCAACGCCTCGGCAGCTTCGATGATGAAGCCGACGCCGATGGAATGCGAAACCAGGGTCACGTCCTTGCCCGCTTTGAACACTCGCGCCTTGCCGATGGGCAACACATAATCGTCCAGCTTGGGCACCTCGAAAGAACGGCCATAGACGATTTCGTTTTCGAGGAAGATCACCGGATTGGGATCGCGGATCGCCGCCTTCAAAAGCGCCTTGGCATCGGCGGCAAAATAGGGCGACACCACCTTCAGGCCGGGGATATGGGCGTACCACGAGGCATAATCCTGACTGTGCTGGGCGCCGACGCGGGCGGCGGCACCGGTGAGATAGGAAGAGCGTCGCGTCGGGACA
>DBTZ01000048.1 GCA_002307315.1 Alphaproteobacteria bacterium UBA1303
CTATTTATGAGTATGTCACCTAGTGCTCAAGACGTTAGATCGATGCGGGCCGAGGCTCTCCTGAAGAACCCTTATGTTAGGGCGATGCTGGGAACTATCGCCGAAGCAGAAGGCGGAGGATACAATACGCTTTATGGAGGTGCCACGTTCAGCGGTTATTCACAGTTCCCGGGAAGCGGTGGGCATACGCCCTCCGGACGATACCAAGTTACGAAGGCGAGTTACGAATTTTATGGTCGGAATATGCTGGGGGTAACCGACTTTTCGCCGCATACGCAGGATCTCATTGCCGTGCAGCAGTTGATAATGAACGGGGCAATGAAGCATCTGCTGCTTGGGGACTTTGATGGCGCGCTCGACGGTGCTTCCCAAACATGGGCATCCTTGCCGCAAGGCCCGAATAAGGGAAATCGGCATCGCCGCCAGCCTTATATGACGTATGAACGTACAAAAAATCTATTTTATGCACTTCTTGGCCAATAATAGAGTGTTTCATCGTTTCCATGGAAAAGATGAAATACTCTAGTGGTCCGATTCCGACATTTGCATCCCAGTTGTAGCAACAGCCAAGCAAATGTCGGAATCAAAAGGACCACTAGCAACTTTATGTTTCTAGTGGAGCTTTTGAATTTGACGTTTGAATACGAGTATGCGGCTGGCGGGATTCAAACGTCAAATTCGCTCCACTAGGATACCTAAAAATACGGAGGGTGCCCCGATGGGGAACTGGCGAGCTTTTATCCTGATAAGCTTGTTATTTTTGTTTTTTATTGTCGGGACCTTACCGGGACTTGCGCAGTCCCCCGATGCATTTCACCGTTCGATTGAGGTGGCCAAGCAGCAATTAGAACCATTGACGGCCTGCGAATGGCACGACAGCGGTACAGACACCGTCTGCCTGAGCGATGCAATCGATGGATCGGTAACTCTGCATGAAAGCGCTGCCGATGGTACGTTGGAAACAGTTGAGATATTTGCGCTCCTTAAGGCCCCGCCAGGACAACATTCTCGCGAGGAACATAGCGCAGATGTTGTCATTGCCGTCATCAAAAAAATGCTGCCCGAATGGGATAGTAGCTCTCGCTGGATGAAAGCTGCATTACACAGGGCACAACGTTACAGATACAAAGGGGCAAGCATAACGAAAATCGGTAGAATTACGGTGTTTGTCCAATGGTTGCTGCCGGCAGATATCGAGGGGGAGTTCGCGTCCATTGTGATTACAAGGCAATCATCTATTGAGCCTTGGAGGTTTGGTGACTGAAATGCCTATGTGCGCTTGATCCGGGGTAATATCAGCCGACAACTATAAGCTTGGCTGGGCACAAGGGACGCCTCCGTCGGAGTATGTGCGTATTCTGCTTTCGCGGTATAAACACGTGTCGCGCTATTGATCCGGTGAGGGAACCCATATGCACATCTTCGTAACGGCTCTGGTCGTCTTGTTGCAGGCGGGTGCATCGATCCAGGCAGCGGGGGGAACCACCGGCCCGCTTCTCAAATACGTTGACGATTGAACAAGCAGACGATCTTGTGCATTTTGTGTTCGATCATCGGATTGCCCACGTCAAGGGGCATGGTGGCTATTCGCTGGAACCATATCCCAAAGGTTACGAGAACAGGCACTTTGTCTTTGACGTGTGGGGCGTGTGGTATAAGGATCAAGGGAGCTTGCTTCTCGCTCGTTACGCGGTAAACCGCACGACCGGCGATATCTGGGATGTGTATGCCGAATGCCGGCGTGTCGATTTTCCAGCGTTGCGCGCGTTACAGGTGGTGTTGCGCCGCCAATACGGTTTGCCTGATCACGAGCCCGACGACATGCCCAACCACGGCAAGCCGCCGGTGCTGTGCTGATTTTCGAAAAGATGGAAAATACGTCATGGGTAAATCCGATCCGGTCGCATTTGCCAAAGCGCTGGTCGATTGCGGATTCAATCCCGGCGAGGCGCCGGGGGGAAATCCCGATTTCGTCAAAGCCACTTCGGATTCCATTCTTTCGGCCCGTAGGAGATTGAAATGATCGCTGCGGCCTTATTGCTGGCGGCGGCGGTACAGGCAGCATCGCCACTGCCCTCTCGTCGCCTGCCTCCCCATCAACCGAGCAGGCCACAGTGTTTTTTCCCACCTCGGATGTCGTGAAGATCGCCCAAATCATCGCCAGGAACGAAGGTTTCGATGTCGGTAACGAGGATCTCTATTATTTCGACATTAAGCCGATGGAACGCATAACACCGATGGTCAGAGGGTATGTTACCATCGGTTTTTTTGTAAACGATCATGGCACGAACTTTATTTCAATCAGCGAAACTACCGGCCAAACCATCGATATTATTGGTTGCGAGGTTTTCGATTATCCCGAATTGCAGAAATATCAGCGCCGGGTGATGGACATCCTCAAGACCAAGAAAAAGACGCCGCAAGAACTGGCCGACGATGTCGAGTGTACGGGGCCGGTGGTTCTGACCAGGGCTGTTCCCATCGTAAAAGTTCCGCAGCGCCGCCCGTAGGTTTTAGCTGCTGCAAGAATTGGTAGTAAAGGCAAGCAGGTGCGTATGGAAACTTTTCTATCTCAGCTCGCGCTAACGATCGTGCGGCCGAAGATTTTTGGTGTCTTGGGACGTCGCCGCGACTTTAGAAAAAAATGAAAATCATCGCCTCGGTCCTCTTGAACCGACACGGTGGTTTTCCCATATACCCCATATCCCAGAAATTTTGATCCGATGCCCGTCAGCGCCAAACCTTGCCACGGCGACGTTACCTATGCCGCGATCGAGGCGGAAGGCATTACGCCCGACGACATCGACGAAACGTGGCTGGACGACATGGTGAAACGATTGTTTGTCGAACTGAAGCGGCAATTGTCCCAAGTGGAAAAGAGCAAGTCGATACCCGGTGCCAAGGCGGCAAGCGAACGCGCCGCCGATGCCCGCACGCTGGCTTCGCTGGAACGCACGCTGGAACGGTTGGCGAAATTGGAACAACAGCGCGCCTTGATGCGCGAAACCAAGGTGGCGGCCAAACATGACGAAGCCCGCCTGGCATTGGAACGCCGCCTCGATCAACTCCTTGCCGCCCAACGAGCGCGCCCTGCTGCTCAAGAGCCTGACGAATGAAGATGCCGAACTTATCTGCAACGGCTGGTGGTTCTGGGGGCGGCCCGAGCAATCGCCGCCGCCGGGCGACTGGCGGATCTGGCTGTTCCTGGCCGGGCGCGGTGCCGGCAAAACCCGCGCCGGCGCCGAATGGATCGTCGACGGCGTGCGGCGGGGGACTTTCCGCCGCATCGGTCTTGTCGGCGCCACGCATATGGATGTCCGCAGCGTGATGGTGGAAGGCGAATCCGGTTTGCTGGCGGTATCCCCGGCCGCGGCGTACGAGCCGTCGAACCGGCGCATTCTGTGGCCGAACGGTGCGATAGCCGAAGTGCTCTCGGCCGACGAGCCCGATGCGGTGCGCGGCCATCAGTTCGACTGCGTCTGGGCCGACGAGTTCTGCAAATGGTCCGAACCGCAAAACGCCCTCGACATGATATTGATGGCTCTGCGTCTGGGCCGCCGTCCCCGCATGTGCCTGACCACCACGCCGCGCAACATCAAACCCTTGCGCGATCTGATGGCGATGGCCGACGTGGCGACGACCCGGTGCAACACCTTCGCCAACGCCGCCAATCTGGCGCCGGGGTTCCTTGCCGGACTGGAGCTTCGCTACGACGGCACCCGGCTGGGGCGGCAGGAACTCGATGCCGAACTGATCGAAGACAACGATGCCGGTTTGTGGCGGCGAGACTGGATCGAGAAGACGCGCCGCCGCACCGCGCCGGACTTGACGCGCATCGTGGTGGCGGTCGATCCGCCGGCTTCCATTTCCGGCGACGAATGCGGCATCGTCGCAGCGGGATTGAGCGAAGACGGCGATGCCTATGTGCTGGCCGATGCTTCGGCGGCGAACCTTTCGCCCGCCGCTTGGGCGGGTCGCGTGGCCGAAACTTACGAGCATTGGCAGGCCGACGGCATCGTCGCCGAGGCCAACCAGGGCGGCGAGATGGTCAAACAGGTGCTGATCGATGCCTTGCCGAACGCGCCGGTGAAGCTGGTGCATGCCAGCCGCGGCAAACAGGTGCGTGCCACGCCCGCCGCCGCGCTGTACGAGCAGGGGCGGGTGCATCACGTCGGATCGTTCCCCGAACTGGAGGATCAAATGTGCAATTACGACGGTACGGGCGGCAGCCCGGATCGCATGGATGCCTTGGTGTGGGCGCTGGCCGCGCTGTTTCCGGTGCGCCGGCCGGGCATCCCCGGTATTCGCAAATTATGACGTCACATCTCGCACAGCCGGGTCAGACTGGCCATCATGGTCACGTCCGGCACTTCGACGATCTTGGCGATGACCTGGGCATAGCCGCCGGATTGGATGCCTTCGATCTTCATGTGGAAGGTATCGAGCCCCATGATCGGCGAGGCTTGCTTCTTGTTGGCGTGGCGCGTGGCGACGATGTCGGCGGTGAAGGTGTTGCCGGAAAGATGATATTCGCCGACATAGTACATCACCGCGCCGCCGCCGGCGATGCGCCCGTTCTTGAACAGGCAGACGCAACTGCCTTCGTCGCCGCCGGTACGAAACTTCACCTTATAGAGACCCTCAAGCATTCCCAGCTCCTTAAGGTAGCCCCCCGGCCACACCTTACTACAAGTTGCACTATACGGCGTAGTTATTAATCAGAAGTTGCATACCCCTAATCAACCGCTAAAGCAAAATCAAGGACTTGCCATGCTATCGGCTTATCTTCACCGGCGGCGGACGGTTAACGCTCACGCTCCGGAAACAAAATCGACGTCTCCGTTGATCGCACTATCCCTGAACGGAAACCCGCGCTGGGGCGGGCGCGATTTCGCCAGTCTGGCCAAGGCCGGGGTAATGGGGAACGCCATCGTCTACGCGTGCGTACGGCGGATTGCCGAAGCCGCCGCCTCGGTGCCGTTTACGCTCTATCAAGGCGATAGCGAAATCGAAACCCATCCGCTCAAATCGCTGCTGGCCCGCCCCAATCCGCAAGAGGACGGCACCGAGCTGTTCATCCGCTGGTATGCGTTTTTGATGAGCGCCGGCAACGCCTATCTCGAAGCGGTAAGCGGCGGCGATGCCATCCGCGAGCTTTACGTGCTTCGGCCCGACCGCATGAAGGTGGTGGCCGACAGCCGCGGCTGGCCGATCGCCTACGACTATACGGTGGACGGGCGCACGATGCGTATCGCGCGCGAACTTACTTGCGGCTTTCTGCCGGTGCTGCACGGCAAGCTGTTTCATCCGCTCGACGATCAGTACGGCCTGTCGCCGTCGGCGGCGGCGGCGGCGGCGGTGGAGGTGCATAATGCCGGCGCCGGGTGGACCAAGTCGCTTTTGGATAATGCCGCGCGCCCTTCCGGCGCGCTGATCTACCAAGGCCCCGACGGCGCGTCGAACCTGACCGACGATCAGTTCCAGCGGCTGAAGCGCGAACTCGAAGATACCTATCAGGGCTCGCAAAATGCCGGCCGGCCGATGGTGTTGGAAGGCGGCCTCGATTGGCGATCCATGAGTTTTGCGCCCTCGGAGATGGATTTTTCCGGCATCCGCGACGCCGCCGCGCGCGAGATCGCGCTCGCCTTCGGCATCCCAAGCATGCTTTTGGGCATTCCCGGCGACAACACCTATTCGAATTACCGCGAGGCCAATCTGGCATTCTGGCGGCAAACCGTGCTGCCGCTGGTGTCGCGCACCGCCGACAGCCTGACGATGTGGCTGGCCCCGCGCTTCGGCGAGAATGTGCGCATTTTTTACGACACCGACCGGGTCGATGCTCTGGTTTCGGAACGCGAGGCGCTGTGGGCGGGTATCGATGCCGCCTCGTTCCTTACCCTCAACGAAAAGCGCGCCTGCGCCGGCTATTCGCCGGTGGCGGAGGGAGATCGGATGGCATGACCCTTTCCGACGCACTGATCCCCGCGCCCGAAAAGCGCTGGCCGGCCGCCCTAGTGGCGGCTTTTTTGTTGCAGACGGCGGGCGCGCTGTTCTGGGCCGGTTCCGCCGCCGAACGCATCGCCAATTTGGAACGCACGCTTGCCTCCGATCAGGCGGCAATCGCGCGCGTGGCGGTGCTGGAAGAGCAGATCGGCACCATGAAGCAGACGCTGGATCGCATCGAAGCCAAGCTCGACCGCCCCCGCGGCCCCTAGAGCGCCGCGCCTTCAAAACGGAATCGGCGCGCCGCTCTATCCCTTTGGTTGGTCGCAACTTTCCGCGCAAAAGTGAACATACTTTTGCGCACGTTGCTCTAGCCAACCGTAACGATTTCCACCAGATGACCGGGGCGCGCTGCGCTGCCGGCCATGACGGATTCAAAAAAATGTCCCTCACCGTGCATACGTTGCGGCGGCGGCTGACGCATGTCTTTGTGCCAGCCCGCATCGCCGATATGACCTGCGACACCTTCGAAGGCTATGCCTCGCTGTTTGGGGTTCCCGACGGCGGCGGCGACGTGGTGGCCAAGGGGGCGTTTGCCGCATCCTTGCGCCGGATACCGCCCGCCAAAGTGCGGCTGCTCTATCAGCACTTCGCCCACGAACCCATCGGGGTGTGGGAGGAAATCCGCGAAGATGCCAAGGGCCTCTATGTGCGCGGGCGTCTGGTTACCGAGGTGCAGCGCGGCCGCGAGGTCATGGCGCTAATCCGCGAAGGTGCGCTCGACGGGTTATCGATTGGCTTTCGCACCGTTCGCGCCACCCGCGATCCTGCATCCGGGCATCGCATCTTAAACGAAATCGAGCTGTGGGAAATCTCGGTCGTGACCTTCCCGCTGCTCAAGGGAAGCGCGGTCACGGCCGTCGGCGCCAAAGCCGATGCGCTGGCGATGCATATTCGCCAGGCCGCCCGGCGTCTCAATCAACCTGACAAGGAGTAAAGCATGGAACTCGAAAACAAGGCGGCGGCCGTTTCGACGCCAGAGGTCAAGGAGGCATTCGACGAATTTCTCCGCGGCTTCGAGGCGTTCAAGACAAGCAACGACGAACGGCTAGAGAAAATCGAAAAGCGCTCTGCCGACGTGCTGGCCGAGGAAAAGGTCGATCGCATCAACCGCTCGCTCGACGAGCAAAAGCGGCGCCTCGACGATCTGATGGTGGCATCGCAGCGCCCTTCGTTCGGGCTTGAGCGCAAATCCGCCGATCCGGGCCGACGCGAGCGCAAAAGTGCGTTCGAACGCTATGCCCGCAAGGGCGATGCTTCCGGCCTCGATGCGCTGGAACTCAAGGCAATGAGCGTCGGATCGAATGCCGACGGCGGCTATACCGTGCCGCTGGAGATCGAGCAAACCATCGACCGGGTCTTAAAGAAAGCCTCGCCGATGCGGGCCATTTCGTCGGTACGGCAGATCGGTGGCAACGTCTATCGCAAGCCGATCGCCACCGCCGGCGCCGCTACCGGCTGGGTGGCGGAAACCGATGCCCGTGCGCAGACTACCGCGCCGACCTTGTCGGTGATCGATTTTCCGGCAATGGAGCTGTACGCCATGCCGGCGGCGACCCAGGTGCTCTTGGACGATTCCCAGGTCGATATCGAACAGTGGCTGGCCGACGAGGTGCAGACGGTGTTCGCCGAACAGGAAGGCGCCGCCTTCGTTTCCGGCAACGGCACCACCGCCCCCAAGGGCTTCCTTACCGAAACGACGGTGGCCGATGCGTCCTGGGCCTGGGGCAAGCTCGGTTACATCGCCACCGGCGTTTCCGCCGGTTTTGCCGCCACCAATCCGACCGACAATCTGGTCGCGCTCGCCTATGCGCCCAAACAGGCCTATCGCGCCAACGGCACCTGGGTAATGAATCGTACTACCGAAGCGGCTATCCGCAAGTTCAAGGATTCTACCGGCAACTACATCTGGCAGCCGGGTGCCCTGGCGGGGCAGCCGCCGTCGCTGCTGGGTTACCCGGTGGCCGAGGCCGACGATATGCCCGACATCGCCGCCGGTGCCTATTCCATTGCGTTCGGCGATTTCTCCCGCGGCTATTTGATCGTCGACCGGGTCGGCATCAACGTGCTGCGCGATCCCTACTCCGCCAAGCCTTACGTGCTGTTCTACACCACCAAGCGCGTCGGCGGGGGCGTGCAGAACTTTGAGGCGATCAAGCTGCTGAAGTTCGCCGCATCGTAATACCGAGCTGCATGGGAAAGACCCATGCAGCTTAATGACGTTCAAACGCCACGCAAGGCTTTCGCGCCATCTGGCGCGGCGGCCAATGTCCGCAAAAATGGCGGCCGCTCGGACGTGCATAGGGCATTACCTATGCACGTCCGTATAACCTTCAACCCAAAATGCGGCCGGGCGCGGGTTTCGCCCGGCCGCAACGGGGCAATCCATGTCCTTATCTCTGATTACGCCTCCCGCCGAGGAGCCGGTGACGCTGGCCGAGGCCAAGGCGCATCTGAAAGTCGATACCGCCGACGACGATGCGCCGATCGCTTCGCTGATAACGGCGGCGCGGGCGCGGGCCGAATGGTACACCGGGCGGGCGTTCGTCACGCAAGGCTGGACCTTGTGGCTGGATGCCTGGCCGAACGACGGCATCGTCGAAATCCCCTTGCCGCCGCTGATTGCCGTATCGTCGGTGACGAGTTATGCGCCCGACGATTCCTCTACCGTGCTCGCCGTCGGCAGCTACCGCGTCGATACCGCTTCGGCGCCCGGCAGGCTGACGATCAAGAATGCTTTGTCGCCGCCGGTCGTCACCGTGCGGCGTACCGGCGGCATCGCCATCGCCTTTACCGCCGGTTATGGCGGCGCATCGACGGTGCCGGCGGCGATCAAGCAGGCAATCCTTTGCATCGTCGCCGAACTCTATACCCATCGCGGCGACGACGATGCTCTGGTTGGGCAAACGGCACAAAGCCTTCTGGCGCCTTACAGGATATTCAAGCTGTGATAGGAAAACTCAATCGACGCGCCACGCTGTTGAAAAAAGTTCGCAGCGACGACGGCGGCGGCGGTTATACGGAAAGCTGGACCGGATTCGCCGCCGTCTGGGCGACGCTGAAAGCGATGGGCGGCAACGACGTTTTTGGCCCCGATGCTTTGGAAGCGCGCGGAAAATACCGCATCGATCTTCGTCGCCGCACCGACGTTACCGCCGGTATGCGGGTCGAAATTGCGTCGCGACGGTTCGACATCGTCGTGGTCGAGGACGAGGGGCCTGCCGCGTCGTTCATAACGCTGATATGCGAGGAGATGCCATGAGTTCCGCAAGCTGGGCGCTGCAGCAGGCGATCTTCGCTACGCTCAGTGCCGATATGACGCTGTCGGCTTCGATCGGTCGGCGCCTTTACGATGCGCCGCCCAGAAAAAGCGATTTCCCCTATGTGGTGTTTTGCGAAGACGACGAGGCTGCCTGGAACACCGCCGGCGATTGCGGCAGCGAACATAACGTCGCGCTGCACGTCTGGTCGCGGGCCGGCGGGCGGAAAGAGTGCAAAGAAATCGCCGCCTCAATCTGCGCTCTGCTCGACGATGCGGCGCTAACGCCGGCCGGGCATCGCCTGATTTCGCTGCAATTCGTCAAAGCGACCTTTGAGCGGATTGCCGACGGCAAAACCTTTCGCGCGCGACTGATCTTTCGCGCCGTAACCGAACCATCCGCATAAACTGGAGAAAAATATGGCCGCCCAAAAAGGCAAGGATCTACTGATCAAAATCGGCGACGGGGCCGCGAGCGAAAGCTTCGCCACCGTCGCTGGATTGCGTTCCACCGCGCTCGCCTTCAACGCCAAGGATGTCGACATCACCGATGCGAATTCGTCGGGGCAGTGGCGCGAGCTTCTGGCCGGGGCCGGGGTTAAATCGGCGACGATTACCGGATCTGGCGTGTTCAAGGATTCTAGCGCCGACGCCATGCTGCGCGCCGCCTTCTTCGATCAGACCTTGGTCAACTGGCAGATCGCAATCCCCGATTTCGGCATTGTGACCGGTCCGTTCAAACTGACAAGCCTGCAATACGAAGGCCCCTACGACGGCGAACTCAAAATCTCGCTGTCGCTGGCATCGAGCGGCGCGCTGACCTTTGCCGCTTCGTAAGGAGAAAAAAATGATCAATAAGATTCGTGGCGAGGCGGAACTGTCCGTCGGCGGCAAAACCTATCGGCTGCTGCTCACCTTGGGAGCGCTGGCCGAAATCGAGGACGGGCTCGGTCTCGACGATCTGACCGAGGTCTCGGCACGGCTGAAAAAAGTACGCGCCGCCGATCTTGCCATCGTCGCAGCGGCACTGCTGCGCGGCGGCGGGCACGAAATCGCTCCGGCCGAGGTTTTGCGGCTGCCCTGCAATCTGTTCGATTTGAGCGCGGCGGTGGCGGCGGCGTTCGCCAATGCCGGGCTGACGGCGGCGGGGGATGAAGATCCGTCCGGCCCTTTTGCTGGGACGCCTTGATCGCCTGCGGTCTTGGCGTCTTTCGTATTTCTCCCCGCGATTTTTGGTCGCTTTCCTTGCGCGAATGGCGCGCGCTGATCGATGCGCGAGCCCAGCGCGCAGCTGCGCTGTCGCGCGGCGAATTTGCAAAACTCGCTGCGCGTTACCCGGATTGACATTATGGACGAAACCGAACTTTCCACCGATCGATCATTGAACGATCTGACCGGCGAACAGCTATCCAACGCCGCCAAAACCATCGACGCCGCCTTTGCCAAAACCTTCGCCTCGGTGGAAAATACCATCGCCAGAACCGCCGCGTCGGGCAAAACATCGATCAAATCGATGGTTGACGCCATTGTTTCCGATCTCGACCGCATCGCCGTCAAGCAGTTTGTCGCCCAGCCGTTGACCGGCGCAATCTCGTCGCTGGTCTCGGCGATATTGCCGGTATCGGGGGCGCGGGCAGGCGGCGGACCGGTTTCCGCGGGCAACGCCTATTTAATCGGCGAACAGGGGCCGGAGTTGTTCGTGCCGGGATCGAGCGGCACCATCGCGGCAAATGCCGGCGTCATGCAAACGCGTCCGCAGGTCACCCTCAACGTCGCCACCCGCGATTCCGCCAGCTTCCGCAAATCCGAGGCGCAAGTTACCGCGATGATGCTGCGGGCCTTGCGGCGCGGCCAAAGGAATATCTGACATGACCGCCTTTCACGATGTGCGGTTCCCCACCGCCATTTCGCTGGAATCCACCGGCGGGCCCGAGCGCAAGACCGACGTGGTGACGCTGGGGTCGGGTTACGAGCAGCGCAACGCCAGTTGGGCCAACTCGCGGCGACGCTACGATGCCGGTTACGGCGTCAAGAGCCTCGACGACATTCATGCGGTGATCGCCTTTTTCGAAGCCCGCATGGGAAAGCTCTACGGTTTCCGCTTCAAGGATTTCATCGATCACAAATCCTGCGCACCGCTGCAAACGCCGGCCGCGACCGATCAAGCCATCGGCATCGGCGACGGAGCGACAAAAACCTTTCAACTGAAAAAGCTCTATGCCTCCGGCGCCTACACTTGGTCGCGCACCATCGTCAAGCCTGTCGATGGGTCGGTGAAAGTCGCCATCGCCGGAATCGAGGCGGCTTCGGGCTGGAGCGTCGATGCCGCCACCGGCATCGTCGCCTTTGCCGCGGCCCCGGCAAGCGGTGCCGCCGTCACCGCCGGATTTGAGTTCGACGTGCCGGTGCGTTTCGACACCGATGCGCTGTCCATCAATCTTGCCGCCTTCAGCGCCGGCGACATTCCCAGCATTCCTCTGGTGGAGATCCGCTTGTGAAAACGCTGCCCGACGGCCTGCAAGACCATCTCGATACCGGCGCCACCACCTTATGCTGGTGCTGGAAGCTGACCCGTGCCGACGGCATCGTGCAGGGCTTCACCGATCACGATCGCGACGTGGCGTTCGGCGGCGCGACGTATGCCGCCGCCAGCGGCATTTCCGCCGGCGAGGTGCAGTCGTCGCTCGATCTATCGGTGGATAATCTGGCGGTGGCCGGCGCGCTGTCGTCGGATGCTTTGAACGAAACCGATCTCGCCGCCGGTTTGTACGACGGCGCGGCCGTCGAACTCTGGCGGGTCGATTGGGCGGCGCCGGACATGCGGGTGCTGATGCGCAAAGGAACGCTCGGCGAGGTAAAGCGCGGACCTCTTGCTTTCGAGGCGGAATTGCGCGGCCTGATGCAGGCGTTGAACCAGCCGGTCGGCCGCGCCTACTGCTATGCCTGCGATGCCGATGTCGGCGATACCCGTTGCGGCATCGATGTCGCCAACGCCGCGTATGTCGGGGCCGGTACGGTGGTTTCCGCGACCGACAACCGCCGCTTAACCGCTGCGGGCCTCGGCGGATTTTCGACCGGCTGGTTCACCGGCGGCAAGCTGACCTGGACAAGCGGCGCCAATGAAGGCTGCGCCATCGAGGTAAAGCGCCACGGCAAAGCGTTAGCCGCTGCGGTCATCGAAATCTGGCAGGAAGCAAGCCGGCCGATTGCCGTGGGCGACGGCTTCACCGTAACGGTCGGTTGCGACAAGGCGTTCGCCACCTGCAAAAGCAAGTTCGGCAATGCCGCGAATTTCCGCGGCTTTCCCTACATGCCGGGCAACGACGCGGTGATCGCCTATGCCGGTTCCGGCAGCGATCTTAACGGAGGCTCGCGCTATGGAAACTGACTCCAAAAAGATCGTCGCCGCGGCGCGAGGCTGGATCGGCACGCCATATGTGCATCAGGCGTCGCTTAAGAAAAAAGGGTGCGATTGCCTCGGCCTGTTGCGCGGAGTATGGCGGGAGGTGAAAGGCGCGGACGATCCCGAAATTCTGCCGCCCTATTCGCCGGACTGGGCCGAAGCCAAGGGTGAAGAGACTTTATACATCGGTCTGAGGCGGCACCTGAACGAGATCGCTCTCGCAAGCGTCGCCGCCGGTCATGTCGTGCTGTTCCGCATGATCGCCCACGGACCCGCCAAGCATTGCGCCATCGTCGGCGACAGAGACGGCGGCTTGACCCTGATCCATGCGCGTCAAAATAAGCAGGTGAACGAGGAAGCCTTTACCGACGCCTGGCGCAAAAAACTCGTCTTTGCCTTCGAGGTGCCGTGATGGCGTCTCTGGTATTGGGGCTGGCCGGCCAAGCGGCGGGCGCCGCCATCGGCGGCGGCATTCTCGGCGTTACCACGGCGCAAATCGGCGGCGCGGTCGGGGCGCTGGCCGGCAGCGCGCTCGATTCTTATCTGTTTCCCGCGCACATCAAAGGATCGAAGCTTTCCGATCTTTCTTTGCAGACGTCGACCGAAGGGGCGGCGATCCCGCGCATCGACGGAAGCATTCGCGTCGCCGGGCAGTTGATCTGGGCGACGAAGTACAAACAGACCACGACCACCACGACGTCCGGCGGTAAAGGCGGGGTCAAGACCACCGAATATATATATTCGATTTCGTTCGCCGTCGGCTTGTGCCAGGGCACGGTACACAAGCTCGGCCGCATTTGGGCCGACGGCAGTTTGATCGACGCCTCGCAATATACCATCCGCTTTTATTCCGGCAGCGAAACGCAAAGCGCCGATCCGTTGATCGAAGAAATCGAGGGCAGCGGCAATACGCCGGCCTACCGCGGCCTGTGCTATGTCGTGTTCGAGGACATGGATGTCACCGATTACGGCGGGCGCATTCCCCAGCTTCAGTTCGAACTGACCCGGTCGATTACCGCCGATGCGCACGAAGATGCGCTTGAGAACTTGGTTACATGCGTCAATCTGATTCCGGGCGCCGGCGAGTTCGTCTATGCCACCACGGTGGTGGTACGCGAAAGCAACGGCATCACCAGTCCGGAAAATCAAGCCAATTCTTCCGGTGTGGCCGATGTCGTCGCCTCGCTCGACGATCTGTCCGGTATTGCACCCAATCTCAAATCGGTATCGCTGGTGGTGGGTTGGTTCGGTTCCGACTTGCGTTGCAGCGAATGCGTCATCAAGCCCAAGGTCGAGACCGCAGATAAGAAGACCTACGGCGAGTACATCGACGACGGCGACACCAAAAAAACCGATTATGTCTGGAAAGTAGACGGCTTGAGCCGCGCCGATGCCGAAATGGTTTCTTATGTCGACGGCTATCCCGCCTATGGCGGCACGCCATCCGATCGTTCGGTGACACAACTCATCAAGGCGATCAAAGCCAAGGGCTGGAAAATTACCTTCTATCCCTTCTTGTTCATGGATATTGCCGCCGGCAACGGCTTGGCCAATCCCTATTCGGATAACGCTGCGGTTTTGGGCCAGCCGGCCTATCCTTGGCGCGGACACATTACCTGCAGCCCGGCACCTCGCTATGCCGGCAGCGTCGATTTGACCGCGGCGGCGGCAACCCAAGTGAGCACCTTCTTCACCCGCAGTTGGGGCTACAGCCGTTTCATCAAGCATTACGCCGAACTGTGCGCCGGTGCCGGCGGGGTCGATGCCTTCATTATCGGGTCGGAATTGAAGGGGCTGACCAGGGTGCGCAGTGCCGTGTCGACCTATCCGGCGGTGGCGGCGCTTAAAGTCTTGGCAAACGCGGTCAAGGGCATTGTCGGATCGTCTTGCCGGGTCGGCTACGCCGCCGACTGGTCCGAGTATAACAACCACCAGACCGGCGATACCTCGGGCGCGGTGATCTTTAATCTCGATTCTCTGTGGGCCGATGCCAACATCGACTTTATCGGCATCGACAATTATTTGCCGCTGGCCGATTGGCGCGACGGCACGGCGCATCGCGATTACCAAGCGGCGGGTCCGACCAGCCCGCGCGACAAGAGTTATCTTACATCCAACATTCGCGGCGGCGAGTATTACGACTGGTACTATGCTTCCGATGCGGATCGCGACAATCAAGTCCGCACCGCCATAACCGATGCGGCTTACGGCAAGCCGTGGGTGTGGCGGCAAAAAGATTTTTGGAATTGGTGGAGCAATTATCACTATAACCGCGCCGACGGCATGGAAAGCGCGACGGCGACGGCCTGGGTGCCGCAATCGAAACCGATCCGCTTTATCGAACTCGGTTGTCCGGCGGTGGAAAAAGGCGCCAATCAGCCCAACGTTTTCTACGACCCGAAGTCGAGCGAAAGCGCGCTGCCGTATTATTCCACCGGTGCGCGCGACGATCTGATGCAGCGCGCCTTTCTCGAAGCGCAGCTTTCCTATTGGAACGCAGCGGTCAACAATCCGACCTCGTCGGTTTATTCCGGCACGATGGTCGATGTCGACAATCTCGGCCTGTGGTGTTGGGATGCGCGACCCTATCCTTTTTTCCCGGCTCGCTCCGACTTGTGGGCCGATGCCGGGAACTATTCCGTCGGCCATTGGCTCAACGGCCGGCTGGGGTCGGTGCTGTTGTCCGATCTGGTCGCGGAAATCTGCGGCGAATCCGGTTTTTCCGATTACGACGTCTCGAACCTGTCCAGTTTGGTCGCCGGTTACGCCCGCAGCGAAACCTTAAGCGCGCGCGACGAATTGGAAAGTCTCGCCAAGGCCTTTTTCTTCGATGCGGTCGAAAGCCAAGGTGCGATCGCGTTCGTCATGCGCGGCCGGGCAATTTCGGCGGCGGTATCGACCGACGATCTTGCGGTCGACGAGACGACGTCCGGCGACAATTTCAAATTGTCGCGGGCTCAGGATGCCGATCTGCCGAACGCCTATCGCATCGGCTTTATCGATGCCTCAAACGGCTACGAACAAGGTTCCTATCAAGCCAAAAAGCTGACCGGCAATTCCAATCGGGTGGTGGAAACGTCGCTGCCGCTGGTAATGGACCGTGCCCAGGCGGGTGGGGTCGGCGATCGGTTGGTGCAGGAGGCTTGGATGGCGCGCGAGACCGCAAGTTTTTCCCTGCCGCCTTCCCATATCGCACTCAATCCCGGCGACGAAATCGAACTGACCGCCGGCGGCCGTACCCGGCGGTTGCGTCTCGGCGACATTGCCGATGCGGACGCGCGCATTGTTACCGCCGCGGCTTGCGATCCGTCGCTCTACGATTATGTCGCCGGCGCCGCGCGTTCGATTGCTTCGATAAGCAGCGTCAGGCAGACCGGTCGCGCCCTGCTGGCCCTGCTGGATCTTCCGATCCTCGCTTCCGACGAAAAGTCCTACGCGCCGCATCTGGCGGCATACGCCGATCCCTGGCCGGCCAGCGTTTTGGTCTATCGCAGCGCCGGCGATGCCAATTATGTCCTCGATACCGCCATCGCCAAGGCGGCACAGATGGGCGAAACGCTCTACGATTTCTATTCCGGTCCGACGAACCGATGGGATCGCGTCAACTCGCTCTATGTCAAGATGTATAGCGGCACCCTGATTTCAGCCGGCGAGGAAGACGTGCTGAACGGCGCCAATGTGCTGGGCTTACAGAATGGCGACGAGTGGGAAATCCTGCAGTTTGCGACCGCGACGCTGATCGACACCATGACCTGGAAGCTGACCGATCTCATGCGCGGCCAACTCGGCAGCGAGGCCAATATGGCATCGCCCTTGGCTGCGGGCGCCCGCGTTGTGGTGCTGAATTCGAGAGTGGTGCAATCGTCGATCCCCGAAGCGCAATACGCAACTGCCTTCAATTACAAATGGGGACCGTCGGACAAGGACATCGGCAACGCCGCCTATCAAGGCGCGACGGTTGCATTTCGAGGCGTCGGCCTTCGTCCCTATGCGCCGTGTCATGTCGCCTTCGCCTGGAATGGCGGCGATCTTACGCTGTCCTGGATACGCCGCGACCGCGGCGTTGCCGCCGACGGCTGGGATCAGATCGAAATCCATTTAAGCGAAACGGCGGAAGGCTACGATCTCGAAATCCTCAATTCCGCCGGCAGCGTGGTGCGCACCTTTTCGTCGCTAACCTCGGCAACGGTTAGCTATACCGCCGCGCAGCAGTCGGCCGATTTCGCCTCCGGCCTGCCTAACCCGCTCATCGTCAAGGTGTATCAGCTTTCCACGGTGTTCGGCCGCGGACAAGCCAAAACCCAATCGCTCTACACGAGGTAGTCATGACCGATACCACGCCACGTCTGGCGCTGCCGGAACTTTCGGCAGCACAGGCGCAGAAACACGTCACCGTCAACGAATCCTTGGTTAAACTCGACGCGTTGGTCGACCTGCATATTCTCGGTCTCTACACCACGACGCCGCCGGCATCGCCGTCGGACGGCGACGCCTATGTCACCGGCGGATCGTCTGGCGGTGCCTGGTCCGGTTACGACGGCAAGATTGCCTATTGCATCGACGGTTCCTGGCGTTTTTATACGCCGTTCAGGGGCTTGCGCGCGTACTGTGCCGCCGATTACAAGTTCTATCTGTATAACGGTTCGGCGTGGGAAGCCGAAAAGGTCTCCGGCAGGACCGTTACGCTAGGAGGCGACCTTTCATTTGCCGGAGCGCTGGCTCAGACCGGTGCGTATTCTTGGAGTCTAGGTATCCCCGGCGCCTACAATTACACAATGCCGGCGGTTAGCGGTACGCTCGCGGCGCTAAACTTGGCCCAGACATGGACGGCAGCGCAGACCGTTAGCTCGTCGATTTTTCTCGCGGTTGACCCCCTGTACCCAAGCCATGTTGGCATCGGGACGACGACGCCTGGGGCTGAGCTGCCGGGGGATAAAGTTTTAGAAGTTCTTTCGGCGGGGACGACGCGGATAGAGGCATACTCTACCGGCCGGTTTTCTTGCTTCAATTTCGGCAGCGGCGTGGGGGCGCAGCACACCACCGGGTTCGTAGTAGTAGACGACACTGATAATGTCATATGGGTAGGTTCTGGAACGAATACCCCTTTAACTTTTGGTTCATATGCCACTGCACGATTTCAGATCACGGCCGCCGGGCATTTTATTCCGTATCTGTCCGCTACCTACAATATCGGCGACGCGTCGCACGCCGTAAACAACATGTGGCTGCAGAACGCAGCTACGGTTGTTTCGGATGCAGCGCACAAAACCGAAATCCGCCACTGGCAGGCTTCTACGGACACCACCGCAATGACGGCGGACACGGCAACAGCTTCGTGGACCGCCGCGGAACTAGCCGTTGGCAAATCGTTGGCTCGGCTGGTGGCGATGTTCAAGATGAAGGCCGCCGTCGCGGAAAAGGGCAGCGACAAAGCGCGTATTCACGCTGGTTGGATAGCCCAGGAGGTCATCGCCGCATTCGCCGCGCAGGGCCTTGATGCCCTCGCCTATGGTTGCGTCGGCTTTGATCATGCTACCAAGACCGTGACTAAGACCCGCACGGTTAAAAAGCAGAAGACCGAAGCCAAGACAAAGACTGAGGCAGTCGAAAAAATCACGGTGACGGATGGTGTTGCTGTCGTAATCACCGAACCCACGACCACGAATTATGACGACCCGGTGTTTGAGACGCTGGCGGTCAAAGACGCCGATGGCAATATTATCTTCGGGCGCACCTACCAAAACCCGGTGATGGAAGATGTCACCGAGACATATACCGAGCAAGAACCCGACTACGAAGATGACGGCGTTACGCAAAAGCACACCTACAGTGTGCGAATGGGCGAACTGACCTGCTTCGTCATCGCGGCCCAGGACGCGCGCATTGCGGCGTTGGAAGCGAAAGCGACTTAACGAAACTCATTATGCAGAATCGTAAGACGCTTTCCGCCCTGATCGGGGCCGGCGCGGCAACGCTATTGCTTGCCACGGTTCCTCTGCATGAGGGGAAAAGCTTGGTCGGCTATCGTGATCCGGCCGGCATCCCGACCAAATGCTTCGGCGATACCCACGACGTCGCGGTCGGCAAGCGCTACGGCGAGGCCGAGTGCCTGGTCTCGTTGCGCGACCAACTCGCTGCCCATGCCGATGGCGTGCTGCGTTGCACGCCTGGTCTTAAGGGGCACGACAACCAAACCGCCGCGGCGGTCAGCCTCGCTTATAACGTCGGTGTCGGAGCCTATTGCAGATCGTCGGTCGCTCGCCGGTTCAATGCCGGCGATTTCAAAAGCGGGTGCGCCGAAATGTCGAAATACGTCTATGCCGGTGGCAAGGTGCTTCCAGGCTTGATCAAGCGTCGCGCCGCTGAACGGGCGTTGTGTGAGAAAGGACTGTGATGGATCCGATGATTCAGAGTATCTCAAAATACCAGCGGCCGGTCGGATCGTTCCTGGCCCTGGCGCTGCTGTTCGTCGGTGTGTTCGTGCCGTCGGTTACGGCCGATAAGTTGTGGGTGTTGGCTGGGCTATCTGGTCTTTATTGGGCTGCGCGGTCGATCGACAAGCGCCTGCCGCCCGATGCGCCCAAACCACCCGGCGGAGATATGCCATGACCGCCGCCGCATTATGGACACTGGCAAAGACGTGGGGGGATTCTCTGCTTACCTGGATCGCCAAGCCACCGGGCAGCTATATCGCCCTGGCGCTGGCTGCGCTGATCGGCCTGTGGGCGGTTCATCATCATGGCTACGCGGCCGGTTATGCCGACTGCACCGCCGAGCGCAACGCCATCGCGACGATCGAAATCCGCCGTCAGGAAACCGTCGGCGCCGCCGTCGTCACCCGTGCCGAAGTCGAAGCTGCTGCCGATACCGCCAAGGACCGTCGCAACCGGGAGACCATTCGCTATGTCGTCAAGACAATTGCCGCGCGCCCCGATGCGGACGCTGAGTGCATCCCTGCTGCTGTTGCTGACGGCATGCGCAACCTCGAATGAGATCACTCCGCCATTGTTGCCGATTGCGCCGCCGGCACTAGTCGCGTGCGCTGCCGAGCCGGTGCCGGCGATCCCAGGGACGCCCGGCACCGGGCTGACAAAGTCACTGGTCGCCGAAGCGTTGGCCGATCAGCGCGCGGTGGCGCTTCTCAAAAACCGCTGCGCCAGGGGGTGGAAGGGATTCTACGACGATCTCAAATCGTCGCTTACCCGGCGATGAAAGCAGAAAGCCCGCATCGAAAGATGCGGGCTTCCGCTTGAAGGCGGCGGCACAACCGGGGAAGGGGCTATCTGTGCGCTGCGCGCCTTAAACGCATTCGTCGCGTTTTTTCAGAACCTGACCTCGCCGATAAAGCCGCCGGTGTAGGGGTTGATTTCGACGAAAACCGGTTTGCCGCCGCGCCGCGCTTTGACTACATAGCGGCCGTTGAAAAAATATGGTTTGCCGTCGAAGCGGTCGTAATGCCGCTTGCGCAGGTCGTAGAAGACCCGGTCGTGCGCGACGTAGCCGCTTTTGTATTCCGGCTTCCAATAGCGGTCGTGCCGAGCGGGGCCTAGTTGCTGCGGGGCTGCAGCCGGCTTGCCGGGCTTGCCGGGCTTATTGGGTTGGCTCGGTTGGTTCTGCCGATCGAAGCCGGGCCGATCCGGCCCCGGGGCGCCTTGGGCAAACCCCGCCGTGGTACCGGCCGCGGTCAAAACCGTCGCGGCGAGCAATGCCGTTATGATCCTCTGCATTCTCATCGTATTTCTCCATATCCACCCGCGGTGTATAGCCGCTTTCACCGAACCATTGTCAAAAAGCTATCCGGGTTCGCCTGAACCGGGCCTGGACGGATCGTTCATGGCCGGTTCATCTGAAATCGGGTAAAAAATGCCATGCGCGCGCGTCTTGGTTGTGGCTTGCTGTTGTTTGTCATTCTGCTGCTCCCCGCCCAGTCGGCCGGACGCAACGGAAGCGGCGGTTTTGACCGGTTGCTGCCGGAGATTCGCCGCCATGCGCCCGGTTCGCTCTATGATGTCCAGGGGCCGTATCCCGGTCCCGACGGCCGGGCACGCTACCGCATTAAATGGATGACGACGCAAGGCCGCATCGTCTGGTTTGAAGTCGATGCCCGCAACGGCCATATTCTCGGCATGGTGACGGGGACGATGCCGAGCAACCGCGGGCCGACCTATGCATCGCCGTACGGTTCGCCCTACCGCGATTCCTCGGGTATCGTTCCGCCGCCGGCGTATCCTTATGCTCCCAATCCCGATTACGATGGTCCGTCCGGCCGGTCCGGTGACGATGCGGCGCCTCGGGCATATCGTCCCGGCGGCGGTGCGTCTTCGCCGGGCGATGGCGAGCGGCGCGGCGGACGAAACCGAAACGGTCATCCTCCGCGATGAGCATGGTGCGAAGGGCCGAAACCGGTTTTGGCGATCTCGCCGCGACAGAACGAAGAAGTTGTTACCGATGCGAATTCTACTGATCGAAGACGATAAGGAACTGCAACGCCTGTTGAAGAAGGCGTTGAGCGAGGCCGACTATGTCGTCGACACCGCCGCCGACGGCGAAGAGGGGCATTTCCTCGGCGATACCGAACCCTACGATGCGGTGGTGCTCGACCTCGGCCTGCCCAAGATGGACGGGATACAGGTGCTGCAGAAATGGCGGAAGGCGGGACGCAACATGCCGGTCCTGATTCTTACCGCCCGCGACAGTTGGAGCGACAAGGTCGCCGGCATCGACGCCGGGGCCGACGATTATCTCGCCAAGCCGTTCTACACCGAGGAACTCCTGGCCCGCCTGCGCGCCTTGATGCGTAGAGCCGCCGGCTTTGCCTCGGCGGAGATCGAGATCGGCCCCTTGCGCATCGACACCCGCACCTCGCGGGTGTCGGTGAACGGCAATCCGGTGAAGCTGACCAGCCTGGAATACCGGCTTTTGGCCTATCTCGGCCACCACAAGGGAAAAGTGGTGTCGCGCACCGAATTGGTGGAACATCTCTACGATCAGGATTTCGATCGCGACTCGAACACCATCGAGGTTTTCGTCGGCCGGTTGCGCAAGAAGCTCGACGTCGACCTCATTCAAACGGTACGCGGCCTTGGCTATTGTCTCGACGATCCGGCGGTTCTTTCGAAACCGCAGCCCTAAGTTCAATTCGCTTGCCGCGCGGCTGATCCTGGCGGCGACGCTGTGGCTGTCGCTTGGACTGGCGGTCGGCGCTTACGTGTTGTCGAGCGCGTTCACCTCGGCAATGCGGGACAATTTTGACACCCAGCTTCAGGTCGATCTCGATGGGCTGATTGCCGCCGCCGAACCGGGCGCGGCGGGCGCGGTGTCGTTGCAGGAACGCTTTCTCAATCGGCGCTTTGCCCGGGTCTATTCCGGCCTTTATTGGCAGATCGACCCCGTGGCCAAGGGGGCGCCGACGCTGATCTCCCATTCGCTGTTCGATTGGACCATTGCTTTTGCGCCGAAGTACAATGCCGGCGGCCAGAGCTGGGGCTATGCCGATGGCCCCGACGGGCAGACTTTGCGCGTGCTGGCGCGGAAGGTGACGCTCGATGCGGTGCCGAAGCCCCGCGTCTACACCTTCCTGGTGGCGGGCGATCTCGCCGGCATCGATGTCGCGGTCGCCAATTTCAACGGCATATTGATCCGTTCTTTCATCGTGCTGGGGATCGGGTTGATCCTCGCCATCCTCGTTCAGGTGCGCATCGGGCTTTTGCCGCTCGGCCGGGTGCGCGAGGCCCTGGCGCGCATCCGTTCGGGCGCGGCGCGGCGTCTCGAAGGCGACTTCCCCGCCGAAATCGCGCCGCTCGCTTCGGAACTCAACAGTCTGATCGAGCATTCCGCCGAGGTGGTCGGCCGCGCCCGCACCCATGTGGCCAATCTGGCGCATTTCTTCAAAACGCCCTTAAGCGTGTTGGCCTCCGAAGCCGATGCCGCTCCCGGGCCTTTGGCCGACGCGGTCAAGCGCCAGGTCGATACCATGCGCCGTCAGGTCGACCATTATCTGATCCGCGCCCGCAGCGCCGGCGCGCTCGACGTGTTGGGCAACAGCACCGACGTTTCGGCGGTGCTGGATGCGCTGGCGCGGGCGTTGGCGCGTATCCATCAGGACCGTCATCTCGACATCGCCGTCGATTGTCCGGCCGATCTGGCGTTCCGCGGCGAACGCCAGGATTTCGAAGAAATGGCCGGCAACTTGATGGACAACGCCTGCAAATGGGCGAAGACGTCCGTGCATGTGGCGGCGGTATCGCAAGAGGGGCGTCTTGTGCTTTTCGTCGAAGACGATGGACCCGGCCTTTCCCCCGGCGACCGCGAGCGGGTGCGGACGCGCGGCGAACGGCTCGACGAAAGTGTGCCCGGCTCCGGGCTGGGCCTCTCGATCGTGCGCGACATCGCCAAGCTCTATAACGGGGAAATCGTCTTGTCCGACAGTCGGTTGGGCGGTCTGGGCGCCCGCCTCACCCTGCCGGCGGTAGGCTGAAACACCGGACCGTTTTCGAAAGTGATGCCGTGCATATGCGGCCGACTTACCCCCGGTTAACCAAATCCGGATATGGTCGAGACACAATTTTCAGCTCCGGCGGTCCCCGATGCTATCGGAAGAAAAAAGTCATGCCCTGCAAACCTTTCTCGGCGGCCTGCCGGTCGGGGTGGCGTGCCGGCTGGCGCGGATGGTCGAACTCGACTTTCTCAACGATGGCAAGCTGCCGCACGATGCGATTCTTTCGCTGCTGCGCCCGGTTTTGCGCAAGGACAACAATTTTTCCCGTACGCCGACGCCGCTACGCGCCTTCTGCCGGCCGTTCGAGGATTTGCTGTTCAGCGGGCCGCGCAAAGAGAAGCGCAAGGGGTGCATTTCGCGTTCGGCGATTCTGCCGGTATGGAACTGGCTGAAACGCGAGTTGGTCGGCGAGGCGGTCACGGATTTCGTCGGGGATTTCAAATCGTTCGTGATGGCGGGCGAACATCAATCCGCCGACGAATGCGCCCGCGGTTTCTGGAAACTGGCGAGCGAGGCGATGATGGAAGCCTTCGCCTGCGATCCCGATCGGGCTCGCGATGCCGTCGGCGGCGATGCGCTTTTCGCCGACGCCGAGGAGATGGCATTGCTGATGTCGGCCGGTTCTCTGATGATGGAGCTTCAGACCCTGCTGCCCAAACCGACCCACGCGGTGAAAGGCACGCATTTGGCCGCCTTCCGTTTGCTCTACGAGCGGGTCATCGTCACGGCACCGGATATTGCTCCGTATCTGCCGGTGGCGGCGATGGGCCGGTTGGAGAAGCCCTGGCAAGCTCTGCGTCTGGCGCTGGTCGTGTCGCACCGGCGCAGCGATACATTGATCGCCGCGACCGACATCGGACTGGTCGGCGATATTCTATTTGCCCGCATGGAAGACGCCCGCGCTGCCATTCACGCGTTCTATCAGTCCGATTTCGATCCCGATGCACTGCTCGATAAATTAAGCGACTTTACGTTGATATCGAGCGCCATCGCCGCCGAGGTCGACATCTTGCGCAGCGGCAGATGGGGTAAGCGGCTGCTTGCCAACCGTTCGGCGGTGGCAAGCGTGATGGAGGCCTATCTCGATCGCGCCGGCAGGGAAATCGCGGCCGTGCTGCCGTTGCGCCACAATGACGTCGGCACGCAGACGACGATACCGGATCTGTCCGCCGACCTCGATGAGGCGCAGGCCGATCGCGCTTGCCGCTACGCCCGGCTGATCGTCGGTTGCCGTTATATCGCTTCCGCCGCCTCGTTCGCCAACAAGTTTAAAACGGTATCCGACGCGACGGTCGATTTAGTCTGTCGCTATGACGATGCGATCCTGGCCGCGTTCGGCGCGGCAACGAACGAAAAACGCGCGCGCATTCAAGAACGCTTCGAACTTGCAGCGGAAATGTCGAAGATATTGCTCGGCCGGGAAGAAGGCGAACTTTTTATCCGCCGCGGAGCGCTGGTCCTGGCCGCCTGATCGTCGGTATCCGTCCTATTTTTATATGGTTAACGGCGACCTCGGTTGCGGCTTTTCGCGGCTGCGCTTATACCGTTTCGGACGGAGTGGCGTATGTCGGTCAGAACCGCATTCGAACGACTGAATAAATCTCTCGATCTGGCGCCGCTGCCGCTGCCTGTTTTCGAGGGCGAAAACGCGATTGCGCCGTCGCGCCTTTGCATCGGAGAAGGCGCGGCGGTCGCGCTCGGCCTTACCGCTGCCTTGAGCGGCGAAATATGGCATTTGCGCGGCGGCAGCCGCCAGCGATGCGCCGTCGCCTTCGATGCCGCGGCGGCGACGTTGCGCTCCGGCGCGCTGCTGCGTCTCGACGGTACGCCGGTGCCGCCGCCGTTTTGCGCTCATCCGCTTACCGATTTCTATCAATGCGCCAGCGGCGAGTGGTTGCATTTGCACGGCGGCTTCACCGGGGAAAACCGGCTGCTCGATCTTATCAACGCGCACAACCGGCGATCCGCAATTGTCGAAGGCGTCGCCAAGTGGAACGGCTATGCGCTGGAAGACGCCATCGTTTTCATGAACCTCAACGGCGCACTCGTGCGCAGCAAGGCCGAATGGGCCGCCGACGTGCCGGGGCGTGCGCTGGCCGCCCTGCCGCCGATCGTCTTGAGAAAGATCGGCGAAGCGCCGCCCCTGCGTCTACCCGGCGGAGCGATGCCGCTTGAAGCTTTGCGGGTAATCGATGCGGGCTGTGCTTTGTCGGGACCGTTGTGCGCCGGCCAATTGGCCGCTTACGGGGCCGAGGTGCTCGCCGTCCGTTCGCCGCATCTTTCGGCGCCGGCGGAATTTGCCCTGTCCACCGATGCGAACAAGCGCGTCGTCGTCCTCGATCTGGCCAAGCCGGCCGCGGCCGAATCCTTGCGCCGGGCGGCGCGGCATGCCGATATTTTCGTCGATTCGCATCGTCCCGGCGCGTTGAAGCGTTTCGGCTTCACACCGGCGGCGCTCGTCCATAACGCACCGGGCATGATCTATGTTTCGATCTCTGCCTACGGGCCGGCAGGATTGTGGGCGGGAAGGCGCGGCTTCGAGCCGGACGTTCAGGCCGCCACCGGAATCGCCGCCGAACAGGGGGCGTGGCTGGCCGAACGGCGAAGCCTGCGCCGGATGCTGCCGGCGCTGATCGATGCCGATCTTTGCGCCGGATTGGCCGGACATTTGGCGGCCGTGGGGGCGGCTGCCGCGGTGTTGCGCCGCATCCGCGAAGGCGGCAGTTGGGCGGTTTCGGTCTCTCTGGCCGGAGCGGCGATGTGGCTGCAATCGCTCGGCAGCCTCGATGCGGCGAAGGTGCCCGAGGCATGGTGCGAAGACGGACTCGATTCGTATTTCAGAACGTGCGAAACCGGAGTCGGCGTTTATACGATTCTCGGACCTGTGGTCCGTATGGAAAAGACGCCGCTGCTTTGGTCGCCGCCAAAGCCGCCGACACCAGAGGAGGAGGCGCGTTTCACAAGCGCGCGCAAGGAAGTTCATGCCGCCTAAGAACAATCCGCTGAAGCTCAACCCGCTGCAACTGCGCACCTTGACTCTGTTGCAAGGGCTTGCCTCCTTGCCCGAAACCGCCGTACAGGCGCCGAACGGCGAGATCACCGTTACCCGGTTTCCCCAACCCCACGGCGATCATTTCCATCTCGGCAACGCCACGGTCGCCTCCAAGGATGCCACCGGTCTTTTCAACGAGGCGGTGTGGAACGCGCTTGGCCGCAAAGGGCTGGCGCGGCCGGAATGGCCCCATCGCATCACGCTGACGCTTGATGGGCTGCATTACAACACCGGCTTGGCCGGCGAGGTCTTCCACCTCGGTAGCGCCCACTGATCCGCCGGGTCATGACGCCCGGCAGACGCCGCCGCATCGCCTTCGTCGTCGCGCTCGTTCTCGGCGGCGGCGCCGCTGCCGGCCTGACCGTCGCCGCGCTTCGGGACAATGTGCTTTACTTCTACAGCCCGGCCGACCTGCGGGCGCAACGGGTGCCGGCGCTGTCGGCCTTTCGTCTTGGCGGCCTGGTGGTCAAGGGCAGCGTAAGAAAGACAGACGGCACGATCCGTTTCGTCGTTACCGACGGCAAGGCGAATGTCGCGGTAGTCTATCGCGGTCTGCCGCCGGCTCTGTTCGCCGAAGGGCAGGGCGTGGTGGCGACCGGCCGGATGAACGGCGATGTCTTTTCCGCCGAGCAATTGCTTGCCCGTCACGACGAGAAATACACGCCGCCGGAAGTGACCGATGCGCTCAAACGTGCCGGCCGTCTCGACGGCAAATGAGGGGCCGCCCCGGCGGGGCGCGGCCGGCCGGGTGCGATATTGTTCGATTGAATCGATTGTTTACTCAAAAACAATCAATTTGTTTAATACAACGCCTGTCCGTACATTCGGTTCCGATCAATCACAAGGAACCGCGTTATGGATGCCCATTCCCGCGACGGCGCCGCGCCGCTGCCGTGCCTGTTGTCGTTTCTGCCTCATGCCGCTTTGTTGCCCGGCATCGTGTTGACGGCGGTGATCGCCGCAGCTTCCTTCGCCCTTCGCGCGCTGCCGGGCGTGGCGCTGTTCAGCCCGATGATCCTGGCCATCGCCCTCGGCATGTTGTTGCACAATGCCGTGGGAACGCCGCGCCGCGCCGTCGCCGGGGTGAAGTTCGTCATGCGGCGCATTTTGCGCTTTGCTATCGTTTTGCTGGGGCTGCAACTGACGTTCATCCAGGTCGCCGAGGTCGGTCTTGCCGGCGTCGCGGTCATTATCGCCACGCTGACGTCCACCTTCGTCTTCACCAAATGGCTGGGCGCCCGCCTGGGCGTCGATCGTCGGTTGGCGGAACTGATTGCCGCCGGCACCTCGGTCTGCGGCGCTTCGGCGGTGATTGCCGCCAACACCGTCACCGAGGCACACGACGAGGATGTCGCCTATGCGGTGGCCTGCGTCACGGTGTTCGGTTCCGTCGCCATGTTCGCCTACCCGCTGCTCGCCGGTGCATGGGCGATGCCGGGCAAGGCTTTCGGGCTATGGGCCGGTTCCTCGATCCATGAAATCGCGCAGGTCGTCGCCGCCGCCTATCAGCGCGGACAGGCGGCGGGCGATTTCGCCACCATTGCCAAGCTGACGCGGGTGATGATGCTGGCTCCCTTGGTGTTCGCTCTCGGTCTTATTCGGCGGCGCGGCCGGCCCGGGCGTCGCGGCAAGACGCCGCTGCCCTGGTTCGTGCTCGGTTTCATCGCGCTGATCGGCTTGGGAAGTCTAATCGCCATTCCACCTGCGGTGAAGCTTCCCGTGGCGACTGCGACGACTTTCATGCTGTCGATGGCGCTGGCGGCGATGGGGCTGGAAACCGACATCCGCAAGCTCAAGGCCAAGGGCCTAAAGCCGCTGATGCTCGGATTGATCGCCTTTCTTTTCGTGGCGTGCTTAAGTTTGTCGCTAATACGAATCGCAATGTGACGGAATCCGATGACGCTGGAGCAGTTGCGCATCTTTGTCGCGGTGGCCGAACGCGAGCACGTCACCGAGGCGGCGCAGGCGCTACACCTCACCCAATCGGCGGTCAGCGCGGCCATTCGTGCCTTGGAAGCGCGCACTGCCACCGCTTTGTTCGACCGTATCGGTCGGCGCATCGCCTTAAGCGAAGCCGGCAAGTTGTTTCTGATCGAGGCGCGGGCGGTGTTGGCGCGCGCCGCGGCCGCCGAGACGGTGCTTGCCGATCTTGCCGGTCTGAAGCGCGGGCATTTGCGCATCGCCGCCAGCCAGACCGTGGCCAACTACTGGCTGCCGCCGCTGCTCTGCCGCTATCGCCGCAGCCATCCCGGCATTGCGCTCGATTTGTTCATCGGCAATTCCGAAGAAGTGCGGGCGCGCCTGCGCGACGGCCTGGACGATTTCGGCTTTGTCGAAGATGCGATCGACGATCCGCATCTGACCGTCACGCCGGTGGCCGAGGACGAACTGATCGTCGTCGCCGCCGGCCCGATTAAGGTCCGGACGCTGACGCCGGCCGCCATTAAGACGATGCCTTGGGTATTCCGCGAAAGCGGCTCGGGCACGCGGGCAATCTTCGAAGCGGCCTTGCGGCGGGAAGGCATTAAGCCGGGCGACCTCGAAATCGTGCTCGAATTGCCGTCGAACGAGGCGGTGCGCGCCGCCGCCGAGGCCGGCGCGGGCGCTGCGGCGTTGTCGAAGCTGGTGGTGGCCGGGGCGCTCAAGCGAGGGGCGCTGAAGGCGCTGGCCTGGAAGAGGCCGACGCGGCGGTTCTTCGCACTCCGGCTGAAAGAGCGGGGCATCACCCGTGCCGAAGCGGCGTTCTACGCGCTCGTCCGTGGGTGTAAGGTTGCGTAAGGGAGACGGGTGCGTCATGCGCCGGACATTGATCCGTCATTGCGATGCGTCTTCGCCGGCACGCGGTGTCGAGGCCGAGGCCGTACGGTCCGGCGACGGTTTGTTGCTTCTGCAATATTGTCTTCACGGTCTGGCGGATTGTCTGCTGCCGCCGGCCGCCGCCGTTCGGCGCGCCGACGAGCTGTGGCGGTACACCTGTTTCGAGGCGTTCGTACGCACCGGGGGCGATGCCTATTGCGAGTTCAATTTCTCGCCGTCGCGCGCCTGGGCGGCCTATCGCTTTGATGCGTATCGGCAGGGCATGCGGCCGGCAACGGTGCCGGAACCGCGCCTCGAATGGCGTATTCTCGAAGACCGCCTCGACTTTTCCGCGCATCTCGATTTGACGACGGCGCTGCCGCAAGAAACGCCCTGGCGGTTGAATCTTGCGGCGGTGATTGAGGCGAAGGACGGCACTCTGTCCTATTGGGCGTTGCGCCATCCGCCGGGGAAACCCGATTTTCATCATCCCGATTGCTTTGCGCTCGAACTTGTCCCAACCTCGGAGCGCAATCCGATAAGTATGAAGCGGTTTTCGGGAATTTAGAGCGCATTCCGGCGAAGTGGAATCCGGTTCACCGCAAAAATGCGCGGCAACAATGAAAGCTACAGCCAATTACGGTTCTTAATGACCGGAATTGGCTGTAGCGCGACGGATAAATGAGCTGAGTTATGAAAACCGGTCTCGATCGCCTTATCGAAGATGCCGCTTTGCGCGCGCCGCTCGAGAACAAGCGGGTGGCGCTGCTCGCCCATCCCGCCTCGGTGACGGCTAATCTCACCCATGCGCTCGATGCGCTGGCGGGGGCGGGCATCAAGCTGTCCGCCGCCTTCGGCCCTCAGCACGGTCTGCGCGGCGACAAGCAGGACAACATGGTGGAGACGGCGGACTACGTCGATCCGGTTTATCGCATTCCCGTGTTCAGCCTCTACGGCAAGGCCCGCCGGCCCACCGAGGCGATGATGGATGCGTTCGACGTCGTGCTGGTCGATCTGCAGGATTTGGGCTGCCGCATTTATACCTTCGTCACCACGCTGCTCTACGTGCTGGAGGCGGCGGCGACGCACGGCAAAGCGGTGTGGGTGCTCGACCGGCCCAATCCCGCCGGCCGGCCGGTGGAGGGGCTGCGGCTGAAATCCGGCTGGGAGAGCTTCGTCGGTGCCGGTCCCTTGCCGATGCGTCACGGGCTGACGTTGGGTGAGCTTGGCGCCTGGTTCGTGGCGGCGAATGCGCTCGATGTCGAGTACCGGGTGATCGAAATGGCTGACTGGCATCCCGACGAAGCGCCGGGTTTCGGCTGGCCCGCCGATCGCGTGTGGGTCAACCCCAGTCCCAACGCCCCGAATCTTGCGATGGCCCGTGCTTACGCCGGTACGGTGATGCTGGAGGGCACTACGTTGTCGGAAGGGCGCGGCACCACCCGGCCGCTCGAACTGTTCGGTGCGCCCGACATCGATGCCGGCTGCATTATGGATGAAATGCGCAAGCTTGCACCCGAATGGCTGCAGGGCTGCCTTTTGCGTTCCTGCTGGTTCGAGCCGACCTTTCACAAACATGCCGGCAAATTGTGTGCCGGCGTGCAGATCCATGCCGAGGGTCCGGCTTACGATCCCGTCGCGTTCCGGCCGTGGCGTTTGACGGCACTGGCCTTCAAGGCGATCCGGCGATTGTATCCCGATTATCCCTTGTGGCGCGATTTTCCCTATGAATACGAGCGCGACCGCCTCGCCATCGACGTCATCAACGGCGGCCCGCATTTAAGGGAATGGGTGGACGATCCGGCCGCCGCGCCGCAAGATCTCGAAGCTCTGGTTCAGTCCGACGAAACCTCGTGGCGGGAAGAACGTCTCCGCTTCCTGCGTTACCGGTTGTAATAGAGGCTTCTGGAGGTACCGCTCATATGGCGTGCTTATCCGGCCATCTTGGACGGCTGCCGTCGATCGCCGCCATCATCGCTTGGCCGATCATATGGCCGGTTCTGTCGAGATCTTCCCATGTTCCGGTCTGGTATTCGGGAACGATTTCCGCCAGTTTTGCGCTGCTGCGCACCGCCGTGCCGTCGCGCACGATGCCGGAAACCGTCCCGCAGCAGGGGGCGTATACCGAGAAGCCGTTGACGCTGCCGATAGCCGTCCCGACGTAAACGCGCAGGCCGATCTCTATCGCGGTGTGCCAGTCGCCGTCGGTCGGCGATACGACGTAGCTGTTTGCCGCGGCCGACCGCCTCGCGCGGGACGATAGCCTTTGGGTCGGCAACCCGGAGCTAAAGCCGATCGCCTTGTCGCAATTGACCCCCGTGGCGTAGCCCTTTCCGATTCCGATCGACTTTTGCGCCAGCCAGCGCAAATCGGGCTTCTCGCCGGTGCCCGTTCGGGCGTCGACCAGCAGATCGAGTTTTCTGACGGTTATGAGGTCCATCAAATCCAGCGGGGTCACGACGAGAGGGGCGTCCTGCCGCAGGCTGCGGACGATGTCGACCGCGGTTTCGGCCAAGCTTCCCGTTACCCCGGAAAGCGTGACGGTTTCGCCGAACAACACGTCATGGAACGACGTTTTCCGCCTCAGCACCGGGTCGGCCTTGTCCTGAGACAGGATGACGGTCCATCCCGCCAGAGAAAGCCGCACGCCGACCGCCGAAGCGACCTCATTGGTGCCGAGAACGACCGCGCACGTCCGATTGTCGATATAATCGTTATACATGTTGCATGTAGCGCAAAGGCGACGATGGTATCGAAGCAACAAGCGTGCCGCAATTTCGACCAAAGACGGGTGGTCGGGCGGTGCGGCCCGGCGAGCGTGCCGCGATGTCGGAAGCCTGCGGATAACAGCAAATTATCAAGTAATATCATGATATTATGTGGTTACGCGCTGCGGAAATATTGCGGGGCCTCCGTAGGTGTGGGTATCGCGTTATGGCGTCCATAAGCGACAATGTCGCTAATGAAAGATTATCGTGTCTTGTTTCCGACATCGGCCCGGCGCGGGGTTTTCCGATCGCCATCCGCCCCAAAAAATAGCCGGCTGCAAATTCCAGCCGGCCAAGTTCAGGAAGGACCGCTTCAAGGGAAAAGACTAGGCCATCGACTCATTAAAGC
>DBTZ01000029.1:0-6950 GCA_002307315.1 Alphaproteobacteria bacterium UBA1303
CGATCATCTTCACTTTCGGCTTGTGCGCCTCCAGCGCCTGGCCGATGCCGGTGATGGTGCCGCCGGTGCCGACACCGGCCACCACCGCGTCGACCTTGCCGTGGGTGTCGTTCCAGATTTCCTCGGCGGTGGTGCGGCGGTGAATTTCCGGATTGGCGGGATTTTCGAACTGCCCGGGCGTGACCGCATCCGGCGTCGATGCGACGATCTCCGCCGCTTTGGCAATGGCGCCTTTCATGCCCTTGGCCGCCTCGGTCAGCACCAGCTCGGCACCCAACAGCGCCATCAGCTTGCGCCGCTCGACCGAAAACGATTCGGGCATGGCGATGATCAGCCGGTAGCCTTTGGCGGCGGCGACGAACGCCAGCGCAATGCCGGTGTTGCCGGATGTTGGCTCGACCAGCACGCTTTTGCCCGGCGTGATTTTGCCCCGGCGTTCCAAATCCTCGATCATCGCCACGCCGATGCGATCCTTGACCGACGAAATCGGGTTGAAGAATTCCAGCTTGACGAGGATGTCGGCTTTTACGCCGTGCTCCACCGGCAGCTTTTTCAAACGCACCAGCGGCGTGTTGCCGACGGTTTCGGTGATGGAATCGTAAATCCGGCCGCGACCGGGTTTGGTGCCGAACATGTAACCTCCTAATTGCCGCGTTCAGTCATGCGGCCAATATATGTATTTTATAACATTATGTACAGAAGGAGTGTAGATTATTTTTAAAGCACATAACTAACGTTGTTATTAACATCGTGTCCTATATATTTTTCAGTATGTTCGCTGTCGGCAGCGCCGATGGGCGCGTTACGCCTTGGTGACGAATTGATCGATCACCTTCTTCTCGCCGGCCTTGTCGAAGGCGACGGTGAGCTTGTTGCCGTCGATGATGCGCACTTTTCCGTAGCCGAATTTCTGATGGAAAATCCGGTCGCCGGGTTTGAATTGCGAGGAGAGATCGGTGGTCGCCATATGCGTCGCCTTGCCTTCGATCAGCGGCGGGCGGGCATAGGCGGCGCGATTGGCTTCGGCCCGGCGCCAGCCCGGGCTGGCATAACCGCCAGAGGCGCCGCTTGAACCGTAGGTGGCGGCGAAACCGCCGGTGTTGTCGCGGAAGGGCGAAGCGGCGAAGCCTTCCGAGGTTCCGGCTTCGACGTATTTTGTCGGCAGTTCGTTCAGAAACCGCGAGGGCAGCGCATTCTGCCAAGAGCCATGCACCCGGCGATTGGCGGCGAAAAAGATGCGCACCCGCTTTTTGGCGCGCGTCAGCCCGACATAGGCCAGACGGCGTTCTTCCTCCAGACCCTTGGTGCCGTTCTCGTCCATGCTGCGCTGCGAGGGAAACAGGCCTTCCTCCCAGCCGGGCAGGAACACGGTATCGAATTCCAGCCCCTTGGCGGCGTGCATGGTCATCAAATTCAGTTTGTCTTCGTTTTCGTTGCGGTCGATTTCCATCACCAGCGAAACGTGTTCGAGAAAGGCCGCAAGATTTTCGAAGCCCTCCATCGAACGCACCAGTTCCTTCAAGTTGTCGAGCTTGCCCGGCGCTTCGACGGATTTGTCGGCTTTGAGCATGGCGGTATAGCCGCACTCGTCGAGCACCATCTCGGCCAAATCGGGATGGGGCAGCGCCTTCGCCGCCTCGCTCCAACGGGCAAAACTGGCAGCCAGATCGCGCAAGGAGGCTTTCGCCTTGGGCGTCAATTCGTCGGTCGAGGCAATTTCGCGCGCGGCGGCCAAAAGCGGCAAGCCTTGGGCGCGGGCATAGGTCTGCAAGGTCTGCACCGATGCATCGCCTAAGCCCCGCTTGGGTTTGTTGACGATGCGCTCGAACGCCAGATCGTCGTCGCCCTGCGCGATCAGGCGCAAATATGCCAGCGCATCGCGGATTTCCGCGCGCTCGTAAAAGCGCGGACCGCCGATCACCCGATAGGGCAGCCCGATGGCGATGAAGCGGTCTTCGAATTCGCGCATCTGAAAGCCGGCGCGCACCAAAATCGCCATTCCGGCGTAAGGATGCCCCCGCCGATGCAGATCCTCGGCGTCGGAGGCGATGGCGCGGGCCTCTTCTTCGCCGTCGTAGATGCCCTGCACCCGGACCTTCTCGCCTTCCTCGCCTTCGGTCCATAAGGTTTTGCCGAGGCGGCCCTGGTTGGCGGCAATCAGCCCGGACGCGGCGCCCAGGATCGCCGGGGTCGAGCGGTAGTTGCGTTCGAGACGGATCACCTTGGCGCCGGGAAAGTCGCGTTCGAAGCGCAGAATGTTTTCCACCTCCGCCCCGCGCCAGCCGTAGATCGACTGATCGTCGTCGCCGACCACGCAAAGATTGCCGCCGCTGCCGGCCAAAAGCTTCAGCCAGAGATACTGCACCACGTTGGTGTCCTGGTATTCGTCGACCAGGATGTAACGGAAGCGCTTGCGGTACTCGGCGAGAATGTCCTCGTGCTCGCGCAATACGTTGAGGGTTTCGAGCAAAAGGTCGCCGAAATCGGCGGCATTGAGTTCCTTGAGCCGCTCCTGGTATTGGCGATAAAGCGACACCGCTTTGCCGTTGGCGAATTCGCCGCCGTCGGAAGCTTTCAGATCGCCCGGCCTGAGGCCCTTGTTCTTCCAGTTGTCGATGATGACGGCCAAGGTGCGCGCCGGCCAGCGCTTGTCGTCGACATGTTCGGCTTCCAGCAGTTGCTTCATCAGGCGAAGCTGATCGTCGGCATCGAGAATGGTGAAGCTCGATTTCAGCCCGGCCAGCTCGGCATGACGGCGCAGCATCTTGGCGCCGATGGCGTGAAAGGTGCCGAGCCAGTCCATGCCCTCGACCACCGATCCAATCAGCGCGCCAATGCGTTCCTTCATCTCGCGCGCCGCCTTGTTGGTAAAGGTGACGGCCAGCACTTGCCAGGGTTGGGCCTTATGCCCGGCGAGGATGTGGGCCAGCCGGCAGGTCAGCGCGCGGGTCTTGCCGGTGCCGGCACCGGCCAGCATCAACACCGCGCCGTCGAGGGTTTCGACGGCCTCGGTTTGCGCCGGGTTGAGCCCGGCGAGATAAGACGCTTGCGGCAGGTTCATTTATTTTTCGTTTTCGGTTTCGATGCGGTGCGCGTCGATCCGCTTCGCCGCCAGTTCCTCGCGCGCCTCGTTCAATTTGCGTACCGCCGCCGGCGTGCCGAACTTGGCGCGATTCGCCTCGGCCTCGGTCTCTTTCTCCCGGCGCGTCTTGGCTTTGCGGGCACGGCGTAAATTTACGATCTCTGCCATGAATCGGAATCTACGATCCCTGCCTCGTGGCCGCAAGCGCGGCAAGCCTAAGGGCGGAGGCCAGCGGCCGTGCGCCGCGGCTCGCATCGACGGCGGTAACGTAGGCGGTGAGGCTGCGGCCCGCTTTTTCCGCCTCGGCTTCCAATACCGTCCAGAATTCTTCCTCCAGCGCCACCGAGGTACGGTGACGGGCCAACGAAAAGGAGCGTTTTTTCAGAAGCATCGGGGAGCGACCATTGAACCGTATTCGTCGGATGGCCAATCTGCCACACGGATGAGTTTAGAACAATCGCCGTGTAAAATCTCCAAAGCCCCATGCGGCGCAGGGGGACGGAGTAATTTTTCCGCGTTGTGTTTTCCTCCGGCCGGTGGCTGGTAAAGATCGCGGGTTTGTGTTTTTTATGACGTCGACGATCAAGCGGCCCGGGAATGAAGGTCAACGGTGAAAATGTCGCGCTGGAAAAAACCTTGGATTTATCGGGGTTTCTTGTCCTGCGCGGCTTTGACGAAAAACTCGTCGCGGTGGAGCGCAACGGCGAGATCGTACCGCGCGGATCGTTCGCCGACGTTGTATTGAAGGCCGACGACGTGCTGGAAATCCTGCACTTTGTCGGCGGCGGCTGACTTTAGCGGCTCTACGATAGGACAAGCGACGTGACATCCGACGAAGATGCGTTGATGCTCGGCGAGCAGGCGTTCCGCTCGCGGTTCATTCTCGGTTCGGGAAAATTCTCTTCCGAAATGATGCGGACGGTGCTGGAACATTCCGGCGCCGAGATCGCCACGCTGGCGGTGCGCCGCGCCAACGCCGGGGGTGCGGAAAACATTCTCGACAGCTTTCCCCCCGGCATCCGGTTGCTGCCCAATACCTCGGGGGCACGCAGCGCGGAAGAGGCGGTGCGCATCGCCAAGTTGGCGCGCGAACTCGGCTGCGGCGATTTCGTCAAGGTCGAGGTGATCGGCGACAGCAAATATTTGCTGCCCGACAATACCGAAACCGTCAGGGCGACCGAAATGCTGGTGGACGAAGGGTTCGTCGTGCTGCCCTATATGTATCCCGATCTTTACGCCGCGCGGGCGCTGGCGCGGGCCGGCGCCACCGCGGTGATGCCGCTGGGCGCGCCGATCGGCAGCAACCGCGGTTTGCTTACCGCCGACTTCATCCGCATTCTGGTGGAAGAGATCGATCTGCCGATCATCGTCGATGCCGGCATCGGCCGGCCGTCGGAAGCCTGCGCGGCGATGGAAATGGGCTGCGCTGCGGTGATGGCGAACACTGCCATCGCCACTGCCGGCGATGTTGCCGCGATGGCCGATGCGTTCCGCCTGGCGATTGCGGCGGGACGGGCGGCCTACCGCGCCGGTTTGGGCCGCAAGCTCGAAAAGGGCGCCGAGGCATCGAGCCCGCTGACCGGCTTTCTCGAACGGTAGGGAGAAAACAATGTCGCATTGGACCGATCGGGCGCCGTATTTGAAGACCATGCAGACCATCGAGTCCGGCATTCTCGACGAGGTGCTGGGGCGGGTCGCCGCCTACGATTACTCCGCCTACGGCGAACGCGAGGTACGCGCGGCGCTGGCCAAGGATCGCATCGGCATTGCGGATTTCGCCGCGCTGCTGTCGCCCGCCGCCGAAGCGTTTTTGGAGCCGATGGCGGCCAAGGCCAGGCTTGAGACCCGCAAGCATTTCGGCAATGCGGTCGCGCTGTTCACGCCGCTGTACCTGGCGAACCATTGCGTCAACGGTTGCGTCTATTGCGGCTTTCACCACGACAACGACATCCGCCGGGCCAGGCTGGGCGGCAACGAGATCGTGCGCGAGCTCGACGCCATCGCCGAAACCGGCCTCGAAGACATTCTGCTGCTCACCGGCGAAACCCGCAAAGAATCGAGTGTCGAATACATCGGCGAGGCGGTGAAATTGGCGGCCGAGCGCTTTCATCTGGTCGGCATCGAGGTCTATCCGCTTAACGTCGACGAATACGCCTATATGCACGCATGCGGCGCCGATTACGTTTGCGTGTTTCAGGAGACCTACGATCCGGTGCGCTATGCCGAGGTCCACACTTTGGGGCCCAAGCGCGTGTTCTCCTATCGCTTCGACGCGCTGGAGCGGGCGTTGATGGGCGGCATGCGCACGGTGAATTTCGGCGCGCTCTTGGGGCTGGCCGATTTTCGCAAGGACGCCTTTGCCGTCGGCCTGCATGCCCATTTTCTGCAACGCAAATATCCCAAGGGCGAGATGGCGATTTCGATTCCGCGGCTGCGGCCCTACATCAACAATGCCACCGAGAATTCGCGCGACGTGCATGAGCCGCAGCTTTTGCAGGTGATGCTGGCCTACCGGCTGTTCATGCCGTTTGCCGGCATGACCGTCTCCACCCGCGAGCGGGCGGGGTTCCGCGACAACGTCATCGGTTTATGCGCCACCAAGATTTCCGCCGGGGTCAGCGTCGGCATCGGCGGCCACGGCCAGGACGAGGAGGGCGACGGGCAGTTCGAAATTTCCGATCCGCGCGGCGTTCCCGAGGTCAACGCGGCGATCAAGGCGCGCGGTCTGCAACCGGTTTATATCGATTACGTCCGGGTGTAGGCGATGGCGGACGCCAAAGCGGACGATGCCTATCTCGAGCGCTATAGCCGCAACATCCTGCTGCGCGAAATCGGCCTTGAGGGGCAGGCGCGTATCCGCGCAGCCAAAGTGCTTATCGTCGGCGTCGGCGGCTTGGGTTCTCCGGCGGCGTTTTATCTCGCCGCCGCCGGGGTGGGCACATTGGGGCTGGCCGACGGCGATGCGGTCGAGCTGTCGAACCTGCAGCGCCAGATCGTCCACGATAGCGGCGACATCGGCCGGGCGAAGGTGGTGTCCGCCGCCGAGAAGATCGCGCGGCTCAATCCCGACGTTGCGGTGAATCTTCATCGCGAACGGTTGGTGGCGGCGAACGCCGCCGACATCGTCGCCGGCTACGATTTCGTCATCGACGCCACCGACGGCTTCGAATCGAAATTCCTTATCAACGATTCCTGTGTCGTGACGAAGACACCGTTCTCGCACGGCGGGGTGATGCGCTTTACCGGCCAGACCATGACGGTGCGGCCCGGCCGTTCCGCCTGTTACCGCTGCGTGTTCGAGGCGCCGCCGCCGGAAGGTTCGGTGTTCGTCTGTTCCGAGGTCGGGGTGTTGGGTGCGGTCGCCGGCATGCTGGGAACCATCCAAGCCGTCGAGGCGATCAAGATCGTCACCGGCGTCGGCGCACCGCTGACCGACGCCCTGCTTACCTTCGATGCGCTGGCGATGTCTTTCCGCAAAGTCCCGCTGAAACGCAATCCCGCCTGTCCGGTGTGCGGGAACCATGCTGCAAGCGGCAAGATGATCGACGGAACGTTCGGCAAATCCGGCTTGAAGTCTGGATGACGACCTCGCCACATTCTCGCGCAGGGGGGTATCCCGTCGCGTTCAAGCGACGAGCGGGAGACATATGGCATTTGGCATTGGCGTGGAAATGTCTGGAACACGTCGTCTCGATGGCGGGGCAGCCGCCATCGCTGCGGCGGGCGGCGTTGACAGCCGCGCGCTTCGTCCGATACTAGTGGCCCGATTCTGACATTTGCATCCCAGTTGTGGCAACAGCCAAGCAAATGTCGGAATCAAAAGGACCACTAGTGTCGCGGTTTCGAAGTTCGTTTTATTCTCTATATC
>DBTZ01000029.1:7197-9959 GCA_002307315.1 Alphaproteobacteria bacterium UBA1303
GTTTCGAAGTTCGTTTTATTCTCTATATCGGCACGGGTAACGAACTTCGAAACCGAAACGACACTAGCAAGCTTATGTTTCTAGTGGAGCTTTTGAATTTGACGTTTGAACACGAGGGGGCGGCGGGCGGGATTCAAACGTCAAATTCGCTCCACTAGCCGAATCGGTGTTTGTTTGCCTGAGATGAAGCTGGCGAGAGTGCGGTCGTCGGCGAGGTATGAGTCGGGGGAAAAATGGCTCTGTACAATGCGAAACGCATCCTGGTTACCGGCGGCGCCGGTTTTATCGGGTCGCATCTCTGCACGCGGCTGCTTCGGGACGGTTACGAAGTGCTTTGCGTCGACAATTTTTTTACCGGTGCGCGCGACAACATCAAAGAACTGCTCGACAACCATAGTTTCGAGTTGCTGCGGCACGACATTACCTTCCCGCTTTACGTGGAAGTGGACGGAATCTACAACTTGGCGTGCCCTGCGTCGCCCATCCATTATCAGTTCGATCCGATCCAGACGACCAAGACCAGCGTCTTGGGCGCGGTCAACATGCTGGGGCTCGCCAAAAGGCTGAAGCTGCCGATATTGCAGGCATCGACCAGCGAAGTGTACGGCGACCCGGCGATCCATCCCCAGGAGGAATCCTATTGGGGCAACGTCAATCCCATCGGCGTTCGTTCCTGCTACGACGAAGGAAAACGCTGCGCCGAAACGCTGTTTTTCGATTATCGGCGGCAGCACAACATGCGCGTAAAGGTGGCGCGCATTTTCAACACCTACGGCCCGAACATGCATCCCAACGACGGGCGGGTGGTTTCCAACTTCATCGTTCAGGCGCTTCAGGGTAAGGACATCACCATCTACGGCGACGGCTCGCAGACCCGTTCCTTCTGCTATGTCGACGATCTGGTCGACGGGTTGCGCCGACTGATGGACACCCGCGACGATTTTACCGGTCCGTGCAATCTCGGAAATCCGAAAGAGTTTACCATGCTCGAATTGGCCGAGATGACTCTGGATATCATCGGCTCGAAATCGAAAATCGTTTACCAGCCGCTGCCCTCGGACGACCCCAAGCGGCGCAAGCCGAACATCGATTTGGCGAAGCAGGAACTGAACTGGCAGCCCGGCATTCCGCTTCGCGAGGGGCTGACGAAGACGATCGAGTATTTCAGCCGGCGCCTGGTCAGTCAAAAGACGCCGTAGAGCGCTTCACATAAAAAGTGGAATCCGGTTTTCTGGTATGAAGCGCGACAAAACAAGGAGATAGAGCATTTCAGTGTTTTTCGTAAAACAGTGAAATGCTTTAGGCCGAAGGACTTTTTCGCGGACGGCTTTAAACGCAAACGGCCGGGGTTGCCCCCGGCCGTTTTCGTTATGCTGATACGTGAAAATCAGTCGACGTAGAGCGCGACCACGCCGGGAAGCGCCAAGCCTTCCAGCCATTCCAGGAAGGCGCCGCCGGCGGTCGAGACGTAAGAGAACTGCTCGGCCACGCCCGCGGTGTTGAGCGCCGCGACGGTGTCGCCGCCGCCCGCCACCGACAAAAGCTTGCCCTCTTGGGTCAGCTTGGCCACGGCCTGCGCCGCGGCAACCGTACCCTTGTCGAAGGGAACGGTTTCGAAGGCGCCGAACGGGCCGTTCCACACCACGGTCTTGGTGTTCGCCAGCACCTTCTTGAACTCTTCGACCGAGGCGGGGCCGACATCGAGGATCATCTCGTCGTCGGCGACGGCATCGACCGAGCACACCCGGTTCGCCGCGTTGGCCTTGAATTCTTTGGCGCAGGTCACGTCGACCGGCAGGAACACGGTCTTGCCGGCAGCCTTGGCGTTTTCCAAAACCTTAAGCGCGGTGGGGATGAAGTCCTTTTCATAGAGCGACTTGCCGACCTTCTTGCCTTGCGCGGCGAGAAAGGTGTTGGCCATGGCGCCGCCGATCACCAGGGTGTCGACGCGCTTCACCAGATTTTCCAGCACGGCGATCTTGCTCGATACCTTGGCGCCGCCGACCACCGCCATCAGCGGACGGGTCGGGACGTCCAGTGCGGCCTGCAGATGCTTCAATTCGGCACCCATCGAACGGCCGGCCGCCGCTACCTTGACCAGCTTGGCCACGCCTTCGGTGGACGAATGGGCGCGGTGAGCCGAGGAAAACGCATCGTTGACATAGACGTCGGCCAGCTTGGCGAGCTGGGCCGAAAACGCCGGATCGTTTTTTTCTTCTTCGGCGTGGAAACGGGTGTTCTCAAGCAGGAGAACTTCGCCATCCTTCAGCTTGGCGACGGCTGCTTCGGCCACCGGGCCGACGCAGTCGGAGGCAAAGGCGACGGGCAAGCCAACCTTGTCGGCCAGCGGCTTGGCGACCGGGGCCAGCGACATCGAGGGGACGACCTTGCCCTTGGGGCGGTCGAAATGCGAGCAGACGATGACCTTGGCGCCCTTCTTGGCAAGGTCGGCGATGGTCGGGGCCTGACGGTCGATGCGCGATGTATCGGTGACGACGCCGTCCTTCATCGGCACGTTGAGGTCGGCGCGAACCAGCACGCGCTTGCCCGCCACGTCGATGTCGTCGATGGTGAGGAACTTGGCCATGTGAGTTTCCTTTTCGTGTTTCCGCCGCGGCGGATCGTAGTCGAAAAAAAACCGCGCAATATGCGCGGCGAAGAATACGGGGAGAAGCGCGTCGCGCTTCTCCCCGTAGAGCTATTTAGAGGAACTTGCCCATTGCAAGGGCGGTATCGATCATCCGGTTGGAGAAGCCCCACTC
>DBTZ01000029.1:10204-25125 GCA_002307315.1 Alphaproteobacteria bacterium UBA1303
CGGTTGGAGAAGCCCCACTCGTTGTCGTACCAGCTGTAGATGGCGGCGAGGTTGCCGTCGATCACCTTGGTCTGCGGCGCCATGAACGACGACGAGGCCGGGATGTGGTTGAAATCCTTGGAAACCAGCGGCTCGTCGACATAGTCGAGGATGCCCTTGAGGTAGCCTTCGGACGCGGCCTTCATCGCGGCGTTGATCTCTTCCTTGGTGGTGGCCTTCTTGAGCACGACCTTAAGGTCGACCAGCGAAACGTTCGGGGTCGGGACGCGGATCGAAATGCCGTCCAGCTTGCCCTTCAGTTCCGGCAGCACCAGACCGACGGCCTTGGCGGCGCCGGTGGAGGTCGGGATCATCGACATGCCGGCGGCACGGGCACGATAGAGGTCCTTGTGCAACTGATCGAGCGACGGCTGGTCGTTGGTGTAGGAATGGATCGTGGTCATAATGCCCTTTTCGATCCCAAAATTGTCGTTCAGCACTTTGGCCAGCGGCGCCAGGCCGTTGGTGGTGCATGACGCATTCGAAACCACGATGTGATCCTTGGTCAGCTTTTCGTGGTTGACGCCGTAGACGACCGTCAGGTCGGCGCCGTCCGCCGGGGCGGAAACCAGCACGCGCTTGGCGCCGGCGGCCAGATGCAGCGCCGCCTTTTCGCGGGCGGTGAAGATGCCGGTGCTCTCGATGGCGATGTCGACGCCCAGATCCTTGTGCGGCAACTGGGTCGGATCCTTGATCGCGGTGACCTTAATCTTGTGGCCGGCCACCGTCATGACGTCGCCTTCCACCGAAACCGCAGCCGGGAAGCGGCCGTGGATGGAATCGTACTTCAAGAGATGCGCATTGGTCGGCACCGGGCCGAGATCGTTGATCGCGACGACTTCGATATCGCGACGACCCGCTTCCACGATGGCGCGCAGGACCAGCCGGCCGATGCGGCCGAACCCATTGATTGCAACACGAATGGCCATGAATTGTCTCCTATTGAACCTAAGTAATCTTGTCGCGGTCGCTTAAGGGTCCGACCGCTCAACCTTTCAACGCTTGCTTCGCCGCTGCGACCACCGCTTCCGGGGTGATGGCGAAATGTTTGAACACGTCCTTGACTGGACCCGAAGCGCCGTATCCGTGCATGCCCACGAAGGCGCCCTTCTCCCCGATGTAGCGATCCCATCCGAACGGAATCGCCGCTTCTATACCAACTTTGACCGTACCCGGTCCTAACACTTCGTTACGGTATTTTTCGTCCTGTTCTTCGAACAATTCCCAGCATGGCATCGAAACGATGCGGACGGGAATGTTTTCGGCGGCCAGAAGATCGCGCGCCTTGAAGGCAAGTTCGACTTCCGAGCCGGTGGCGAGCAGGGTGACCTTTGCGCCTTCGGCCCCTGCCACTTCGTAAGCGCCTCTGGCGCAAAGATTTTCGTCGGTGTGGACGGTGCGGGCGGTCATCAGGTTCTGACGGGTGAGGGCCAGCATGCTGGGATGATGCTTGTCGGCCAGCGCCAAGCCCCAGCATTCGGCGGTTTCCACCACGTCGCAGGGGCGGAACACTCGAAGGCCGGGAATCGCCCGCATAGCGGCGAGATGCTCGACCGGCTGATGGGTCGGGCCGTCTTCGCCGACGCCGATCGAATCATGGGTGAAGACGTAGATCACCCGGATGCCCATCAGCGCCGCCAGGCGGACCGAAGGGCGGCAGTAATCGGAGAACACGAAGAACGCACCGCCGTAGGGCACCACGCCGCCGTGCAGCGCCATGCCGTTCATGATTCCGGCCATGCCGTGCTCGCGTACGCCGTAGCGCAGATAGCGGCCCTCGAAATTGCCGGTTTTGACGTCCTTGAGGGTGGAGGTCAGGGTATTGTTGGAGGGGGTGAGGTCGGCCGAACCGCCGATCACCGTCGGCCACAGCGGATTGATGACCTCCAGTGCCATCTGCGAGGCCTTACGGGTGGCGACGGACGACTTTTCCCAGCTCGCCTTCTTTTTCAGTACCTGCAGGCCTTCCCACACTTCCGGCGGCATATCGCCCGAAAGCGCGTCGTCAAACAGTTTGGCCAGGTCGGGATCGGTCGACGTCTTGCGCTTCTCCCAGGCTTCGCGGGCCGTTTTGCCGGCCGAGCCGATGGCGCGCCAGGCGGCGACGATCTCGTCGGGCACTTCGAACGGCCCATACGGCCATTCCAGTGCCTTCTTGGCACCTTCCAGTTCCTCGGGGCCCAAGGGTTCGCCGTGCGCCTTCGATGTGCCGGCCTTCTTGGGGGCGCCGAAGCCGATGATGGTCTTGCAGGCAATCATCACCGGCTTGGTGCTGGTTTTGGCCTTGGTCAGCGCCGCATTGATGTCGAGCGCATCGTGGCCGTTGCACCGCAAGACGGTCCAGCCGGCGGCTTCGAAGCGCTTGGGGGTGTCGGTGGAATCGGTGATCGAGGTCGGGCCGTCGATCGAAATGCCGTTGTCGTCGTAAAGAATGGTGAGCTTCGACAGCTTGAGGTGGCCGGCGATCGAAATCGCTTCGTGACTGATGCCTTCCATCAAATCGCCGTCGCCGCAGAAGCAATAGGTCCGGTGGTCGACCAACTCGTCGCCGAAGCGGGCGTTCAACAGCCGCTCGGTCAGCGCCATGCCGACCGCGTTGGTGATGCCCTGGCCGAGCGGGCCGGTGGTGGTTTCGATGCCGGGGATGACGCCATGCTCGGGATGGCCGGCGCAACGGCTGCCCAATTTGCGGAAGGTTTTGATGTCGTCCAGCGTGATGCCGGGATAGCCGCTCAAATACAGCAACGAATAAAGCAGCGTCGAGCCGTGGCCGCCGGAAAGCACCAGACGGTCGCGGTCCGGCCAATCGGGGCTGGAGGCGTCGAATTTGAGGAATTTGGAGGCCAGCGCCGTCATCACGTCGGCCATGCCCATCGGCATGCCGGGGTGGCCGGAATTGGCGGCTTGGACGGCGTCCATGCAGAGGGCGCGCAGGGCGTTGGCGAGCAGGCGAGGCTGAATGGTCGGCATCAGGTTTTTCCCATTACTCAGACAATTGCATATTCATTCCGTACCATGGGCCTTAACGAGCCTTTGGCCATCCCGTCAAGTCTCTCCCCAGAAACATACATAAGGGTGCGTTGACCATATTTCCCTCCGGCGCCTAAGGTCGACACTGCGCTGAGGAAGGGAGTCGCTTTCGATGAGTAGGGTGCGGTTGGCGGCCGAGCGGCTTGCCAAAACGTTGGAGAGGCTGGAGGCGGTTGCCACGCCGTTGGCAAAAGCCCATGATTCGGCTCAGGAATCCGCGCAACAATGCGAGGTGTTGGGCAAAGAACGCGATCGATTGGCGTCTCGTGTTGCGGCCTTGGAAGAGGATGCGCGGACGCTTTCCAGCCTGACCGAGGAGGTCGAAGGCCGACTCGACGGTGCTATTGCCGAGATTCGTGCGGCACTGGGCCGCTAGTCAAAAAAATAGGCGAATAACTTTGACACCGGTTTCCTGCAAGGGGCGCAAAGGGAGAGACTGAAATGTCCGCCGTCAATGTTCTAGTGAACGGGCGAAGCTACAACATCGCCTGCAACGATGGCGAGGAAGAGCATCTGCAGCGGCTCGCCGCGATGGTGGACGCCAAACTGATCGATCTGGTGAAGATGGTCGGACAGATCGGCGATCAGCGTCTGATGCTGATGGCGGGGTTGCTTTTGGCCGACGAATTGGTTTCCGAGCGTACCGGTAAGGGCGATCTGAACAAGGCCATGGAAGCCCTGAAAGCCGCCAATCTGGAACTCAAGGCCCAGGCCGACGCCGCCGAAGGCGAGGCCGCCGCGGCGCTGGAAGCGGCGGCAAGACGGGTGGAAACCGTTATTTCCGGTCTTTCGTAAATTCCGTTCTTGCCGTTATTCGCTTTCTAAGAAGGTTTGCCCTATATAGAGGGCGGACAGGTACTGCCCCGTTCGTCAGGAACGAGATACCCAGGGGCCTTAACGTTCTCACCGGGAGCTGTCCCTGACCGGAACCGTGGTTCCGGACACATGGCGCCCACCTGCACCTGCAGGCCCGTGAGGATCCATCTCCAACGGCGGCGGCGGTCCTGTCCGCTTCACTGCATGACTAAGCAAGACCTTCGCACGATTGCCAAAGCCAACCGCACCGCCTGTGCGGGCGGTTGCCCCGGTTTTGCAACGCGCATCGCCGCCTTCGCTTGTGAACTCGCCCTGCCGCCGGGGGCGGGCGTTGCCGGTTATGCGGCGATAAACGACGAAGCCAATCCGGCCGGTTTGATGGCCACCTTGGCCGCCAGGGGACATACGCTGGCGCTGCCGCGCGTCGCCGCCAAAGATGCGCCGCTGGTCTTTCATGCCTGGAAGCCGGGCGATGCGCTGGCCCCGGGCGCGTACGGCATTGCCGAACCCTTATCCGATGCGCCGGTGGTCATCCCCAAAATTCTCTTGGTGCCGTTGCTGGCCTTCGATGCCGCGGGCTATCGTCTGGGCTATGGCGGCGGGTTTTACGACCGCACCTTGGCGCAGCTCGGCGATTGCTTCGCCATCGGTATCGCCTTTGCGGGCCAGGAAGTCGAAGCGGTGCCGCACGATGCGCACGACCGGCGCCTTCATGCGGTGCTGACCGAGGCGGGTCTAAGACGGATCACTTGAAAGTTGCGGACAATTTACGTATAAATGACTAGTCTGACTAGTTAGGGGTATGCCATGAACGTTTGGCCGGTACAGGACGCCAAGGCCCGGTTCTCGGAACTGCTGCGTGCGGCCGGCGAGCGGCCGCAGGTCATCAGCTATCGGGGCGAACCCAAATACGAGGTGCGCCGGATCGAGCCGAAGGAAAAGAAAAAGCCGCAGACGCTGCTGGACGTCTTGCGCGCCTGCCCCAAAGTGCCGGAGTTCGAACTGCCGGAGCGGCGGGCCGAGCCTGCGCGCGAAATCGATTTCGGCGACGATTGAATGCGCTATCTGCTCGATACCTGCGTTTGGTCGGAAGGCGCGAAAGGCGATGTCGCGTCCCCCGTTGCCGCGTGGTTCGAGCAAACGGACGATGGGGCGCGCTATGCCAGCGTTCTGTCGCTGGCGGAACTGCAATACGTCATCCTGCGCTTGCCCGACGGGCGCAAGAAGATGCAACTCGGCGTGTGGTTCGAGACTGCGCTGCTGCCGGAACTCGGGAACCGGATCGTCGGGTTCGGCGAAGCCGAAGCGCTGGCTTGGGCGCGTTTGCGGGTATCGTACCCCAATGCCCCGCATATCGACGCCCAGATCGCCGCCACCGCTTTGGCGAACGAGATGACGTTGGTGACGCGCAACGTGAAGGATTTCCGGTTCGAGGGGGTGTTGGTGATGAACCCGTGGGAGGAGGGGTGACGCAGTCTTTTACCCTCCCCGACGGGGCGTATGTGGTGCTATTTTATGGATTCAAGAGAGGGTATTTATGCGAGCTGAGAATTTCCAAATTAGGCGCTCACAAACCAAGATCATGCTCCATCTGGATTATGGTCTAGCCGCAGGTCATTCCGAAAACGATATGCTTGCTATCATTGTCCCTGGTGGGGGAGTGTATGAAATTCCAAACGTAGAAGAATATAGAACTTACCTTAATTCGCATAATGTTGATGTTGTCGGTATGGAGACGCTCTTTCAGTTGAAGGGGTGTTCTCGCTCTTACTGGAGAATGTTTGATCCTCAAGCGGGTGGATTTGATACTGACGTTGCGACTATTCGTTCCGGATTAGTGTATGCCCTGTACAAAGCGGGGGAGACGGGCAGCGTAGCTATAGCGGAGAATATTGATTTTTCTATTTTAGCAATGGAACAACGCCTGGGTGACGTATGGAAATCCTATTTTGAACAATTGCATTATGCGGTAGCGGAAAATCTCCACGTCGGTGTGCGGTTTATTGGTCCGGGTACGATAAATTTATTCTTGAATATCCATTCGTTTTTGGTCGAAGCGGCAACCTTGCGGGATCATCTTGCCTCGTTTTTGGCACTAAAGGTATTTGATGGCGCTAAGAAAAAAGCCAAAGGAAGTAAGGAAAAGTCGATAAAGAAAATGTCTGAATTATACGAATATTTGAAACACACTCCACATGAGGAAGATATTGCACAGGAAATTATCCAAATTGATGATCGAGAGAATGCAGGTGGCTGGTTGGCTAGGTTGAATGAATTTCGAAATCATCTAGTGCATGATGGCCCCATATCTGAAATGGGACGCAAGAAAGAGGTGGTTTTTACTACTCATAAAATCGCATCTCTTGATGTGCCGATTGTCCAATATGATTTACCGATAGATCCAATCCTATCTCCTGAAGGCCCCTATATCGATGCAATGAAACAATGTGTATTTTTGGCCAGAAAGATGCTCGGCTTGGTGCGTGATGTGGTCGTTGCATCTGGTGTGAAGCCAGAGATTATGTGTTTCGAAGCCGCAAATAGCTGTATTAAAGCGGGTTGATGACGATGCCTGCGATTAATAGCCCCGCCGATCGCCTGACCTCGCCCGAGCGCAAGGAAGAAGATGCGCTGGAGGCGGGGTTGCGCCCCAAGACCCTGGCCGATTTTACCGGCCAGCCGCAGTTGTGCGCGAACCTGCACGTCTTCATCGAAGCGGCCAAAGCGCGCGGCGAGGCGCTCGATCATGTGCTGTTCGCCGGTCCTCCGGGCTTAGGAAAAACCACGCTGGCGCAGATCGTGGCGCGCGAGTTGGGGGTCAGTTTCCGCTCCACCTCCGGCCCCGTTTTGGCCAAGGCGGGCGATCTGGCCGCCATCCTCACCAATCTGGAACCGCGCGATGTGCTGTTCATCGACGAAATCCATCGCCTCAACCCGGCGGTGGAGGAAATCCTCTATCCAGCTATGGAGGATTTCGAACTCGATCTGGTGATCGGCGAAGGACCAAGCGCGCGCACGGTGAAGATCGCGCTCAATCCCTTCACCTTGGTGGGCGCCACCACCCGCTCCGGCCTGATCACCACGCCCCTGCGCGACCGCTTCGGTATCCCGCTCAGGCTCGAATTCTATTCGGTCGACGAACTGGTCAAGATCGTCACCCGCGGCGCCCGCGTCATCGGGTTGGATCTGACCCCCGACGGGGCGCGCGAGATCGCAGGCCGCGCCCGCGGCACCCCGCGCATCGCCGGGCGGCTCTTGAAGCGGGTACGCGACTTTGCCGCCGTGGCCGGACATGCTGCGGTGGATGCGAAACTTGCCGATGCCGCGCTGGGCCGGCTCGAAGTCGACACGCGCGGCCTCGATGCCTTCGATGCGCGCTACCTGAAGCTGATCGCCGAGAACTTCGCCGGCGGGCCGGTGGGGATCGAGACCATCGCCGCTGCGCTCGGCGAGGCGCGCGATGCCATCGAAGAAATCGTCGAACCGTTTTTGCTGCAGCAGGGTTTCGTGCAACGCACGCCGCGCGGGCGGGTATTGACCGCCAATGCCTATGGACATCTGGGGTTGCCGAAGCCGGCGCGACCCGTCCAAACCGGCCTATTTTCCGCCGATGAGGATAATTAAACTTTTCCCAAGGGCAGCATAGGGCTATGGAGGGGCGAAACACCAAGCGCCCGCCTCATGCTCGACGGTTATTTCAAAGATAAAACCTTCATCCTGCCGATTAGGATCTATTACGCCGATACCGACCTGTCCGGGGTCGTCTATCACGCCAACTATCTGATCTACATGGAGCGGGCGCGCTCGGAGTTCTTCCGCCATTGCGGCGTCAAGCTGGACGGGCTGGACGAAGCCGAGCCGACCGCCTGGGCTTTGCGCAAGGCTTCGCTGGAATTCGTCCGGCCGGCCCGGGCGAACGATTTGATCGAGGTACACTCGACAATAGGAAAGTTCTCCGGGGTGCGGCTGGAGGCGGTCCAGCACCTCTATCGCGAGGACGAGCTTCTGGTCCGCGGGAAAGTGGAAGCCTGCCTGATCACGTTGCGCGGAAAACCGCGCCGGTTTCCCCCCGATGTGCATGAAAAACTGCAGCCTTACTTAAGCGAAACCGACGGTTAACAATAAATTGTCGAAATGAAGCGAATTTTACGCGAGCATTTTCCCGCCCAAAGGTCATAATCCGGGACAAAGAGGGCCGCCGAGAGGTTTTTGTCGCATGTCGAAGATCAAATCGTTCGCCGTATCGTTGTCGGCGCTGGTGATGGTTGTGTTGTTGGGGGTGGTGCCCGCGGCGGCGCAAAGCCCCTCCGCCGCGCCGATCGGATCGGCGGCCGAAACCTCATCGCTGGCGGCGCCCCCGGTCAACGCCGACGTGGTGGCGAACGGACCCGCCGTCGGCGGTATGTCGGTGGGATCGCTGTTCATGCGCGCCGACCCGCTGGTCAAGGCGGTGATGATCGTGCTTTTGATCGCCTCGCTGTTGTCGTGGATGATCATCTTCAACAAATGGCTGGCGATGGCGCGCCTCAAGGGGCGGGCCGCGAAATTCGAGAAGGCCTTCTGGTCGGGCCAGTCGCTCGACGATCTGTTCGCCAAGTTCGGCGCCAACAACGATCATCCCTTCACCGCGGTGTTCGTCGCCGCTTTGCGCGAATGGCGGCGTGCCTTCGACAACGGCGCCCCCCGCGAAAGCCAGCTTGCCGGCATCAAGGACCGGGTGGCCAAGGCGATGAGCGTCACTATCTCGCGCGAGGTCGACGTGATCGAATCCTCGCTCGGCTTTCTCGCTTCGGTGGCCTCCACCGCCCCGTTCGTCGGTCTGTTCGGAACGGTGTGGGGCATCATGAATTCGTTCTCGGCGATCGCCGCGCGCCACGACACCACCTTGGCGGTGGTCGCTCCCGGCATCGCCGAAGCGCTGTTTGCCACTGCGATGGGTCTTTTGGCGGCCATTCCGGCGGCGTTCTTCTACAACAGCTTCGTTTCCGAGATCGGCCGCTACACCAACCGGCTCGACACCTTTGCCGACGAGCTTTCCGGCATTCTGTCGCGCCAGCTTGACGAAAAGGCGCGCTGATGGCGACGGTCAACCGCGGCGGCAGACCAGGTCGGCGGATCAAGCACGGGGCGCTGGCCGAAATCAACGTCACCCCGTTCGTCGACGTGATGCTGGTGCTACTGATCGTGTTCATGGTCACGGCGCCGCTGATGACCGTCGGCGTGCCGGTCGATCTGCCCAAGACCCGCGCCCAGGCGCTCGGCCAGGATCGCGAGCCTTTGACGGTGTCGATCAAGCGCGACGGCACGATCTGGCTGCAGAATACGCCGGTGGCGGAAGACGAATTGATCCCAAAACTGACGGCGATTTCGCAGAACGGCTACGACCAGCGCATCTTCGTGCGCGGCGACAAGTCCGTCGACTACGGCCGGGTAATGCAGGTGATGGGGATGCTGAATGCCGCCGGCATGACCAAGGTCGGGCTGGTGACCGATACGGTGCATCCCAAGCCCGATGAGAAGTAAGCCGACATCGCAGAAAATCATGCACGGGCTGGGTTTACCGGCTTCGTTGGCGCTGCATTGCGCGATCGTCGCCTCGTTTCTGTTCACCTGGTCGCACACGCTCGACATCGTCGACGCCACCCCGGTGGTGCCGGTCGATCTGGTCACCCTGGCCGACAAGACCAACGTCGCGCCGATGACGACCGAACCGCCCAAGCCCGAGGAAGAGCAGACGCCGGATGCGGTTGAGCCGCAGCAAAAGCCGCCGCAGCCCGAAGAAGTCGCTCCCGCCTTCGACAAGACGCCGATCCCTAAGCCGCCGCCTAAAGCTCAGGAGAAGCCCAAGGAAAAGTTCGACATCAACAACATCATGGCGCTTTTGGACAAGAAGAAGCCGGCGAAGACGGCGGAAAAGGGCCGTAACGGTCCTCAAACCGTCAAGGGCATCGGCGCCCAGGATGCGATGACCGCCGATCTGCGCTCGCTGTTGCAGAGCCAGATCTACAAATGCTGGTCGCCGCCGGTCGGTTCGCCCCGCCCCGACCAACTGACGGTGGAGTTTCAACTCTATCTTCGGCTCGACGGCACCATCGCCCAGCCGCCGAAGCTGACGGCCACCGGCATATCCTCCGGCGATCCCTTCATGCGGGCGGCGGTGGAAGCGGCCCGCCGCGCGATCTATACTTGTGCGCCATACCGGTTGCCGGTCGAGCGCTACGGCCAATGGCAATCCGTCATATTCGTTTTCGATCCGCGCGATATGTTCTGACGGCAACGACGGGAGACTTGGGATGAGAAGAATCGGACTGATCTTGGCGGCGGCGATGGCATTCGCCGTGCCGGCGTCCGCGGCGCTTAAGGTCGACGTCAATCAGGCCAATATCCAGCCGTTGCCGATCGCCATCCCCGACTTCGTCGCCGCCAACCCGGCCGACACCGCCGTCGGCGAAAACATCGCCAAGGTGGTAAGCGCCGATCTGGATCGCTCCGGTCTGTTCAAGCCGCTCGACCCCAAGTCTTTCGTTGAAAAGATCGCCAATATCGATTCCATTCCCAATTTCGGTTCCTGGCGGGTGATAACCGCCCAAGGGCTGGTGACCGGGCAGGCGGTGACCCAGCCCGACGGCCGCCTCAGGGTGGATTTCCGCTTATGGGACGTCTACGGCGAAAGCCAGATGACCGGTAAGCAATATTTCACTCAGCCGAACAACTGGCGCTATGTCGCCCACATGATCTCGGATGCGATCTACGAGCGGATCACCGGAGAAAAAGGCTATTTCAACACCCGCATCGTGTTCATCTCGGAATCCGGCCCGGCGTTGGCGCGCAAAAAGCTGCTGGCGGTGATCGACCAGGACGGCGCCAATCCGCTGTTTCTCACCACCGGCAGTTACATCGTGCTGACGCCGCGCTTCAATCCGACGGCGCAGATGATCGCCTATATGTCGTATATCGGCGGCAAGCCCAGGGTCTATTTGTTCGATTTGGAGAGCGGGCGGCAGGAAAAACTCGGCGATTTTCCCAATATGACGTTCTCGCCGCGCTTCTCGCCCGACGGCAATAAGGTGGCCATGAGCCTGGAAAAGGGCGGCAATTCCGATGTTTATGTGATGGATTTGCGCACCCGCACCAGCCAACGGCTGACCTTCGATCCCGGCATCGACACCGCGCCGTCGTTTTCGCCCGACGGCAGGCAGATCACCTTCGAATCCGATCGCGGCGGCACCCAGCAAGTTTATATCATGAATGCCGACGGATCGAATCAGCACCGCATCAGTTTCGGCGATGGGCGCTACGGCACGCCGGTGTGGTCGCCTCGCGGAGATTTGATCGCGTTTACCAAACAGCACAGCGGCACTTTCAGCATCGGCGTCATGCATGCCGACGGCAGTGGTGAACGAATTCTTACCAACGGTTGGGCCGACGAAGGGCCGACTTGGGCGCCGAACGGCCGGGTTTTGATGTTTACCCGGGGGGTAAGAGGTGGGCGCGGCTCGCATATCTGGTCGGTCGACATCACCGGTCGCAACGAAAGACGGGTGGCAACCCCCGGAGATGCGTCGGATCCGGCATGGTCGCCCTTGATCCAGTAACCGATTCACCACTATTATGTGCTAGTGCTGCGCGCTGTGCGTTGCAGGGGTAGGTTATGGTGCGTATCGTTCTTTTCGCACGCAATTCCGCCGCACCCGGAATTCGAGGCGTGAGACACGGGAGTTATGAATAATGTCGAATTTTTCAACCGGCCTGAAAGTGGCCGCTTTAGCTGTTGCCTTCGTTCTCGCCGGCTGCCAGACGCCGCCGCCGCCGGCTCCGCCGCCGCCGCCGCCGGCCCCGGTCGTTGCTCCGCCGCCGCCCAGCATCCTGCCGGGCAGCATCAAAGACTTCCAAGTCAATGTCGGCGATACGGTCCACTTTGACTACGACAAGTATGCCGTGCTTGAAGGCGACAAGGCTCTGCTGCAGAAGCAGGCTGCTTGGCTGGCGCAGTATCCGAACGTGAAGGTCACGATCGAAGGCAATGCCGACGAGCGCGGCACCCGCGAATACAACATCGCGCTGGGCGCCCGCCGTGCCAACGCGGTGAAGGAGTTCCTGGTCAGTCTCGGTGTTTCCGCCGCGCGGATCGAAACGGTCTCCTACGGCAAGGAAAAGCCGATCTGCTCGGAATCCACCGAAGCCTGCTGGGCGCAGAACCGCCGCGGCGTGACGGTGATCGTTTCCGGCGCTGCGCAGTAACTCTATCGTCACAATGACGAAAAAGGGCGCCTCGCAAGAGGCGCCCTTTGTTTTATCGCCGGCGCAATTGAGCTAAAAGAGGGCCGAAGTTCGGATCGGTGGACGGGATGAAAGCGATAGGTTTGGGTCTGTTCGCGGCTTTGGCGGTAGCTGCCGTGCTGACGGGGGCATCGCCTGCGACGGCAGACGCTACGCATCGCGACGGATATCTGCGGGTGGCGGGGCTGTTCGGCGAAAGCGACGAAGAAAAGGCCGCCCGTCTTGCCGCCGAACAGCGCGAAAACGATCAGGATTCCGGCATCGTCGAGCTTCGGCAGCGGGTCGGCGATCTCGAAAGGCAACTGCAGCAGATCACCGGACAGAACGAGCTTCTGGGGCACCGCTTGCAGGAAATGCAGGGTGCGCTCGACAAACAGAAGAAGGATTTCGACTACAAGCTCTGTTCGCTGACCGGTCAATTGATGGGGGTCGGGGCCTCTGCCGATGCCGGCGGCATCGATTGCGCCGCCGGCGGTGCCGCCGCGGCGTCCGCCGGACAGCCGGGCACCGCGCAACAGGAATACGATGTGGCAATGGGGCTTTTGGCCCGCGCGCAATACGACGAGGCGCGCGCCGCCTTCAGCGCCTTCGTCGATGTGCATTCCAAGGACGAACTGGCGGCCCATGCGCTGTATTGGGTCGGCAACATCGCCTATGTCCAAAAGGATTACGTTGCTGCTGCCAAGGCTTTCGTCACCGGCTTGAAGAATTACGGCAAAAGCCCGCGGGCGCCGGAGAGCATGTTTAAGCTCGGCCAGACGCTGATTGCCATCGGCCAGCAGAAAGAAGGATGCCAGACGCTTGGCGCCGTCAAAACCAAATATCCCAAGGCACCCGCCGAAATCCTCAACCAGGCCGTCCGCGCCCACGCCGCCTCCTGCAAGTGACGGGCTGAGGCGGCGGTTTTCCGCCGCGATGGCCGCGCAGGCAATGCCGTGGCCGGGGATCGTTGCGCTGTCGGGCGGCGGGGATTCGATGGCCTTGACGCTGCTGCTTGCCGATTGGGCGCGCGAAGGCGGTCGTGTGCCGCCTGTGGCGGCGATCGTCGATCATGCGCTTCGGCCGGAATCGGACAAGGAAGCCCGCAACGCCGCGCGTATGGTTCGCGCCAAAGGGGTGGAAGCGAAAATCCTCACCCGCAAAGGCGCGGCGCCTGTCGCCGGCATCGAAACGGCGGCGCGCGAGGCGCGCTATGCGCTGATCGGTGCGTATGCGGCGAAAAAGGGAATTTCCGCGGTCTATGTCGCCCATACCGAAGACGATCAGGCCGAGACGTTCCTCTTGCGGCTGGCGCGCGGCAGCGGCGTCGATGGTCTCAGTGCGATGCGCCCCTTGGCGCCGTATCCGGCAGCCGGCTTCGATACGCTACGGGTGGCGCGGCCGCTGCTGCGGTTTTCGCGCGCGAAGCTAAGGGATTTTCTCGTCGAGTGCGGTCAGGACTGGATCGAAGATCCGATGAACGACGATTCCCGCTTCGCCCGGGTTCTGGTGCGCCAGTCTTGGCCGGCGCTGGAACGGCTCGGCCTCGGCCGGCACCGTTTGGCCGAAACGGCGGAGCGGCTCGGCCTCGCGCGCCGGGCGCTGGAGGCGGCGGCAGACGATCTGTCCGCCCGCGCGGTGCAGCGGCGGGGCGAGAACATGTACCTCGATGCGCACATTCTTGCCGCCGCTCCGGCCGAAGTCGGCCTTCGGGTGCTGGCCGGGGCGTTGATGGCGGTATCGGGGCAGCCCTATCGGCCGCGGTTCGAGCGGTTGCAGCGGGTTTACCGGGCGCTGTGCGACGATACTCTCGGGGGCGGGCGCACGCTGCATGGCTGCCGGATCGCGCCGGCACGCGCCGAAGGCAAGGGCGTGTTGCGTTTGTGCAAGGAGCCCCCTCGCCGCCGAGGAGCCCGCGGGAATAGTTAATCAATGAAAACATGTTCTTAAGATCGTTGGCGCATTATCGTTGCCGCCGGGAGGTAAATTTCTTAACCTCTCTAAATTCTGGCAAAGCGGCGGAAACGTCTTATCTATAGACGGTATCTGATGTGCCGGCTGCCGGCGCAGGAACCTGAGGAAAGTACGTCCTTGAACAACTTACGAAATTTGGCGGTCTGGATTCTGCTCGCCCTGCTCCTGGTGCTGGCGTTCAATATGTTCAACGGTTCCAGCAAGGCGCCGGAGGCCAAGAAGATCGATTATTCCGAATTCGTCCTGAAAACCGAATCCGGTGCGGTGAAATCGGTCGTCATTCAGGGGCGGAACATCAAGGGCGAACTGGTCAACGGTCAGTCTTTTGCGACCTACAATCCCGAGGATACGGGGTTGATCCAGCGGCTCTTGAACCACAAGGTCAACATCGAAACCAAGCCCGAGGACGACGGTTCGTTCAGTCTGGTCAATATCCTGATTAGTTGGCTGCCGATGCTGCTGGTGATTGGGGTGTGGATTTTTCTGTTCCGCCAGATGCAGGGCGGCGGCGGCAAGGCGATGGGCTTCGGTAAGAGCCGCGCCAAGCTTTTGACCGAGAAATCCGGCCGCGTCACCTTCGAGGATGTTGCCGGCGTCGACGAGGCCAAGGACGACCTCAAGGAGATCGTCGATTTCCTCAAAGATCCGCAGAAGTTCACTAAGCTGGGCGGGCGCATCCCCAAGGGCGTGCTGCTGGTCGGCCCGCCGGGTACCGGCAAAACCTTGCTCGCCCGCGCCATCGCCGGCGAAGCCAACGTGCCGTTCTTCACCATCTCGGGTTCCGACTTCGTCGAGATGTTCGT
>DBTZ01000029.1:25410-25544 GCA_002307315.1 Alphaproteobacteria bacterium UBA1303
GAGATGTTCGTCGGCGTCGGCGCATCCCGCGTGCGCGACATGTTCGAGCAGGCCAAGAAGAACGCGCCTTGCATCGTGTTCATCGACGAAATCGACGCGGTCGGCCGCCATCGCGGCGCCGGCCTGGGCGGCGG
>DBTZ01000029.1:25832-35878 GCA_002307315.1 Alphaproteobacteria bacterium UBA1303
GAGCGCGAGCAGACCCTCAACCAGTTGCTGGTCGAGATGGACGGCTTCGAAGCCAACGAAGGCGTCATTCTGATCGCCGCCACCAACCGGCCCGACGTGCTCGACCCGGCCTTGTTGCGCCCCGGCCGGTTCGACCGCGAAATCGTGGTGCCCAATCCCGACCTGATCGGCCGAGAAAAAATTCTCCGCGTCCACATGCGCAAAGTGCCGCTCGGCACCGACGTCGATCCCAAGACGCTGGCGCGCGGCACGCCGGGCTTTTCCGGCGCCGATCTCTCCAACCTGGTCAACGAGGCGGCGCTATTGGCGGCGCGGCGGGGAAAACGCGTCGTCACCATGAGCGAAATGGAAGATGCCAAGGACAAGGTGATGATGGGCTCCGAGCGCCGCTCGCTGGTGATGAGCGAAGACGAGAAGCGCAACACCGCCTATCACGAAGCCGGCCATGCCATTATTGCGCTCAACGTTACGGGGTCCGATCCGATTCACAAGGCGACCATCATCCCGCGCGGCCGGGCGCTGGGTATGGTGATGCGCTTGCCGGAACGCGATCAGATTTCGGTCACCCGCGAGAAGCTGCATGCCGACATCGCGGTGGCGTTCGGCGGTCGGCTGGCCGAGGAAATCGTGTTCGGCCACGATCATGTCACCACCGGCGCGATTTCCGATATTCATCAAGCGACCTTGATGGCGCGCAACATGGTGACCCGTTGGGGCCTGTCGGACGAGTTGGGACCGATCGAATACGCCGAGAACCAGGAAGAGGTTTTCCTCGGTCATTCGGTATCGCGTACCCAGAGTATTTCCGAGGAGACCGCCCGCAAGATCGACGCCGAAATCCGCCGCGTCATCGACAACGGCTATGAGCGCGCCCGTAAGATACTCATCGAGAAAAACGACGATTTGCACACCCTGGCCAAGGGTCTCCTGGAATACGAGACGTTGTCGGGCGACGAGATCGTGGCGCTCTTGAAGGGGATTGCGCCGGTGCGCACGCCTTACGAGGACTTGGAGCCGCAGCGCGGTCCCGGCCCTTCGGTCCCGACCGCCGGGCGTCCCACCGGATTGCCGGAGCCGCAGCCGCAGCCGGGCGGATGACCCCGTCGATCCTTTCCATCGTCAACCTCACCGAGGATTCGTTCTCGGACGGCGGGCTGTTTCTCGATCCCGCGGCGGCGATCGCCCAGGCGAAGGCGGAAGCGGCGGCGGGTGCGGGCATCCTCGATTTGGGCGCGGCGGCGAGCAACATCGCCTCACGGCCGGTCGCCCCGGACGAGGAAATCCGTCGCCTTGCGCCGGTGGTGGACGCCTTGCATCGCGACGGGCTGGCGGTTTCGATCGACAGCTTTTCGCCTGCGGTGCAGCATTGGGCGCTGAACCGGGGCGTAGCGTATCTCAACGACATTCAGGGCTTTCCCTTTCCCGAGCTCTATGCCGATCTTGCCGCTTCGAAGACCAAACTGATTGTGATGCATTCGGTGCAGGGAAGGGGCAAGGCAACAACCGTCGACGTTTCGCCCGAGGACATTCTCGGCCGCATCGTGGGTTTTTTCGAAGTGCGCCTTGCGGCGCTGACCGGGGCGGGTATCGAACGCGAACGGCTGATCCTCGACCCCGGTATGGGGTTTTTTTTGAGCAGCGATCCTCAAACCTCGTTCGAGGTTTTGCGCCGTTTGCCGGAACTGAAGCGGATGTTTGGCTTGCCGGTGCTGGTCGGAGTGTCGCGTAAATCTTTCCTAAGGAAACTTACCGGAAAGTCATCCGCCGCTGGCGCGGCAACTTTGGCGGCGGAACTGTTTGCCGCGCAATGCGGGGCGGATTATATCCGCACCCACGAGGCCGGGCCGTTGGCCGACGGCTTGACGGTTTGGCGGGGTGCAACATCCCGCAACCAGCCGTGATGAGATAAACATTAGCCTTTGTGACATATAACGACGTACGGGAACTTGAGGAAACCATGAGCCGCAAACTTTTCGGAACCGACGGTATTCGGGGCCTCGCCAACGCTTTTCCGATGACGGCGGAAGTCGCCATGAAGGTCGGCATGGCGGCGGGACGGCTGTTCACCCGCGGCGAATACCGCCATCGGGTGGTGATCGGCAAGGATACTCGGCTGTCCGGCTACATGCTGGAGCCGGCGTTGCAGGCGGGCTTTACCGCCGTGGGGATGGACGTGTTTTTGTTCGGTCCCTTGCCGACGCCGGCGGTGGCGATGTTGACGCGCTCCTTACGCGCCGATCTCGGGGTGATGATCTCTGCGTCGCACAATCCGTATGTCGACAACGGCATCAAACTGTTCGGCCCCGACGGCTACAAGCTGTCGGACGAGCGCGAGGCCGAAATCGAAGCCTTGATGGAGCACGGTTACGACCAGGACTTGGCGCCGTCGCCCAAGATCGGCCGGGCTAAGCGCATCGACGATGCTCAGGCGCGTTATATCGAATTCGTCAAGTTCACCTTTCCCAGGCATTTGCGGCTCGACGGGTTGCGCATCGTGATCGATTGCGCCAACGGCGCGTCCTACAAGGTGGCGCCAACGGTGCTGTGGGAACTGGGTGCCGACGTGGTGGCGATCGGGGTGGATCCCGACGGCACCAACATTAATTTCAAGTGCGGCTCCACTTCGGTGGAGGCGATGTGCAACAAGGTTCGCGAGGTGCGCGCCGATTTCGGCATTGCGCTCGACGGCGACGCCGACCGGGTGGTGATGGCCGATGAATACGGTCACATTATCGACGGCGATCAAATTCTGGCGCTGATCGCCCATTCGTGGCGGAAGAACGATGCGCTCAAGGGCGGCGGCGTGGTCGGCACGGTGATGTCGAACGCCGGCCTGGAGCGGTATCTCTCCGCCGAAGGGCTGGCGCTGGCGCGGGCCAAGGTCGGCGACCGTTACGTCATCGAAGAAATGCGCCGTCTCGGCTACAATGTCGGCGGCGAACAGTCGGGCCATGTCATTCTCAACGACTTCTGCACCACCGGCGACGGGCTGATTACCGCGCTACAGGTTCTCGCCACCATTGCCGCCGAAGGCAAACCGGCCTCCAAGGCGGCGCATCTGTTCGAACCCATGCCGCAGATCCTCAAAAACGTGCGCTTCAAGCAGGGCACGCCGCTGGAGGACCAAGCCGTCAAAGCCTGCATAGCCGATTGCGAGAAGCGGCTGGCGGACAAGGGGCGCGTGCTGGTACGCAAGTCCGGCACCGAGGCTCTGATCCGCGTCATGGCGGAGGGCGAAGACGAGAACCTGGTCCGTCAGGTGGTCGACGAGATCGCCGCCGCGATCGAAAAGGCCGCCGCTTGAAAAAGCTGCTCATCATCGCCGGGTCGGATTCGTCGGGCGGTGCCGGTATCCAGGCCGACCTCAAGACCGCCTGTGCCTTCGGCGTCTACGGCATGACCGCCATCACCGCGGTCACCGTGCAGAACACCTTGGGCGTTGCCGATTTTCAGGCGATCGCTCCCGATGCCGTCTATGGCCAGATCGAGGCGTGTCTGACCGACATCGGTGCCGACGCGATCAAGACCGGCATGCTGGCGAACGGCGCCGTTATCGAGGCGGTGGCGTTGGCGTTGGAAAAATTCGCCGCCGGCATTCCGTTCGTTCTCGATCCGGTGATGGTGGCGACCAGCGGCGATGCGCTGATCGACGATGCGGCGGTGGAGATCATGGTGGAAAAGCTGTTTCCGCTGGCTACCCTCGTCACCCCCAACCTGCCGGAGGTCGAACGCCTCACCGGCATGACCGGCGACGCCGTGGCCGCAGGGCAGCGGCTGATGGAAATGGGTGCCAAGGCCGCGCTGATCAAAGGCGGACACAAGAGCGACGGAGAGATCGAGGACGTACTGGTATGGTCGGGCGGCGCCGCCATATTTTCCCATCCGCGCCTGGACAGTCGCAACACCCACGGCACCGGTTGCACCTTGGCCTCGGGTATTGCCTGCGGTCTGGCGTTCGAGCAGACCTTGCCCTATGCGGTGCGCCGCGCCGGCGATTACGTACACGAGGCCATCCGCACCGCGCCGGGTTTCGGCAAGGGCCACGGCCCGCTCAATCACTTCGCCAAGCCGCGCGGGTAAGCTTTCGCGCTCAGATGTTCCAGGTCGAGGCGACCATTTCGTCGTCGCCTTGGGTTTCGCGCTCGTTCTTGAGAAAATCGTAATAGCCGCAGCGGCCGGTGGGATAGGCGCGGCAGATGTACATGCGCGCCTCGTAAACCGAGCATTTGCGGGTTTCGGTGTCGAAGAAGCGACAGATCTTGCCGAAATGCTCGTCCGTCTTGCGGCGGATTTTATACTCGCCGCCGTCCTTGGGATCGCCCTTGGTGACGAATTTCTTTTCGGCTTCGGCGAACGAAATGCCGAAATGCTTGGCCAGCCGCTTCAGATCGCTCTTTTTGACCGGAATGATGTGATAGGAACAGCAGTAACCGGGACACTTCTTACAATTATACGATGGCACGATACGACGCCTTCACATGGTTCAAGTGTTGCTACACGCCCGCGCGATTCGGTTCAAGCCAAGTCAGTTGAGAAACGGGTCGTGGACCAGAATGGTGTCCTCGCGCTCGGGGCTGGTGGACAGCATCGCCACCGGCGCCTGGATCAGTTCCTCGATGCGACGGACGTATTTGATCGCGCCGGCCGGCAGAGCGGCCCACGAGCGCGCGCCGTGGGTGGATTGTTTCCAGCCCGGAACGGTTTCGAACACCGGCTTGATCCGCGCCTGCAGCACCGCATCGACCGGCAGATGATCGAACGGCTGGCCGTCCAACTGGTAACCGACGCAGATCTTGATCTCGTCGAGGCCGTCGAGCACGTCGAGCTTGGTCAGCGCGATGCCGTCGACGCCGCCGGTCAGGATGGTCTGGCGCACCAGCACGGCATCGAACCAGCCGCAGCGACGCTTTCTGCCCGTCACGGTGCCGAATTCCTTGCCCCGCTCGCCGATTTTTTCGCCCACGGCATCTTTCAGTTCGGTGGGGAAGGGGCCGTCGCCGACCCGGGTGGTGTAGGCCTTGACGATGCCGAGCACGTAACCGATTTGGCGGGGACTGATGCCCGATCCGGCCGCCGCTTGCCCCGCCACCGTGTTGGACGAGGTGACGAAGGGATAGGTGCCGTGATCGACGTCCAAAAGCACCGCCTGGGCGCCCTCGAACAGGATCTTGCGATTTTGCCGCCGCACTTCGTCGAGCTTGCGCCACACCGGGCCGATAAAGGGCGTCACCCGCGGGGCGATCTCGGTCAGTTCCTTCAGCACCGCTTCGATAGTCAGTTCGGGCTGGCCCATGCCGCGGCGCAGCGCGTTGTGATGGGCCAAAAGCCGTTCGATCTTGCCGGGCAGAGTGTCCGGGTTCATCAAATCGACGGCGCGGATGGCCCGGCGACCGACCTTGTCTTCGTAGGCCGGGCCGATGCCGCGCTTGGTGGTGCCCAGCGCCTGCACCCCGGTTTCGCGCGCCGTGTCGAGTTCGCGATGCAGCGACAGGATCAGCGCCGCATTCTCGGCCACGATCAGGCTGTCCGGGGTGACGGTGACGCCCAAAATCTTCAACCGGTCGATCTCGGCGACCAGCGCGTAAGGGTCCACCACCACGCCGTTGCCGATAACCGACAATTTGCCCGGCCGCACCACGCCCGAAGGCAGCAGCGAAAGCTTGTAGGTGACGCCGTCGATCACCAGGGTATGACCGGCGTTGTGGCCGCCCTGAAAGCGCACCACCACATCGGCGCGGGCGCTCAGCCAGTCGACGATCTTGCCCTTGCCTTCGTCGCCCCACTGGGCGCCGATCACCGCCACATTCGCCATGTCGTTCTATCCCGGTTTTTAGCGGCCCGATTCCTGTGGGGCCGCCTGGGGTTATAGCGGGGGGAAGCGGGCCGGAGCAAAGCTTTGTCGCAGTTTTTTCCGCGCAGATTGCCGCTTAAGAGCAATGGCCGCGGCCCGGTGGCGGGCAGGGCGGCTTGCCCATGCCTTTTGTCCAAGCGGCCCGCCGATGCGGAGAGGTCATTTTATCATTTTTTAGCAATATGTTATGGAAATTTCTACGGGCGGCTTACCACCGTAAGCTCGAATGTGTCGACCTCCTCTTTTGGGCCGGGTATTGGTGTAGAGTTCGAATTGGCGGGCGAAAGCGGCTTGAGGATATGGCGAACCCATTGCGTTTGATGATCGTATGCGGCGAACCGTCGGGCGACCGGTTGGGCGCGCAGTTGATGGCGGCCTTGCGGTCCGAAACCGGCGGCGCGGTGGAATTGTCCGGCGTCGGCGGCGAGGCGATGGCGGCGTTGGGTTTCGAAACCCTGTTTCCCCTCGAAGCCACTTCGGTGATGGGGATCGCCGAAATCCTGCCGCGCATTCCCGAAATTCTGAAATTGATCCGCCGCACGGCCGATTTCGCCAAAAAAACGCGGCCCGACGCGGTGGTGCTGATCGACAGCCCGGAATTCACCCAGCGCGTGGCCAAGCGCATCCGCAAGGTGGCGCCGGACATCAAGCTGATCACTTACGTCGCCCCCCAGGTGTGGGCGATGCGGCCGGGCCGCGCCAAGGCGATGGCGCAATATCTCGATCTGATGCTGGCGCTGTTGCCGTTCGAGCCGCCGTTCTTCGAGAAGTACGGGCTGAAATGCGTCTTCGTCGGCCATCCGGCGGTGGAGCGGGCGGCGTTGATGACCGGGGCCGAGGCGTTCCGGGCGCGCCGCGGCATCGCGGCCGATGCCAAACTTCTGTTGGTGCTGCCGGGCAGCCGGGGCGGCGAGGTCTCGCGCCTGATTGCCGATTTTCGCGCTGCGGTGGGGATGGTGGCCAAGCGGGTGCCCGGATTGGTGTGCGTGCTGCCGGTGGTGCCGCATGTGGCGGAAAAGGTGAGGGCGGCGTGCGCCGATTGGCCGTGTCCGCTGCATTTGATCGAAGACGAAGGCGAAAAGTTCGCCGCCTTCGCCGCATCCGACGTCGCGCTGGCCGCATCGGGCACGGTGACCACCGAAAGCGCGCTGTCGGATACGCCGACCGTGGTGGCCTACAAGGTCAGCAGGCTTACCGCTGCCATCGTCCGCCTGCTGATTAAGGTGAAATACGCCACCTTGACCAATTTGATTTTGGACCGCGAGGCGATGCCGGAATTCATTCAAGCAAACTGCACGCCGGAAAATCTGGCGGGCGCGGTTGAGACGCTGTTGTGCGATCCGGCCGCCGCCGCCGCCCAGCGCGCCCTCTTGCGCGAAGCGATGGCGAAGATGGGCCTCGGGGAAATGAGCCCGTCCTTGCGCGCGGCCCGCGCGGTGCTGGATTTTGTGCATACGGCTTAAAGCGGCGGAAGGGGGTGTTGCAACCGGTCTTGACGTCTTTAATATTTCGATATATCTAGAAATACAGAACCGGAGACCGGAATGACCGATGATGCCGAACTGGCCCGCTATGCCGACATGCTCGCGGCGATGGGAACGGAGCCGCGCCTCAAAATCGTGCGCCTGCTGCTGTCCGCCCATCCGGACGGGATGGTGGTGGGCGAGATCGGCGACGAACTCGGCATCCCCAACTCCACCTTGTCCCATCACCTCGACAAGCTGAAGAACGAAGGGCTTATCGTCGTAAAACGCGAAGGCGTGTTCCTGCGCTATCTGGCGAACCACCAGGGGCTGCAAGATCTGCTGGCGTTTCTCTATGCCGAATGCTGCACCCGCAACCGGGTCGTCGAGCCCAAGAAAGTCACCTGTTGCAAAAAGGGACGGCCGTGAACATCGCCATCTATCACAACCTCGACTGCGGCACCTCGCGCAATGCTTTGGCGGCGATCCGTCGCTTCGGCCTTGCCCCGCGGATCGTCGAATATGTTAAGGCTCCCCCAACGCGCGACGAGCTTTCCACCCTTCTTATCAAGGCGGGATTGTCGCCGCGCGATGCGGTGCGCAAGAAAGAAACGCCTTACGCCGAGCTGGGGCTTGAAGGCGCGGACGACGATGCATTGCTGGATGCGATGATCGCGCACCCCATTTTGATCAACCGCCCGCTGGTAGTCACCGACGACGCCGCGGCGCTGTGCCGCCCGTCGGATGTGGTGCTCGATCTGCTGCCGATGGTGCCGGGCGCGGATGCGTTCAAGGAAGACGGCGCTCCGTTCCTGCGGGATGCGCCGATCTCGGCGGATGATCCGGGCCTGATGGCCGCGCTGCGGGGCGAGCATCTGCCGGCGGACGATCTCGGCGAGCCGAACCGGATGTTTTACGTCTACCGCAGTCTCGCCGGTGCCGTTCTCGGCTATGGCGGCTATGAGCTTTACGGATCGGATGTATTCCTGCGCTCCGTGGTCGTCGCGTCGCCGGTGCGCGGCAGAAAGATTGGGCGCAATTTGGTGCCGCTGCTGCTCTATCGGGCCTACCGGCAGGGGGCGCGGACGGCATGGCTTTTCACCGTTTCGGCGGCGGCCTTCTTCGAGCGGATCACGTTTGTGCGCCGGGAACGCAACGAAGCGCCTGCGGTCATCCTCGAAACCCGCCAAGCCCGGTCCTTGTGTCCCGCCGGTGCGGTGCTGCTGACGAAACCGATTTCATTCTGAGGCCTCATGTCGTCTTTCGAACGGTATCTGACTGTCTGGGTCGGTTTGTGCATCGTCGCCGGCATTGGCCTCGGACAGATCGTGCCGGGCGTATTCCAAACAATCGGCGCGGCCGAGATCGCCAAGGTCAATCTGCCGGTGGCGGCACTGATCTGGCTGATGATCGTTCCGATGCTGCTCAAGATCGATTTTGCCGCCTTGAAACAGGTCGGCCGGCATTGGCGCGGCATCGGCGTCACCTTGTTCGTCAACTGGGCCGTCAAGCCGTTTTCGATGGCGGCGCTGGGGTGGCTGTTCGTCGGGTATCTGTTCCGCCCGCTGCTTCCGGCGGCGCAGATCGACGGCTATATCGCCGGGTTGATCCTGCTCGCCGCCGCGCCATGCACGGCGATGGTGTTCGTGTGGTCGAACCTGTGCAAGGGCGAACCGCATTTCACCTTGACCCAGGTTGCCCTCAACGACCTTATCATGGTCGCGGCGTTCGCGCCCATCGTCGGATTGTTGCTCGGCCTCTCGGCCATCGCGGTGCCGTGGGAGACGCTGGTCCTGTCGGTCGTGCTCTATATCGCGGTACCGGTCGTCGTCGCCCAGATTATCCGCCGCGCTCTATTGGCCTCGGGCGGCGAGGCCGCGCTTGGGCGGCTGCTGCGCAAGCTTTCCCCTATGTCGCTGGCGGCGCTGCTTGCGACGCTGGTGCTGCTGTTCGGGTTTCAAGGCGAGCAAATCGTCGCCCAGCCGATCGTGATTGCCCTGCTGGCGGTTCCGATTTTGATCCAAGTCTACTTCAACGCCGGACTCGCCTATGGGTTGAATAGGTTGGCCGGCGAACGGCATTGCGTGGCCGGGCCTTCCGCGCTGATCGGCGCCTCCAACTTCTTCGAACTCGCCGTTGCGGCGGCGATCAGCCTGTTCGGGTTTCATTCCGGCGCCGCGCTCGCCACCGTCGTGGGGGTGCTTATCGAGGTGCCGGTGATGCTGTCGGTGGTTTGGGGCGTAAATCGGTCGAAGAATTGGTACGAACGCCGCGTTCGATAGGCTTTCCGCCTAAGGCAACGTGCGCTAAGGTCTTGACGGTGAATGCTCACTCGGTCAAAAAGACGGTCACAAAAACTAAGGGCTAGCGCATTTCGGCGTTTCCAAAGAGCGATGAATTGCTCTAGAGCAACGAGCGCAAAAGTCGAATCGGTTTTGCGCGTAAAGTTGCGACAAAACAAAGAGCTAGACGGACTGATTGTGTTTGAACGTCCGTCGCTCTAGGGTGCCGGCCAAATGCCGGTTTGGTTCGCGGTGTCGTGGATGCTTAAGTGCCTACCGTAAAATACGGCAGCGGTGGCCGAGAGGCTGCCTTCCCCGTGGGCCTGCGCAAGGCGGGTCGATGAATTTAGCCTTCAGCCGGAGTTTGGGCTGGAGCACAAAACGGAGCTGTGGCCGAGAGGCTGAAGGTGGCGGTTTGCTAAACCGTTGTACGGTTGTAAATCCGTACCC
>DBTZ01000005.1 GCA_002307315.1 Alphaproteobacteria bacterium UBA1303
CCGCTTCGCACTTTTCCGAATGCGCTCCGTCGGCCTTCCCGGTTTCCCAGTGACCGAACGGAAAAAATTTGCCGCTCACAGTTGCGGGGGCAGCCGCGGGAATTCCGCCCGCGTTCCCTTAGCCGATGTGCCGGGAGAACCTAATGGGATGGGGGGGGCTTCGCAAGCGCCCTCGCCTCGCGCGCCACCGCACCGAGGCTTTGTGCGGTGTCGGCCAACCAGGGACCGGGGCACATCAACGGCGTCAGGTTGGCAAAGGCGCGATGGGTTTTGCCGTCGAGCGCGCGAAGCGCGGGATGACGCAAGATTTGATAGGCCCTGCCCGTCCCGTTGCGTTCTTCGTCGGAAAAAATCAGCAATTCCGGTGCCTTGGCGACGACGGTTTCCACCGGAATTGTTCCCGCCGGCGACGCCCCCAGTGCCGGTGCGACGTTGCGGATGCCCGCCGCCGCGAGCAATTCGTCGGCGGCGGCGCCGGCACCGGCATAGCCGTTGGGCTGGTACAGGATGGCGCCGACCGGCGGGGACGGCGCCCGCGCCTTCGCCGCCGCAAGCTTGCGGTCCATATCGGCGAGCAGCGCCTCGGCTCGGCTTTGCGCACCCAACCGCGCTCCCAGCATGCGGGTGATGCGGCGCACATCCGCCAGCGAGTTCGCCCACGGCACGTCGAACACGGGAATTTTCAACCGCTCCAAATTGGCGTGCAAACGCGGGTTGACCCCCTCGTACATCACCACCAGATCGGGCTTCAACGCCAACACGGTTTCGGTATCGGGATGGATAACGAGGATGCCGGCGGCCCGGTCGGCGATAGTCGAAACCACCGGATGACGATCAGTCGCCTCGAACGAGAGTGCGGCGATGTTGGCACGCGAAACCAGACGGTAAACGTATTCGTCGGTACACAGAAACGTCGAAACCACCCGCCTGGGCGACGCCGCGACCGGCGAAAAAATAACCATCGCACCAAACAAAATTATCAAACTTTCGCGAACGGCGCGGTTCGGGTTGTATCGCCGCCGCCGTCGCTTTATCTGTTTGCCTGACGAGGGGAAGTACGTCATGCGCAGGTTCCTGGCCGCCGTTTTCTTTGCGCTCGCCGGTCTTGCGGAAACCAACGCCGCCTTGGCTGCCCCGTCGGTTGCACAAATTCTCGACGCTTACAAGACCGCGACCGGCGGCACCGCCTGGAACGGCAAAGCCGCGCTCGAAACCGATTACGACATCATCGGCTACGGCTTGACCGGAACGGTACACGAGTTGATCGACCTGTCCGACGGCCGCAACATCGGAACCTACACCTTGGGACCGACCGCCGGCGCGCGAGGCTTCGACGGCGTGCATCCCTGGCAGAAGGACATGTCGGGCGCGATTTCCCTGCAGCAAGGCGGCGACGCGCAGGAAATGGCGATCAATCAAGCCTATCGCGACGCCAACGCCTGGTGGCGCCCCGACCGCGGCGGCGCCAAAATCGCCGCCACGGAGAACACGGAAAACGGCAGGCTGCATTACGTGCTGACCGTCGAACCGAAGGGAGGCAAGCCGTTCGATGCCTGGTTCGACGCGGAAACCCGCTACCTGACGAAGACCATCGAGCATCAAGGAGCCGAGACCGTCGTCACCGTATATGCGGCCTATCGCCCGATCGACGGTGTGATGCTGGCCGGACAAATCGTCACCGTCAACGGCAGTGAAGCGTATCGCCGCACACTCACCCTGGTAAACGCGCGGTTCGCAGCTCCGCCGGATGACGGCGCCTTTGCACCGCCGCCGAGCGATCCCGGAGAGATTCGGATCAAAGACAAAGCGGCGGCCGTCACGCTGCCGATCCAACTGATCAACAATCATATCTACGGCAAGGTGATGCTCGACGGCAAAGGCCCGTTTCTGTTCATTTTCGATACCGGCGGCCACGACATCGTCACCCCGCCGCTGGCCAAGCAACTCGGGCTTAATATCATCGGCACATTGCCCGGCTCCGGCGTCGGCGAAGGCATCGTCGATGCCGGCTTCGCCCACGTCCGCCGTGTCGCTATCGGCGATGCCTCGATCGAAAATCAGACGTTCGTCGCCATGTCGCTGGAAACGCTGACCGATATCGAGGGGGCGCCGTTGCCCGGCATGATCGGCTATGAAACCTTCAGCCGTTTCGTCGTCCGCATCGACTATGTCGCGAAAACCTTAAGCCTGATCGATCCCGACCGCTTCGTTTCCACGGACGCCGGCATCGAGATTCCCTTTGTCTTCAACGGGCATGTTCCCGAAGTCGCCGGCACCTTCGAAGGAATTCCGGCGAAATTCGACATCGATACCGGATCGCGCAACGAACTGACTCTGACCAAGCCGTTTGCCGAGGCAAACGGTCTGCGCGCCAAGCATCCCAAGGGGGTCGAAGCGATGGATGGCTGGGGCATCGGCGGGCCGACGTTCGGCTATGTCACCCGGGCCGACGAAATGACCATCGGTCCGGTCAGGATCGAAGAGGTGGTGACCTCGTTCGCGACCCAAGGCAAAGGAGCCTTTGCCAGAGACGATTACCAGGGCAACGTCGGCGGTGGCATTCTCAAACGCTTCATCGTCACCCTCGATTATCGCCGCCAGAAAATGTACCTCAAAGCGCAGCCAGCTCCGGTTGCCGACACCGGCACCTACGACCGAGCCGGCTTGTGGTTCAACGCCGCGCGGCGGGGATACGTTATCGTCGACGTCGTCAAGGGTTCGCCGGCCGAAGACGCCGGTCTCAGAATGGGGAACGTCATCGTTGCGGTCGACGGCCAGTCGATCGACGAGATTCCGCTTTACGACCTCCGCCAGCGCCTGCGCTGCGCCGCGCCCGGCACCCAGGTAAAACTGAAGATCAAAGACGGCTACAAAACGAAATTCGTTCGGCTGACCTTGCGCGACCAATTCTGATCGGTTCGGCCGGAATCGACATCCCCATTCGGCTGACAGGGGAAACATGCGACAAACCATCCCAGCGGCGGTTTCCGGTTACCGCCGCAATCGGGCGGGCGCGACAATTTCAACTTGTCAGGGGCAGCCAAATTCGCCAAGACAAACATGTGCTAAGGGCGCTAGCATGGCGCTGACGCGAGCGAGTCACCCGTAGAGGCAAATCCGTTGAGCGCATTCATCGATGCCCGTGCCGTTCCTTCGGGACAGGCTGTTGAGACCGATCTGGCGATCGTCGGCGGCGGGCCGGTGGGTATTTCGCTGGCGCTGTTGCTGGCGGGGGCGCATTTCCGTGTCATGCTGCTGGAAAGCGGCGCCCTGGAGTTCGACGAAAAGACCCAGGATTTGTACAAAGGCACGCTGGCCGGCGACGCCTATTTGCCGCTCGAAGCTTCGCGTTTACGCTACCTCGGCGGCAGTTCCAATCACTGGGGCGGCTGGAGCCGGCCGCTCGACGAAGCCGATTTCGAAAAACGCGAATGGCTGCCCCATTCCGGTTGGCCGTTTTCGCGCAAGACACTGATGCCCTATTTTGCTCGCGCCCAGGCGCTGTGCGAAACCGGGTCTTACCTCTACGACGGGGTGAAACGGCAACTGACCGAGCCGGAGATTGCGCTCGGCGAGGGCGGCATCGATACCCGCTGGTTCCAGTTCAGCAAGACCAAGAACGACGTACTGCCGACCCATTTCGGCGAACGCTACGCGAACGACCTCAAGCGCATCGGCAATTTAAGGGTCTACGTCAACGCCAACGTCACCCGCCTGCGCCTGGCGCGCGACGGCAATCGGTTGAAAACCATCAAAGTGGCGACGCTGAACGGCAAGCGCTTCACCGTCAAATCGAAGTTCGTCGTGCTTGCGACCGGCGGCATCGAGGTGCCGCGGTTGATGCTGGCATCGAACGACGTAAAAAGATGCGGCGTCGGCAACGAAAACGATCTGGTCGGCCGCTTCTTCGCCGACCACCCCTGCCCACGCGACGTCGGCACCCTGGTGATCTTCGACGGCCGGATGCCCGGCTATTACCTCGGCACCGTTCCGGTGCGCGGCACCGTCATGCGCGCCTCGTTTACCCCGCGCGAGGATTACCGTCTGAAGCATCCGGTAATGGGATCGCAGACCACCGTCGAATACCGCGACGAACTCGACGCCATCGGCAAAGCGGCGGTGGCGGCCACCGCTTCGGCGCTCGGCGTCGCCTCCTCGCATGCCGCCGTCTTCGCGCTCGGCTGCGGGCTGGAACCGGCGCCCGATCCCGACCGCCGGCTGACCCTCGACCATGCCCGCGACGCGCTCGGCATGCCGCGGCTCAAGCTCTCCATGCGCATCAACGATGCCGACTTCGCCCATTATCGCAAAAGCCTGGCCGAACTCGGCCGTCAGTTGCTCGCCGCGCGCGTCGGCATGCTGCGGCTGAACCTCAAGGAACGCGGCCAGTGGCTCGAAGGCCTCGACTGGGGCAACCACCACATGGGCTCCACCCGCATGCACGTCGATCCCAAACAAGGCGTGGTCGACGCGACGGGCAAGGTCCATTCGGTCGACAACCTGTATATCGCCGGCAGTTCGGTGTTTCCCACCTACGGCGCTTCGAATCCGACGATCAACCTGATCGCGCTTACCGTTCGGCTGGCCGAGCATTTGAAGGGATTGTTCAAATGAAACTTGCGCTGTCCCGGCGGACGCTTTTGATCGGCGGCGGCGTTGCCGTGGTTGCCGGCGTGGCTGCGGTGGAAGGCCCGCGGCTGTTCCGCAAGCGCTATGCGCCCAGTCCCTACGACGATCTTCTCGACAAACTCGACGACCGCGACGCCTGCGCCCAGATCGGCGAACGCGCCCTGGCCGGCAAGGCCCATTTCGACGCCGACAAAGTGGCGGACACGTTGCGCGACCGGCTGCACCACCGCCGGCTCAATCGGGTGATGGTGGAAGACGCCGAACAAAAACGGGTGGCCGAAAACGCCGGCTGGGTGATGCCGGAAACCTTGTCGCTGCTGTGCGCTCTGGCCGCTAAGGCCGGGTGAGACTCGCCACCGGAACGCCCATTTCGCGCTCGGTCTTCATGCGAATGGCGTCCTTGATCCGCACCAATCGCACGCCTTTCAGGTTCGCGCACCAGCGCGCCACCAGCGTCAGCGTCACGTCGTGGGGATGACCGATCGCCAGCGCCACGCCGTTGCGTTTGGCGATGCGTTCCAGTTCGGCCAACCGCGTCGTCACCTCCTCGGCGGTCTGAACGTCGTCGAGGAACACGTCGCGCCCGGCGCTGGCTACCCCGAAGGCCCGCGCCACCGCCGCAGCCTGCGAACGCGGCGAGGTGACGGAATCGAGGAAGAAAATGTGCCGGTCGTAGAGTTCCGCCATCACCGGCGCCAGCGCGGCTTTGCTTTCGGTGAAGCGGCTGCCCATGTGATTATTGATGCCGACATAACCGGGCACCCGCGACAGGTTCCAATCGAGCCGGCGGACGATTTCCTCGCGCGGATCGGACACCATCAACGCCATCGGGCCGGGATCGGCATCGGCCTCGGCTTGCATCGGCAAATGCACCATCACGTCGTGGCCGGCGCGCGCCGCCGCTTTGGCCAGCACCGGCGTGGTGTCGGCGTAGGGCAGAAACGACAGCGCCACCTCCGCCGGCAGGGCGATGGCGCGGCGGGAGCCGCTTTCGTTCGGCCCCATGTCGTCGATCACGATGGCGATGGCGGGAAGTTGCGCCTGCGGAGCGGCCGCTACCGACGGCGCCTGCATCCAGGCGGGGATCGCTTGCGGCTTGACCGGATAGAGCACCGCCGGCCGGTATGCGCTGGCCGGGAACCCCGACAACACCAGCCGGACGACGGACGGCCTGACCGCTTCGCCGCTCGCCTGCGCTTCCATCGCCCCATTGGGCGAAAAATGCCGGCCGATTTCAGGCAGTCCCGCAAGCACACTTTTGCCGCCGATAGCCACCGCCAGCGCCAGCACGAACCAGAACGTTCCTTCCACCCCGCGCAGCGCGCGCGACGGAATTTTTTTCTGCGGACTGCGAATCACCTTGATCCGAAACATAGCTATGTACTGCCCGGATCGCAGAAACTGTCAACAGGGAAAGTCCTTGCGGCGTATGAGATATTTCATTTCGTCAACAGGGCGGCGGCACCGCCGAGATGATACGGCCAGATCAAAAATGCCAACGCGCCCGGCCAAAAGGCCAGCTTGCAATAGCCGACGGTGAACAGCCATCCGACGAGCCAGAACGCCCCGCCGCAGCCGCCGCGATGAACCACCTTCAAAGCCATCTCCTTTTTGTCCAAATCCGTGCCCCCCTCAATAGGCCGGCGGCGGCTCGACCTTGCCCGTCTCGATGTCGGATACCGGAACCTCCGGCCAGCCGACCTTGGCCGAGGCACTGTCCTGCCACGCCTTGACGACAAGATCGCGAAGCTCGCCCGCCCCGCGGGCGATTTGTGCCGCGGTGAAGGCAATGCCGTCCGCCGACGGCGTTTGGGCGGCGAAGGCACCAGTCTTCTCCAGACGGTAAAACGCCGTCACCGCCGCGAACGTTCCCTTCAAATAGGCGGCGACGCATTTTTCGATCGGATCGTCGCAGACCTTCGACTCCGGCAACGCCTTTGCCACCATCGAACCCGAGACATTGGCGCGCACGAATTCGCTTTCCCACGGCCCATGCACCTTTTCGCGGGTGAAGCCTTCGGGATTGGGATAATCGCCCCAGCCGTTATAGTGGACGGTGACGTGCAGAGGCTGGCTGGCGTCGCCGACGAAATGCGTCCAATAGCCGAGATCGTGGACCGCCACGCGTTCCCGCCGGAGCCGCAGCTTGGCGTAGGCCGCGCGCACGCCGGCGGTCTTGGCGTTTTTTTCGCCGGCGCGATAGGCGCGATAGAGCGCAAAATCCTTCACCAGCAACTGATAGCCGGCGACGATGCTGTAAGGCAGGTAGCCCGCCTTGTACTGGGTCTGCCCCACGGCGCGAAGCACGGTATCGTATTCTTCGAGAGTCTCCGGCAAAGCATCGAGCTTGGGGCCGCCGAGCACGGAAAGATCGTCGGTCAGATCGACGAAGTGGCCGGGATCGTACGCCTTGTCGCGGGCGACGCCGGCGCCCTTCTGGCGGTCGGCTTCGGGGCCGAGGTAGCCGATTTCGTCGGCGGCGCCGCGCACGAAAGCGGGTAGCCCGATCGGCAGCGCCTTGACGCCTTCCGCCGCGATCATGCGATGACCGTCGGCGCCCCAGCCTAAGGCCGGCACGCAAATGACGACGGCAAATGCGAACATCCAGTGCGGCTTGATCGGCATGCTGCATCTCCTGTTGTTGCCGGCGCATTGTCGCCCAGTCGGGAAGCATGCGCAAATTCAATTCCGCGTCATCGCCGCCGCCGTGCGTTTTTTTTCGACAGACTGCCTACGCGGTTTGGGGCCTTCAAAGAAAAAAACGGCCGGGGCTTGGCCCCGGCCGTATGCTTTCGGTACCGACAATAGCAATCAGTACTTGGCCGACAAAGTCAGCATGAGCGTACGCGGCGCAGCGGCATACACGCCGGGCTTGGTCGTACTGCGGCAGCTCGCCGTCGCCGAGGCGGCATAGCAAGTCTGCGTCGAGCCGATGTAGCCATAGTATTTCTTGTCAAACAGGTTATCCACATTCAGGCGCAACGAAGACCCAACCATACCAAGATCGTCCAAATCGTAGGCAACGCTGGTGTTGACCTTGTAGTAGCTGGGTACCTTGATGTTGTTGGTTTCGGTAGCGAATTTGCGGCCGACGAACTTTGCGCCGAGACTGAAGTGCAACGTCGGAACGACGTTGTATTGCAGGTAGCCGGCAAACGTCCAATTGGGAATATTGGTCATCTGCTTGCCGGCAGTCGGGATATTGTACGAGATGGTGGTACTGCCGGAAGTATAGCTGCTTGGCATATCCCCGAGGATGCGCGCACTGGAAAACGAGCCGGAACCGTACACCGACAAATCCTTGGTGATCTGATAGGTGGCATCGACGTCCACGCCGGCGTTGTTCACGCCTTTGATGTTGTGGTCGTAATACATGTTCTCGTCCGGGTCGAAGCTCGATACGATACGATGCTTGACCTGCGTGTTCCACAGTACCAGAGAGGCGTTGAAGCCCTCGCTGAGGAAACGATAGCCGATCGTATAGGTAGTCGAAGTCTCGGGGGCCACCCTGGCGAACACCGAGTATCCCGTCGCGGTCGTGCCAGTCGCATTGTACAGATTATCGGTCTTCGGCGCCGCCATCTCTTGGGTATAATTGACGAAGATCAGATGCTCGTCGCCGAACGGCTTGAAGGTAAAGCCGATGTGCGGCAGGAACCGATTGTAGCGCACGACGGCAGACTCCGGAGCCAGAAAATAACCGGAAACGCCAGTGAACGTCAGTCGACCGTACGTATCGGCGGCATTCGGTGCTTCGGTGGTACACAGCGGGTTATAGGAATCGCCGATCTTGGTGTAGCAATTCATGTTGAGATCGCGTTCCAGAAACGGCAAGCGGGCACCGATGCTTGCATGGACCATGTCATTGAGAAAATCGCCCTGATAGTCGAAGGAAACCTGATTGAGAATTGCCTTCGACCTGCGGTCGCGGCGACGAGCCTCGTATTTGCCGGTGCAAGCGGCCCGATTGGTATTGGCGGTCGGGCAATCGGCTGTGATGATTTTGTGGGCATCGTCGTCGTAACCTGCCCACATGCTGTATGGCCCGTTTACCGGATCGATCAAACCCATCACGCCGGTCTGCACGTGCAGGCCATAATCGAGCGTATAGGCAACGCGCAGGGTATGGCCTTCGGCCGGCGCGTAGATGAAAGAGGTATTGAAACCCCAACGGCGGGTATTGGTGGTATTGGGACGATAGATCATCACCTGATCGCGTACGTCGCCATCGCCGTTGAGATCGCAGCCGCCGGTACCGCCGGTGATGCAGCCATAGGCAGCCGTCGTGGCGGTCGAGGTCGTGCTCGAGTACGTGCCGCTGGCACCGACCAACTGCGGACTATGTTCGTACATGGTCGTCGTCGAACCGCCGTTCGCCAGCACATACTGCAGACTGGTATCCACCGTCACCGTCAATTCCGGCAGCAGATGCCACAACGAGGAGAGGCGGATATTCCCTGTGTCGGAAGGATTGTTCTTAAGCTTGTACCAGTTCGAGCAGGTAGTCATGGTTTTGTCGGCAGAGGACGAAGACGGGGCCGTGACCGTACCGCTGGAATTGGTGTTGTAGACGCAGGACGCGTCATAATCGGTCTTCCAATCGCTTTTGTTGATCCCGCCGCCGGTGTAATTGGGATAGTAGTAGTACGTATTGCGGCCGCGATTGAAACTTGCGGCAAGGTCGACCCACCCCAACGAACCGAAATCCTGATGGATATCGGCGTTCATTTGGGTCTTGAACATCTTGCCCGACCCTTTGAACTTGTCATAGTCCGAATACGAATACGTGACGTACCCACTGGTATCGAAGGGGCCGATTTTGCCGGTATCGATGCTGACGAAATCGCGTTTGAAGTTATTGGAACCGCCGGAAATGTTGGTGGTGACCGAAAATTCGTCGGCCGGCCGGCGCGCGCGGGTGGCAATGGTACCACCGGTCACGGCCGCGGTCGGGCTGTCCACGTCCGTGGTACCCTGGTTGATATTGACGCGGGCGGTGATTTCGGGATCGATCATCTGGCTGGTGTACATGGCATAGTTGCCGGTATCGTTCAGGGGCATGCCATCCAGCGTTACCGAAATATGCGCATCGTCCTGGCCGTGCATACGGAAGCCGCCGCTCGAAGACGAACCGAAAGAATCGGTATTTTCGAAGTTAAATCCCGGCAGATAGTTCAGGTTTTCGAAAAATGTCTGACCAGCAGTTTGCGTTTTGATGAAGTCCTGATTGATGGACGACGTCTGCTTCGCTGCCAGATCGAACGAAGACAACCCCGACATATTTACCCGCGTGCCCGTCACCACGACGGTCTCAATCGCCTCCGAGCCGGTCGATTGCGCCAACGCGGGCGCCGCGAATACCGCCAGCGGACACGCGCCAAGCAATAATGATTTCGTTAACCGCATAGTCTTACCCCTTCAGTTGATCGAGCAGCACCCCGTCACGACACGAGACAGCCGCAGCGCTTTGATCGCCGTTTGAATAACCGGATTGGAATAAGGGCGACGTCGGCACGACCACGGACATCCCATGCCGCCATGCAACAGACCGCCGCCATCGCTCCACCCCACTGCACTACACACGCTTCGTACGCACGCCGCTTTTTCGTTAACGGATAGCGAGACAAACCCAACGCCACGCGTGCAGGCGGCGTCTTCTGCCGCCCTATTACTCGTGATATATCTGGGGTTTTATGACAACGCAGTGCTTTTTCCGCCACACGCGCTGCTTAAGATAAATTAATCACGGAAAAGAGGGTTAACCGTATCGGCAACCCCATTTCGGCCGGCATTCATGCTCAATTTTGCGGATTTCTGCTTGTTTGATGGTCAACCGCAAACGAAGGCGACACCGGCCGTTTTATTGCGCCAGAAAGTTCAGCAGCAACTTGGCAAAGGAGTCGTATACGGCGGTGGCCGCGGCGAGCGTCTCGGCGTGGGTGAGCGGCACCGTCGACAACCCGGCGGCCAGGTTAGTCACCACCGAAATGCCGGCCACGTCGATGCCGCAATGCCGCGCCACCAGGCATTCGGGCACGGTGGACATACCCACCACATCGGCGCCCAGGTTGGCGAACATCCGCACCTCGGCCGGGGTCTCGAAATTGGGACCGAACGCATAAAGATAGATGCCGCCCTTCAGCGCCACCCCGGCCGTCTTCGCCGCCGCAAGCAGTCCGGCGCGCATTTTCTCGTCGTAGGCGTTCGACATGTCGAAGAAACGCGGGCCGATGCGCGCGTCGTTGGGACCGATCAACGGATTGAAGCCGGAAAAATTGATGTGATCGGAAATCGCCACCAAGGTTCCGGCGGGATAGTCGGGCTTCAAGCCGCCCGAGGCGTTGGTGAGGATCAGCCGCTTCACCCCCAGCGCCTTCAGGGTGCGCACCGGCGCGGCGACGGTCTCGCGCGAATGTCCTTCGTAAGGGTGCGCCCGCCCGGAGAGAATCGCCACGCCTCGCCCGGCGATCTTTCCCACCGCCAGCTTGCCGGCATGCCCCGCAACCGCCGATGCGGCAAACCCCGGAATGTCGCCGTAGGGCATCTCCGCCGCCGCTTCGAGGTTTTCGGCGAAACGGCCCAGGCCGCTGCCCAAGATCAGCGCGGTTGCAGGAAAATCCGCCCCCAGGCGCGCCCGCACCGCTTCCGCCGCCCGTTCCATCGCCTCGAAATCGTCGATCGCCATTGCCGTTCCCGATATTGTGCGCACATAGACAAGCCAGCGCATTCTTGAAACAATATAGATTCATTCTTGGGGAAAAGCAGCCTTGCGCGCCATCGTTTCCGTTCTCGACTCTTTTGGCATCGGCGAAGCCCCGGACGCCGCCCGTTTCGGCGATGTCGGCGCCAATACCTTCGCCACGCTTTTGCAGGCCGGCCCCTTGAACGTTCCCAACCTGCTGAGCCTCGGCCTAGGGCTGGCGGCACACGAGGCCGATCCCAAGGTTCCCGCCCTGATGCGCGGCGCGCCCTGCGGGCTGTACGGCTATGCCGCCGAAAAGAGCAAAGGCAAGGACACCCCCAGCGGTCATTGGGAGATGATGGGCCTGCCGGTGGAAACCGACTGGGGCTATTTCCCCGACACCGTTCCCGCCTTTCCCGCCGAACTGACGGCCGCGCTAATCTGCGAAGCAAAGCTGCCCGGTATCTTGGGCGATTGTCACGCCTCGGGCACCGTCATCCTCGACCGCTTCGGCGAGGAACACATCCGATCCGGCCAACCGATCTGCTACACCTCGGCGGATTCGGTGTTCCAGATCGCTGCCCACGAAGAACATTTCGGCCTCGATCGCCTGTATGAGGTGTGCGAGATCGCCCGCAAGCTGGTGGACCCCTACCGCATCGGCCGGGTAATCGCCCGCCCCTTCGTCGGCGAGCAGACGGGTGCGTTCAGGCGCACCGCCAACCGCCACGACATCGCTACCCCACCGCACGCCCGAACATTGCTCGATGTGGCCAAGGCCCAGGGGCGCGAGGTATGGGGTATCGGCAAGATCTTCGATATTTTTGCCGGCAGCGGCCTTACCAAAAGCACCAAGGCGGCAGGCAACGACGCACTGTTTACCGCCACGCTGGAAAACCTGCGCGCGGCACCCGACGGTTCCATCGTCTTCGCCAACTTCGTCGACTTCGACCAAAACTACGGCCACCGCCGCGACGTTGCCGGCTATGCCAGGGCACTGGAAGCTTTCGATGCCCGCATGCCCGAACTTTTTGCCCTGCTGAAGCCCGGCGACCTCGCCGTCTTCACCGCCGATCACGGCTGCGATCCCGCTTATCCGGGCACCGATCACACCCGCGAATACGTGCCGGTGCTCGCCTGCGGTCACTCCGTCGCGCCGCGCAACATAGGCCGTCGCGAAAGCTTTGCCGACATCGCCCAAAGTCTGGCCCGGCACCTTCGCCTGCCCGCTTTGCCGGCGGGAACCTCATTCTTGGATGCACCATGAAAAAAACAGCAAAAGCAACGAGCGCAAAAGTGGCCCGCGCGCATAGCGCGCTGCTCGACATAAGCGCGCGCGAAGCGCGCGACGGTTTTGCGCGCAAAGTTGCGAAAAAACCAAAGACATCCTTCGATACCGATTTTGCCACCGACCTGCAGCTCATCGCCACACCCCAAGCCGCCTACGAGCGACTGGTCGAGCTTTACGACGAAGCGATCGCCGGCATCGAAAAAAGCTTCAACGCCTTTGCCGCAAAAGGCACGCTGCCGAAACAGCATCCGACCTATCCCTATCTTTGCGTCGATGTGGAATACGGCGAAGAAACGGCTCCGACCAGCCTCGCCTTCGGTCGGGTGTCGCATCAGGGCCGTTACGGCACCACGGTAACCGCACCCCGATTGTTCCGCCGCTATTTCCTCGAACAATTGGCGCTGCTCGCGCGGAACTACAAAACCGCGGTCTATGTCGGACGAAGCCGCGATCCCATTCCGCTGACCTTCGCGGTCGAACGCGCGGCGGCGACGATGCGCTGGCGCGAGCGGCGGAAACTGGCCGAGTATTTTCCCCTGCCCCGGCTCGACACCGCCCACGACGATCTGGTCGACGGCGGCATGTGGAACGGCCAAGGCCCGGCGCCGCTGTCGCTGTTTTCGGCCGAGCGGATCGACATCTCGCTGCACCGCCTGCGCCACTATACCGGCACCGATCCGACCTATTTTCAGGACTTCGTGCTGTTCACCAACTATCAGCGCTACATCGACGAATTCGTGACCTATGCCAGGGGCGAAATCGCCGCGGGTCGTGCCTCGTGCTTCGTCGAACCCGGCAACCGCCTCACCGCGCCGGGCAAGGAACCCGACCGTCCGCTGCTGGCCAAGCCGCCACAGATGCCGGCCTATCATCTGGTGCAGCCGCACGCCACCGGCATCACCCTCGTCAACATCGGCGTCGGCCCGTCCAACGCCAAAACCGTCACCGACCATCTGGCGGTCTTACGTCCGCACGTCTGGCTGATGGTCGGCCATTGCGGAGGCTTGCGCGATAGCCAGCGGCTGGGCGACTACGTGCTGGCGCACGCGTACTTGCGAGACGATCAGGTACTCGACGCCATGCTGCCGGTGGAAATTCCGGTGCCGCCGATCGCCGAAGTGCAGGTGGCGCTGGCGCAGGCGGTGAACGAAATCGACGGCGCCAAGGGCCACCACATCAAAGAACGGTTGCGCACCGGCACCGTGGTTACCACCTCGGATCGCAACTGGGAACTGCGTTTTGCCAAGCAGGCGCGGCGGTTCAACCAGTCGCGCGCCATCGCCATCGACATGGAGAGCGCCACCATCGCCGCCAACGGCTATCGCTTCCGCGTACCCTACGGTACGCTGTTGTGCGTTTCGGATCGCCCTCTGCACGGCGAAATAAAACTGCCCGGTATGGCCGACGCCTTCTACGAGGAACGCGTCGCCCAGCACTTGCGCATCGGCATCCGCGCGCTGGAGTTGTTGCGCGACAGCGCCAGCGCCGGCTCGCTCCATTCCCGCAAGCTGCGCAGCTTTACCGAACCGGCGTTCAGGTAGGAAAATATCCGCCAAAAGCCTTTCCCTGCGGCGAAAAAGAGAGACTTTTTTCCGCCGGCATAGCGGATAAAACTATCGCTGGCGGCGGAAACATGCTCTGATCCGTAATGGTTGGAGTACAGGTTTATGATTGACCAGCGGTTTTTCCGCCGTGCGGGGCCGTTTGCTTTGGCGCACGTTGCCGAACGTATCGGCGGCAGGATTACGCATCCCGAATATGCGGATCGCCCGGTTCACGATATCGCCGCGCCCGATTGTGCCGGCGAAAACGACGTCAGCGTTTTTAGCGACAGGCGCTTTTGCGAAGCGTGCGGAAAAAGCGCCGCGCTGGCGTTGATTACCAGCCCCAAACTTGCCGAGTATCTGCCCCAGCGCCCGCTGCTGGAGGTACCCGAGCCGCGGCTGGCCTTCGCGCTGGCCGGGCTTTTGTTCTATCCGCCGGACGAAAAGGATGCGCGCATCGACGAGCGCGCGCACATCGATCCCACTGCGCTGATCGGCGAAGGCTGCCGCATCGAAGCGGGGGTCTTCGTCGGCGCCGGCGCCGTTGTAGGGGGACGCTGCCGCATCGATGCGAACGCGGCGATCGGCAAAGGCGTCGTGCTGGGCGACGATTGCCGCATCGGCGCCAATGCGTCCGTCGGCCATGCCGTGTTGGGCGCGCGCGTCGTCATCGCCGCCGGCGCGGTGATCGGCAGCGAAGGCTACGGTTTCGTTCCCTCGCCAACCGGGCTTGTGCATGTGCCGCAGCTCGGCCGGGTGATGATCGGCGACGATGTCGAAATCGGCAACAACTGCACCATCGACCGCGGCGCGCTCGGCGACACCGTCATCGGCTGCGGCAGCAAATTCGACAATCTGGTGCATATCGCCCACAACGTAAGGATCGGCAAGTTCTGCATTATCACCGCCCAGGTCGGCATCGCCGGTTCCTCGACGGTGGGCGATTTCACCATGATCGGCGGCCAGACCGCGATTGCCGATCACGTCAATATCGGCGCCAACGTAAAAATCGTGGCGCAGAGCGGCGTCATTCGCGACATCCCCGACGGAGAAACCATGGCGGGAAGCCCGACCATGCCGATCCGTCAGTGGCACCGCATGACCGCCGCGCTGCTACGCATGGGCAAAGGCAAGCGGAACGCGCCCGAATGATCGCCTATTCGCTCAGGCCATTTTCCAGCTTGATGATGTCGTTGCCGTTGCGCTTGTAGAAGCCGGGACCGTCCGGCCCGTTCTCGCTGTAATCCTTAACGGCATCGACGCTGTAGTTCTGGCCGGTGTTGGGATCATGCACCCAACCGGTGCCGAGCTGTGCATTGTAGGTGCCGGCCATAGTCACGTCCTCGTCATCCGATTTTCCGGTGCCATGGGTTGCCGTCGAGGCGCCGGAGATGTCGATGGTCCGCGCCGGCTTGGGATGTGCAGTGCAGCGCATGGCAGCGGCGACGGAACCGGCATCGGCGATAGAACGCGGATTGTTCGGTGTGCCGACGGCGATGCGTAGATCGACGACATAGCCGCCGGGATCGCCGGGCAGTGGCAGAGTATAGAGCAACACGTAGCCCCTCCGGTGAGCGCTGGAGAATTCGAGCACGCGATAATAGCCGAACGTCTTGGCCTCGCCGACATAGCGTGCCTCCTCGCGGATCATCGCATTGGAGACGATGTAAAGCGCGTAATCGTCTGACGTGCGATACTGCGGTCCATAATATCCAGACCGCGCCACTCCGCCGTTCACGCCCGACACCATGTAGCCGGCGATCTTATCGCCGTTTGGCGATGCCGCTCCGAATACGGTGCCCTCTGCGTTGGAATCGGTAACGCGCCAGCCCTCAGGCGCGAAAGTAAAGCAATGGGTGGCGGAAAGTCTCTTCAGCGGCAATGGACTGATTGTTCTGGCGCCGGCGCGGGCGGCACCGGCCGGTCGGCCAGCGGTTCCGACAGTAGACACTGCGCCGATCGGTGCGGGTGCAGCCGGGTTACCGCCGAATTGATACAGAGCTGCGCCGATTGCGAACACCGCCGCGACAATAACGGCTTTTTCCTTGGTCGGATTCCGATCGAACCACTTGATATTTTTCCAATCGAATTTCGGCAAGATCACGATATGCCCCCTTCGGCACCGCAACCACTTGTAATCGGGGAATGGTTAAAATTTCAACCACCGGCTACGAAGGCATCGACCGTTCGCAGGTGGCGAGCAATATCGGCATCGGGCAGAAACGAACCCAGGAAGCCGTTCTTCGCCACCTGCACGATTTCGGCTTGCGATAATGCCAGTGCGCGGGCGACGGCGACGTAATTGTCGCCGACATAGCCGCCGAAATAGGCCGGATCGTCGGAATTGACGGTGGCGCGCAAACCCAAATCGAGCATCCGCTTCAGCGGGTGCCGCAGCAAATCCTCCACCACGCAGAGCTTGAGGTTGGAGAGCGGACACACCGTCAACGCCGTCTTGTCCTGCGCCAGCCGCGCGATCAGCCCCGCATCGTCGAGCGCGCGGTTGCCGTGATCGAGGCGATCCACCTTCAGCACGTCGAGCGCCTGCCACACATATTCGGGCGGGCCTTCCTCGCCGGCATGAGCGACCAGCTTCAGCCCCATCGCCTTCGCCTTGGCGAAAACACGGGCGAATTTCTCCGGCGGATGGCCGAGCTCGGACGAATCCAGCCCGACGCCGGCCACCAGATCGAGGAACGGTTCGAGCTGCCGCAAGACGGCGAACGCATCGTCCTCGGACAGATGGCGAAGGATGCACGGAATCACCTTCGACGTGATGCCGAACGCGGTTTCCCCGTCGGCCAAGGCCCTGAGGATGCCGCCGATCACCGCGGCGAACGGCACGCCCCGCATCGTGTGGGTTTGCGGATCGAAAAACACCTCGACATGCCTGACCGCATCGGCCCGTGCCCGTATCAAATAGGCGAAGGTCAGATCGTAGAAATCCTGCTCGGCCAGCAGCACCGACGCGCCTCGATAATAGATGTCGAGAAAATCCTGCAGGTTCGAGAAACAATAGGCGGCGCGGACGTCCTCAATGGTCTTGAAGGGAATGTCCACACGGTTGCGCCGGGCGATTTCGAACATCAGCTCGGGTTCGAAACTGCCTTCGAGATGCAGGTGAAGTTCGGCCTTGGGAAGGCCGCGCAAAAATGACTCGTCCATACGCAAAGATGTCAAAGCGCGCGCGGCTTGACAAGCGCCTGGGGGGCTCGCGCATACGCCAATTTTCCCGCAACATAGGTGCGGGAAACGGCGGTCTCGCCACCCAAGACGGCAAACGCGAACAGCCGCTCGGGAAATTTCTTGGCGTACCCCAGCCGCCGCGCCAGCAACGGTTGACCGGATGCATCGAGCACGGTGAAATCGGCCTCCTTGCCGGCTTCGAAATTACCGACATACCCGTCGATGTGCAGCGCCTTGGCGCCGCTTAAGGTGGCCAGATAGAACAGATCGAACGCATCGGCCGCGCGGCGCTTCAGTTGGCACACCTTGTAGGCATCGGCCATCGTGGCAAGCATCGCCAAACTGGTGCCCGCGCCGACGTCGCTGCCCAGGGCCACGCGCACCCCCGCCTTTCGCGCCGCCGCGATGTCAAACAGCCCGCTGCCGAGGAACAGGTTGGAGGACGGGCAGAATGCCGCCGCCGAGCCCGCCGCGCCGAACCGCGTCCACGCGTTATCCGGCAAATGAATGCAGTGGGCGAATACCGAATGCGGCCCCGCCAACCCGAACCGCTCGTAGACCCCGAAATAATCCGGCGCGGACGGAAACATTTTGCCCACCGCCGCCACCTCTTCGACGTTCTCGGACAGATGGGTGTGCAACAGCACGCCGGGATGTTCGGCCAAAAGCCGTCCGGCGAGCTGCAACTGGCGCTCGCTGGAGGTGAGCGCAAAGCGCGGCGTCACCGCGTATCCCAGCCGTCCCTTGCCGTGCCATTCGGCGATCAGCGACTTGGTTTCCTGATAGCCGGTCTCGGCGGTGTCGGATACGCCGGGCGAGACGTTGGCGTCCATCAGCACCTTGCCGGTGATGAGACGCATGCCGCGCTCGTAGGCCTCCTCGAACAGCGCCTCGGCCGAAACCTTGTGGGCGGTGGCGAACACCAGCGCCGAGGTGACACCGCCCGCCAAAAGCCGGTCGAGGAAGAACCGCGCCGCCTCGCGCGCCACCTCCTTGTGGGAGTAGCGCGCCTCGCACGGGAAGGTGTAGTTCGACAGCCATTCGAGCAGCCGGTTGCCCGGCGAAGCGACGATGTCGACCTGCGGATAATGCACATGGGCATCGATGAAGCCCGGCACGATCAGGCCGTCTTCGAAGTGCTCGACCGGCGCGCCCTGCAGGCGATGGATAGCCTCTTCGTTCCACGGTGCGGCCTCGACGATATGGCCGTCCTCGACGATCAGCACACCGTCGTCAAAATGGCGGATCGCATCGGCCCCCTCGCGAGGGTCGGCAAGAAAGTGGAGAATTTCGCCGCGATAAGCTTGCCGGGACATCGGACTTCAGAAACCTCGATCATCGCTCGCCTACCCTCAAGGGGGAGGGAAAGGAGTGGCTAGGTTTATCACGGAACGTCACTTCGCGTACGGATTTTTGCTCGTCCGTTTGGCAAAGCGAATCGGCGTGCCGTAAAGGGAAAACGTTTCGCGCAAAGAGTTCGCCAGATAACGCGCATACGCATCGGGCAGCGAATCGAGCTGATTGCCGAACAGGGCGAAGGTCGGCGGCCGCGCCTTCACCTGGGTCATGTAGCGGATGCGCACGCGGCGGCCGGAAATCGCCGGCGTGGCGTGGCGTTGCAGCGCGTCTTCGAGAAAGCGGTTCAGGGTGGCGGTGGAAATGCGAGTGTTCCAGGCCGCGTCGGATTCCAGAATCGCCGGCAGCAGCCGTTCGATCCCCTGCCCGGTCTTGGCCGAAATGCCCACCAGCGGCGCGCCGGTAATTTGCGGCAGCATGGCGTCGGCGAGTTCCTTGAAGCGTTTGACCGCACCGGCCGGGTTGTCGATTAGATCCCATTTGTTGACGGCATAAATCAGCGACCGGCCTTCGCGCTCGATCAGATCGGCGATAGTCAGATCCTGTTTCTCGAACGCCTGGGTGGCATCGAGCAGCACGATCACGCAATCGGAAAACTTGACCGCCTCCAGCGCCGCGCCGACGCTCATCTTCTCCAACTGGTGATCGGCGACGCGGGCTTTCCGGCGCAGGCCGGCGGTGTCGTGCAGCAGGATTTTCCGTCCCCCGGCGTCCCACGGCATGGTAATGGCGTCGCGGGTTATGCCGGCCTCGGGGCCGGTCAGCGCGCGTTCTTCGCCGACCAGGCGGTTGAACAGGCTGGACTTGCCGACGTTGGGGCGGCCGACGATGGCGATCCGCAGCGGCTTTTCGGCGTCTTCCAGCGCCTCGGTTTCTTCCTTGGCGCTGATATGCGGCGCCAGCGCATCCATCAGTTCGCTGAACCCGAGGCCGTGCTCGGCCGAAATCGTCACCGGTTCGCCGAAGCCGAGTTTCCAGGCCTCGTGGGCGATCATCTGGGCGTTGCGCGCCTCGCACTTGTTGGCGATCAGGATCACCGTCTTGCCGAGCTTGCGCAAATTGGCCGCGACCATCTCATCGGCGGCGGTGACACCTTCGCGCCCGTCGATCATCAACAGACAGATGTCGGCGGAACCAGCGGCGGAAAGCGAATGCTTCGCCATCCGTGCGGTCAGGCTGTCCTTGTCGGCGGCTTCGATGCCGGCGGTGTCGAGGAGAGCGAACTCCAGTCCGTTTATGCTGGCCGGCGCCTCGCGCACGTCGCGGGTGACGCCGGGCGTGTCATGCACCAGCGCCAGCCGGCGACCGACCAGCTTGTTGAACAATGTGGACTTGCCGACGTTGGCCCGCCCGAGGATGGCTACCTTGAGCGGCATGGGGGTCAGCGCAACGCCACCAGATCGGCGTCGTTGGTCAGGATGTAGACCGTGTTGTTCGCGACCACCGGAGGAATGTAGGCCCCTGCGGGAATCTCGACCTTGCCGAGGACGGCGCCGGTATAGGGCGAAACCGAAATCGCCTCACCGCCCGACGAAACCAGAATCAGCCGATCGGAAACCAACACCGGCCCCGACCAAACCAGAAAATCGCTGTCGTTGGCGTCGGCCTTCACATGCTTTTGCATCTGACTGATCCATTTGACCCGGCCTTCCTTGCGGGTCAGGCAGATAAGCTGATTGTCGCCGCTCAGCACATAGACGTAATCGCCCGCCACCCAGGGGGTCTGAATGCCGCCGATGTCGCGGGACCAAGCCCGCTCGCCGGAATCCAGGCCGATCGCCGCCATCACGCCGGAATGGCTGATGGCAAATACCAAATCGCGATCGACCACCGGACGGCCGGCGATATCGTCAAGAGCGGATAGTGCGGTGGTGTTGCCGGTTCTGGTCAGCATATCGCTCCAGGCGGGACGGCCGTTCTGCACCCGGAAGGCGTAAAGCTCGCCCGAGGTGTAGGGCACGATGACGAACTCGCCGGCTACCGCCGCCGACGAGGCGACCAGGATGCCGGCGGTTTCGGTGATGCCTTGGTGGTCCCACAATTCGCGGCCGTCTTTCTGCGCATAGACGTGGAAGTGATTGTCTTGCGAGGCGACGAACACCCGGCCGCCGTTGGCGACCGGCGCATCGAACACCGGCACGCCGATATTGATCCGCCAGATCTCCTTGCCGGTGGCGGCATCGAGGGCGATCAGTTCGCCGAAGCCGTCGGCAACGAACAACCGACCGGCATCGAAGGCGATACCGCCGCCGAAGCCCTTGGTGGGATCGACCTTGGTGGTGGAGCCGAACAAGCCGAGGCTCACATAATGGAAGAACGAGGAATGGCCTTTGGGTTCGATGGTCTTATACCAAACCTCCTCGCCGGTCGTGGCGTCGAAGGCGAACACCCGCGAGCGCGCATCCAAGGTATAAACCTTGCCGGCGGCGACGATCGGCGGGGCGGTCAGGCGCGATTTGGTTTTCGAACCGTCGCCGGCCTCCGCCACCCAGGCCTCCGCAAGCGGGCCGGGGGCGGAAAGGTGATGCATGGCATTGGACGGATAGCCGCCGGCTTGCGGCCATTCCGGATTGGCATAGGGCGGCGGCAACACCACCTTGGCATCCTTGATGGAGGCATCAAGGCCCAACCCCTCGCTCGCCGCCATCACCGGAATGCGGGTTCCCTTGAGCTTGGAAAGGTGGCCGGTGTAGCTGAACCAGCCGCCGACCGTATCGCACCCGCCCAGCAGCAGCGCCGCAGCAATCAGTACCGTCAAACCTCCCGCCCGTGCCTGCGATCTCATTTCTTTGCATTCCCCTTCTGCGCATCCGGCGCGTTTTTCTCTATCTCAGCCCCCGGCGGCGGCGGCACGGTGCCGTAGTCGCCGACGCCGGTGCGGAGCAGCGATGCCATCGCCTTGGCACGACTGCGGATCGGCACCGGCGCGTCCCGTTCGTTGGACAGCGCGGCGAAGCTATCGCGCGCCGCATCGAGCCGGCCGTCGCGGAAATCGGCATAGGCGAGGATTTCCCGCGCCATGTAACGCCAGCCGGATTTGGCATCGTTCAACGGCTGCAACAACTCTTCGAGTTCGCTTTTTTTTGCGCTGTCGGCCGTCATCCAGGCGGCGCGGACGCGGGCAATATCGCCGATTTCGTCTTTGTGCCTGGCGATAATCCGGCGATAGAGCGCCAAGGATTCCGTTTTCTTGCCGGCGGCGCTCAGGCTGCCCGCTTCAGCCAGTTCGGCGGCGGCGGCATACCCCTTCGGCGCGCTTTGGGCGAGTTTGGCGTAGAGCGACGCGGCCGCAGCCTTATTGGGACTATTCAGCGCAACGTCCATCGCCTGCAAATAGGCGGCGGAGGCTTTCTGGGTCTCGACGAACTCATAATGCTGCCACAGCTTATAGCCCGCCACGCCAATGATCAGCACGGCCGCCACGGCGATGACGTAATCGCCGTATTGCTTCCAGAGCCTCTCATACCGATCGCGGCGAACTTCCTCCTCGACTTCGCGGAAGATGTCGGACACAGGATCATCCTTTCGAAAAAATGACGGACGAACGCGCCGGGCAGCCCCAACGCCTTGACCGGCCGTGTTAATTAGCCCGCGAGGGCGCGCTTGGCAACTTGCCGTTCTGTTATCCCCGATTATTGGGCGGGGCCGGCCTTTTTCATCGCATAGGTGTTGTCTGCCCCCGGAAAGGCACGGGCGCGCACGTCGGCGGCGTAGGACGCGACCGCCGCGGCGACGTCTTCGCCTAAGTGCGCGTAACGGCGGACGAATTTCGGTACATGGGGGGTCAGCCCCAGCATATCGTTGACAACCAAAATCTGACCGTCGCATGCGTTCGAAGCCCCAATTCCGATGGTGGGAACGGGTATTTGCCTGGTAATTTTCGCCGCCAAAGGCTCGGCCATCGCCTCCAGCACCACGGCAAAAGCGCCCGCTTCGGCAACGCCACGGGCGTCTTCTTCGATTGCCGGCCACTGGGCCTCTTCGCGTCCCTGGGCCTTAAACCCGCCCAGCGCCTGGATGCTCTGCGGGGTCAGCCCGACATGACCGACGACCGGAATGCCGCGGCAGGTCAAAAAACGCACGGTTTCGGCCATGCGTACGCCGCCTTCCAGTTTCACGGCTTGCGCTCCGGTCTCGGCCAAGACGCGCGCGGCATTGCGGAAGGCCTGGGCAGGAGATTCCTCGTAGGAACCGAACGGCATGTCTACCGCCACCAAGGCATGAGACGAACCGCGCATCACGCCTTGCGCGTGCAGGATCATCATTTCGAGCGTAACCGGCAGGGTGGTCTTCATGCCGTGCACCACCATGCCGACGGTGTCGCCGATCAGGATCAGATCGACCTGCGGGTCCATGATCTTGGCCAGGACGGCATCGTAACAGGTCAGACAGACCAGAGGCGTGCCACCCTTGTGTGCCATGATCTCGGGAACGGTGATGCGCTTGCTTTCGGCGACGGCGGACATGGGACCTCCTTTAGTGCAACGAGCGCAAAAGTGGAATCCGGGTTTCGGATATGAGGCGCAACAAGACAAAAAGCCAGAGCATTTCGACGGTTGCCGCGAAACGATGAAATGCCCTACACCATATCGGATGCGCCACACTCGGGCACAGAGAAATCTTGCTATTATCGCAACCTACGGTATAGACATCTTAGTTACCGCGAATTAGCCGCTTTCGGAGACCCACACCATGAAACTTCAGGCTCTCGTCATCGCTCTCGGCATCGGCTTGATCGCCCATTCGGCCAAAGCCGCCACGACGATCCAAGGTCTTGCCGGGGCGGGGTATAGCACCGTCAGCACCGAGGACGACAACATCCATAGTCTCTACGGCGGCGGCGAAGCGCTGGTCTCGTTCGACGATCCCGGATTTGGCCTTCAGTTCGGCGGCGCCGGCGGCCACGTCGACGACGATGACGGTTCGGCGAACCAATGGAACGGCGACGGCCATATTTTCTGGCGCGACGGCAAGGGCGCGATCGGCCTGAGTTCCAGTTACGGCTCGCTCAATGCGCTGTCGCTCGATGCCACCGCCTTCCAGTACGGCATCTTCGGCGATTGGTTCGTGCGGCGCGATTTGAGCCTGCGCTTTCGCGGTGGCGGCATCGGTCTCAAGGTTTCCGGCGACTACGCCACCGGTTGGTACGGCGGCGTCGGCACCGCCTATTACGTCTATTCCGATCTGTCGTTAGCGATCGAGAGCAATTATCTAAAAATCGGCGACATCAAGATTACGACGGGGAATTTGGACGCGGAATATCTGGTCTCGCGCGAATACCCCGTCAGCGTGGCCGTTGGCTACAACTACACCACTGCCGATTTCTACGACAACGGCATCAACAGCCACGGCTGGACAATCCACCTGAAATACCGGTTCGGCGCATCCGGTTCGTTGGTCGATCTCGACCGTACCGGCGTGCTGCCGTGGACCGGACTGGCGCTGTAGAGCGACGCGCGCAAAACCGGATTCCGCTTTTGCGCACGGTTCTCTATGGTTTCGCGATGGTGAAAGACGGCACCGTCACCTTCCCGCCGAGGGACCGGGTGGCATAGTTGAAGAGCGCAAAACGATAGGCCATGAAGAACGGCCATTCGCTGCTGAGTTCGAACGGTTCGCCGAAGGTCATAAAGGTCTTTCCGTCCGTGCTGTAGGAGAAAACGACCTTGTGGCCGGGACCGGGATGGATATCGGCCATAGCGCGCAGCCAGACCTTGCCGCCTTCGATGGCGACGCTTTGCTTGACCTCGCCTTTGCTGGCGGTCGTCCATCGTTTGTGCTGGTCGAGCGCCATGCCGTTCTTCATCACCAGCTTGAAGCCATCGGCCTCTTTGCTCACGCCGATCAGCGCCGTCCAATTCCTCAAGATGGCGAGGCCCGCCAGATCGCCGGTCTTCATCGCGGAATAGTCGAGCACAATCGTCGCCGCGGATTCCGGCCCGAGGATGCGATGTGTCAGCGTGTTGCGCGCCAGATAGAAATCGTCCGTCACCGTAGCGGTCTCAAGAACGAGCCCCTTGCCCGCCGACCATTTCGTATTGTCGGGGTTGTGGTTCCATTCCCATTCCGGCCCCAGCGTTTTTTCGCCGAAGTCGTCGGAAAAACCGCAGCGCGCGATTTGCTTGGTGCCGGACACGGGCATCGGATAGCCGCCTCCCCATGTGTTGTCGCCGACGAGTTCGACCTCCGGCCAGCCGTCCTTCCAGGTCACCGGCGCCAACACCGGAATGCGTCCGCCCGGATACGCATCGGAGAAGGCCATATAGTACCACTTGCCTTGCGGCGTCTGCACCAGAGCGCCCTGATGCGGCGTACCGGCGCCGGGCACCGGACTTTTCGTATCCAGCAGAACCTTGCGCACCGTATACGGACCAAAGGGACCGGTCGTCGAACGCAAGACGTATTGGCCGTTCGCCGGCCGCGTGGTAAATATATAATAGTTGCCGTTAACCTTGTAGAAACGCGACCCTTCCAACGTGCCGATTTCCGGCGGAGTTTGGAAAACGATCTGCGATTTGACCTCTTTGGTGCCGTCCGGCGAAAGCTGTGCCACGCTCATCTTGGTGTTGCCGAAGGCGACGTACATCGTATCGTCGTCATCGATGAGCAGGCCGGCATCGTAATAGCAATTGTCGATCTCGGCGTTCTTCTTCCACGGGCCTTCGGCTGCCGCTGCCGTATAGATATGGGTGTGCTTGAAACCGATGCACCCCCCCCAATAGAAGGTTTTGTTGCTTTGGCGATAGCCGAGAAACGAAGCCCAAGAGCCGCCGACATAGGCCGTGCCGCCCTTCATGTCGTATTGCGGACCGAAATCGAGGCTGGGCAAGGAATGGCCGACATACTCCCAGTTCACCAAATCCTTGGAACGCAAAATCGGCGCCCCAGGCGAATAATGCATGTTGGAGGCCGAATAATAGTACGTGTCGCCGACGCGGACGATATCGAGATCGGCGAGATCCTCCCAAATGACCGGATTATGGAAGGTTTGGCTCGCACCAGGCTCGGCGTGAGCACTTGGGATCAAAATGCTGGGGGCTAAAACGCTCCACGGCAGCAACGCCAAACCAAGCCCGAAAAGAGGCCGCAAACAGCTTTTCAGGATTCCACGCGTCCCCGTCATATCTTTTCTTCCCTTTTTCAGGCCTGCCGTAACGCTCATTATCATCCATTCCCAAAGGCATCCATAGCCCGACAGCTCGCGACAACGCGCTTCACGGCTTTTTTACTTCCGGCGGACCGAAATAGGACGGCAACAGTATACCGTCATGAACGATGATCTTCTGCACCACGATGGCCGGATCGATCATAAAGAGGCGCAACACGTGACGGCCGACGGTATCGGCATCGACCGAAAAATGCATGGTGCGTGCATTGTTGCGGGCATTTTCGTAGAAGGTGCGGCCGAGGAACGTCTCGTCTTTGTGCGTCTGCTCGGTAAATACGTATTTGACCTGCGGCATCTGCTTGTCGAGTCCCACGGCCAGGCCGAGGTAATTGCCCGCAATGGCATCGAGCGTCGGACCGGTGACGATGTCGACCAGGTAATTGCCCGGCCGCGGCAGAAACACGTCGTATTCAAGCCGCGGAGAATTCGACGGTCGCGTGACATGCGGCGCGGTGACGGGAAACACTTCCATCGCCGCACCAAGGCGTCCGTAATCGGGGATCGCTTCCCAGCGCACGCTTCCGACGGGAACGATCCGCGAAGCATCGGCCGCTGCTACGGCAATCGGGCCGATGAGACCGCCGAACGCATCTTTGGCTTGGGCCTCCTCGTCCGGCGCGGCCTTCAGTGCCGTCACCTTGACCTTCACGACCTGAATGCCTTTGACGGTAATGTAGCCCGTAGCCGTCCCCGGAGGAAGCTTAGTCCAGTCGATGTCCACCCAATAACGACGGTCGTCGCCGCCGGACGAAAAGGCTTTGCCTTCGCCGAGCACGATCCACGGCCGATCGGCGGTCACCGTGAATTGCGGAGCCCGACTGCCGGTGGGATAAACCTCGAAGAAGCCGCGTTGCTTGGACAGCGAATCCAACGGCCCCAATTCCAGCGCCCGATCGTTCGGCCAGTAATCGGCCTTGTTGCCGAGCGAAACGCCGAACGCACCGTCATTGGATAAAGTAAACTCGCTCACATCCGGCATAATGTTCTTGGGCGGAGGATCCCAGCTTTTCATGCCGATATGCGTCTGATCCATCATGTGGGACCACTTACCACCGGCCAGCGTGCGGTTGAAATAGTCGGACAGCGCTTGATCCTTGGAAAATAGTTCGCGCACCCGTGCCGCTTCCGCGTTGGCGGCGGCCCTGCCCTGCGCGGCAAACAGCTTGTTGCGCCCCGCCGAAATATACATGTCCGTGAGGTTGGCACAGGCTTTCACCGGATGCAGCACCAGTTCGTAATAGGCATCTTGGGCCTCGGGCGGCAACGTCTTGCCGATCGTTTCGGCACGATCCGCCAAATCGTTCCACGCCGCCAAGACGCGTTCGGCCTCGCGATAGTTCTGGATGCTGTAGGTACCGGGATTGAGAATATCCGGTTTGCGCCAGCCGTTGTATTTGGCGTATTTGGCAACGATGTCGGCGATTGCTGCGGCGTGCTCGGGACCGAATTCGCGCTTGGCCCACGCCGTCGACCAATCGGCAATGCGGTCTTTGCCGAGTGCATCCGGATCCCAGCCGAGACGGATGAAATACTCGATCGGCACTTCCAGCGGTTTGATGTCGCCGATGTTGGCGATCCATATCCGGTCCGCCCCGTGGCGATAGGCAAGGTTCATCTGTTCCCAGATTTTCGGCAGCGGATTGGAATTCAGCCATTGATACGAAAAGGGACCGCCATGCATATCCATGTGGAAATAGATGCCTGCCCCGCCGGTGCGCTTGGCTTCCGCCGCCGTCGGCAGACGGCGGATGTTGCCGACATTGTCGTCGGTAAAGAGCAGCGTGACGTCGTCCGGCACCTTCATGCCGGCGTCGTAGTATTTCAGCACTTCGGTAAACAGCGCCCAAAGCTGGGGCACCTTGGCCGGATCCTTGTGCAGTTCGTCGCCTAAAATCCGGCGTTGATCGACGATGATGTTTTCCAACAGCGCCTTGTCGGATTCGAAGCTGCCGGTCGAAGCCATGCTCATGTCGCCGTCGCCGCGCATGCCCATGGTGACGAGGTTGTCGTAATTCTTGTTGCGGGCGATGCCCTCGCGCCAAAACGTCTGCAGCGCGTCCTTGTTGGTGGCATAGTTCCACTGGCCGTTGCCGTAGGACGCCTTGCGCTTGGTCCACTCCTTCTGCGCCCGCATCATCGGCTCGTGATGCGACGTCCCCATGACGATGCCGTATTCGTCCGCCAGACGCGGGTTTTCCGGATCGTCCTCGTTGAAGGCATTGCCCCACATGGCGGGCCAAAGATAATTGCCGCGCAGGCGTAAAATCAGCTCGAAGACATGGGCGTACATTTTCGCATTGAAGCCGCCGAACTTTTCGTGCGCCCAACCGGCCAGCGCCGGGGCTTCGTCGTTGATGAAAATTCCGCGGTATTTGACGGCGGGCGGGCCCTGCACATAGCGGCCGGAAAGAACCGAAAGCGCATCCCGGTGGCGAACCGGCACATCCGCCCACCAATACCAGGGCGACACGCCAATCTGTTCGGAGACCTCGTAGATGCCGTAGATGGTGCCGCGGCGATCGCTTCCCGCTATTACCAGCGCCTGCGCCACACCGGGAAGCGGATTGGCCACGGTCGCGATGAGGTAGGATTCCCACTTTCCGGAAATGGCGGCGGCATCCAGTTTGCCGGATTTGATAAGACCGTCGATCAGCGTACTTTTGCCGACCGTGCCGACGATAACCACCGCGGCACCGGACGGTGTGGATGCGGAAAGCTGCGGCCGGATGGTAGTGACGCGTTCGATGTCCGCTTGCAGATCGGATGCGGCGCGGGCAACGCTTTTCTCGTCGTCTTTGCTTACGAACAGCGGCGCCGCCTTGCCGCTGCGCACCAGCGGAAAACTGCCCGACTCAGGTTTTTCCGACAAAAAGCTGCCGAAAGGTAGCAGCCGCATTCCCGATACCGCGGCCGCAGGCAAACCCGCAGCCTCCGCCGCAGCCGTGCAAACGCACAATAAAAGCGAAAACAGCACACCTAGCCGCGGCCCCAACATATCGCAATCTCCACGCAAAGCGGACCTATTTTCGGACTTCGTTTGCGTAATCGCAAGAGACGACAAAATCGCCATTTGTACGCGGCGGTCCGTGGTGCAAACACGCGGACAATATGCTGTCTCGCGAAATTGAATTCTTGCGGCAACAAGCAATCGGCAAATATGAAAATGGCCCATCCGATGGATGGGCCATTTCCGACATATTCGATTAGAAGTGATAGGCGGCGCCGAAATCCAACGAAAGCTCGTCCTGGTTGCCACTAACGCGGCCACCGGCGGCGAGATGGATCGTCAAAGCTTGCGTCGTAACGTCAACTCCGACCCGCGCCAAGCCGGCGACACGATCCGGCGTCGGCGAAGGTGCATAGAAATAGTTGCCTGACATCATCTTCATCAGATTGGTCTGACCGAGGCTCCGATCGTTCGTCTCGGCGGCCAACAACAACTGCGGACTGATGGCGATATCGTCACCCGCGACATAGGTGTGCGAAGCCCGGACGCCGACTTGGTAGCGCTGGCTCGCCTGATGCCCATGACTTACGGCAAGCAAATTGGGACCGCCGCCCGTCTCGGCGGCCGTTCCCGACGTCAGGTAAGTAAAGGTCGCCTTTCCGAACGGAACCAGATCGCCGTTGAAGAACGGAGCGCCCACCTGGATCGACGCGCCGCTCACGCTATTGGTGAGGGACGAGGTAAGCGTATTGCTGTACGAGTCGGTCCGCGTAACGTCGCTCGATGCATCCATATAGAACACGGAGGCATCGAAGACGACCGGACCGACGGGCACATGCCCAGCCAACGAACCGAAGAGGTGGTTGTTGTCCGTCGCGGCGCTGTTGTCATGCACGTGCAGATTACCCGTGCTCGAACTTGCAGCTACGTGGAACGACATCCCGCTCCCGAACCGGTAATCGATACCGCCGATAACGCCCAGGGTATGGCTGGCGAATGCCGATCCGCCGTTGCCGGCGTCCGTGCTGCTCAGGTCGTGATAGGCGCGCATCCATACCGACAATCCGTTGCGTCCGCCGAAGGACGCATGATCGCCCACGACTTCGTTCAGGCTAAAGGCGGTATCGAAGTTATGAACGACCACATCGCCGTAAACCTGCCCGATGGACTTCGACGCGACCACCAAGTCGACCTCCTTGCCGGATGTCGCATAGTAGATGCCAAAGGCCTTGGTCGAGTCCGGATCGCCGGTCAGGACGGTGTCGAAGGTGCCGGTAATGCTGCTGGCCGTCAGGATGGGATAAAGACCGACTGCATAGGTTCCCGTGGAGCCGGACACGCTGACCTGACCGTGCAGGCTCGCCGTACCGGTGACTTTCAACTGGGAAACCTCGCTAGGCGTTGCCGTGATCAGCAGTGCGCCGTACGTCCCTTGGGTATAATTGCCGTTGATGGTGAGAGTACCGACCGTGGTACCGTCGCCCGGCTTGAGAATACCGCCGACGAGCTGGCTCGTCGAGCTGTACTTGCTCATCGTCGTGCCCGCCGTATCGTCGCCGTTGATCAGATTCCCGTTGAGGGTTCCAAACCCGGAGATAGAAGCGCCCGAGAGGATATTCGCCAGCGGAACGGTGATCGACGCCGTTTTGTGGCTCGCATCGCCGATTTGAATCGTACCGCTGCTGGCACGCAAGGCGCCAAGATAACCAACGGTCACCCCAAGGGTACTATTTGTGGTCAGGGTCGAGGCGCCGGTCAGAACGCTGTTGCCGTTGAGAATAAGCGTGCCGCCGCCGACTTGTATCACAACACCGCTACCGGTGATGTTCCCGCCATAGGTGTAGGTGTCATTACGGTTGAAGTCGAGCGTGCCGCTGACGACGACATCGCTGCTGCTGGAAATCGAACCGTAGTTGGAGGCGTTGCCGATATAGAGAACGGCGCCGGATGCAACCGTGGTGGTCCCGGTGTAGGTGTTCGTTCCGGTGAGATACAGCGAACCGGTCGTGAGCGAGAAAGTACCGGTCCCGGAAATCGCACTATACAGCGTGTTCGTCGAGGCCGAGGAACCGGTGGCACTGACGATCAGCGTCCCGTTATCGACGATGGAACTGCCGCCGACGGTCGTACCGCCGATCAGACTGGCGCTGGTGTTTCCGAGCTGGAGCGTAGCGCCCGAAGCAATAGTCACAAGACCCGTGTAGTTGGCCAAGTCGGTGGAATTGTTCAGAATCAGCGTACCGGAATTGAGGTTGATGGCGCCCTTCCCCGACAAAGCGCCGGTCAGCGTCCCGGTGTAACTGCCGGCCGTTATCGTGCTCGTCGTCGCGGTGGTCGCGGCGACGGCGTTGCTGAGCGTCGACGTCGAAGAGAAGTTCAGCGTGCCGCCGGACAAGGTGACCGCGCCGCTGGCAGTGGTGATGGTCGACGTATTGACCGTCGTGCCCGACGCCACCGTGACGGCGGCAAGGGCGCTGCCGCTCATGCCGATGGCGGTGACCAAGGTCAGCGCCGTGCATCCGGTCAACAGGCCCCTCAGGCCTCTCGCAGCCGGTCTAACCGAGTTCGTATCGTGCTTGAAATTTGACGTAGACATCCTCTGGGTACCCCCGTTTGGTTTGTTGTTCGCTATCTTCATCGGCATTTAAAATGTCCCGCGGAGCGAGAGGGAGAATGCCTGATTGCTCAGATAGTACCGGTCCTGCGCTTCCTCATACTGGAAGTAGGTTCTGTACTTCGATCTGAAGATATTGCTGATGGAAGCACTCAAGTCAGGATCGGAGGGGATCTCCACGCCCAACAGCTTGGCGAGCTTGATGCTGCTCGAGAAGTCGAACTGGGAGTAAGGAGCATTCATCAAGTAGGCACCGGAGGCGCAACCTCTAGTCACGTTGTAAGTGGAAGAAGCTGCTGTGCCGACCGACGGCAAGCAAACGCTGTTGGAACCGGAATCGCTACCGTAATAACCGGTACGGTAGTTGTAGGACAGACGTGCCGACACCCCATCGCCCTGCCAGTAGAACGTGCTGTTCAGGGAATAATGCGGCACGCCGCTTGCGTGGAAGGGGGCACTGCCGGAGGACGATATGATATAGTTCGACGCGCTCTGCTTGAAGTCGATCATCGTGGCGTTGGCCGAGATACCGAAGCCCTTCAGCCCGTAATTTTCAAGGATGAAGTCGAGGGGCTGCGTATAGCCGAGCTCGACACCCGTGTAGGTCTGAACGCCCGGCTGATTGTAGTAGACGGTGTACTTGATCGCCGTGGCCGCGCAGGAGGCATCGTCCGTGCATCCGCCGTTGTTCGAACCGCCGTAAAGGGTCAGATTGTTCTGCTGGTTCGAGTTGAGCTTGTCGTAGGTCAAGCCGTAAGAAGCCAAATCGGCGAAGGTAAAGCCGGTAATCACCCGTTGGGTTGGGACGCCGTGGAGGAATTTGCGGAACAAACTGAGGCTGATATAGCCTTCCTTGCCGGTGTAATACTCGATGCCCACATCGAGATTGGTCGAGGTGTAGGGCTTGAGCTTCGGATTGCCCGGAGAGAACGTGAAATAATACCCGTCGGTCGTCGGGGTCGCAGTATAACCCAACGAGCCCTGGCTGATTTCCGACCTCATATTCGGCAGCGCCGCCCTCGTCATAGTACGCGAGGCGCTGGCGCGGATCAGCAGGTCGGGCAGCGGCTTGTAGACCAAGCTCGCCGAAGGCAGAAAATCGTCGTAGGTGCGGACCTGATCTTTGAACGTATAGTTGTAGTACTGATTGCCCCAATACGCGACTGTCTGCGCCTCCCACGTCTTTTGTAAGGGCGACTGGATGGATTGGCGGGTACTGACGTAACGCAGGCCAAAATTATAGCGGATCTGCTGGTCGTCCCACAGGAGGTCGAAGTTGTACTTGCCCTCGCCCTCCAAATAGGAGCCCATGACGCGCTCCTCGTAACAACCGGAGCTGCCGGTAGAGATCGGATTGCCGTAATCCGTGGCAGTCTGATCCACGCAGCCGTTACGCATATTCTTCGAATAATTGAGCGCTTTGAGATGGGTGGCCCTCTCAAAGCTCGTATAATCGAAGGTCAGGAAGCCGGCAGGCCCCTTCACGAGGTAGTTGTAGAGGTCGGCCTGAGGAACTAACGAACCGGGGCGTCCGTCGCAAGTGGACGACAACGTATTCGTGAAGCCCTGGCACGTTGCCTTACCCCACGGCGTCGACGAATCACCCGCGATCATATCGCGGCCGATGACGTCGTAGGTAAAGCCGCCCTTGAGATGCGCGTATTCGTCGCCAAAGGTCAAATCGACACGCGCGCCATAGGTCTTGGTATAGCGCTTGTAGTTGGTCACGCCGACACCGCCGCCGCTAGCCGCGATACTGCCGATACCGGAAGTCGCCTTGGTCGAGTTCCATTGATAGTTATGAGGATTGTTGATGTCGATATTGCTGGTCCACTTGTACTCATTGCCGTTGAACCAGTTCGTCGTGTAGACGCCGGTGGTAACGGCATTTCCCGACTTGTCGACCGGCGTGCAGCCCGGATCGGTCTGAACGCTCGGGCAGGAAACGACATCCATTTCCGCATTGGTCTGGATCCAATGGCTGCGGCTGGCGTTGGCCGAGGCTTCGACAAGAAGCAGGTCGGTCACCTGCCAGCTCATGCCCGGGCTGATGCTGAAGAAATCCGCGGTATTGGAATAGTGACGGGTGTCGATCGCCCATTGCGCATTGTACGCGGTGTACGACGTCACGATGTTGTTGGTATCCATCACCACATCGGCGGGAATAATGCCCTGGGTCCAACTACCGCTGCGATTCGGCTGCGTTAGCTCGGTGCGATCGATATTTTCCCAGAACCTGCCGACGATGGCATCGGCGTAGAAATGCAAGGCGTCGGACGGACGAACCTCGATACTCATGACGCCGTTGTACTTCCAGCGATCGTTGCGCTGATACATGTTGCGTATCATCTTCGGGAACAGCGCGTTCGCAAGCTTGCTCGTCGCATCCGCAACCGACGTGCCCAGACCCGGATTCAAATCCCAGAGGGTATAGGCATTGACGCCGCAGCTCGAATACGAGGTCGCCACCGAGGCGGTCGAACTCGTCGCGCAGGTCGACGAGTAGGAATACGTACTGCCCGACCGCCGACCGGTAAAGGTCACATTGCGCGGAATACCGGGATCGATATTGATGTTGTTGCCGCCGATCGACGTCGTCTTGTCGTTATCGCAACCGGTCGATGAGCCGCACTGCCACACGGATGTCATCGTCGGCGTATAATATCCACCGTTGCCGTCGTCGAAGCCGCTGGTGTACTGATATACGCGGTTTCCGAGCACGCCGATCAGCACGCCGACATCGCCCAGGAATGTGCCGGAGTCCCACGTGTCGCTGCCGATAAACGCCGTCGTGCCGCCGAGACCGTTGGTGATCGTGTTGGCGTTGGCCGTCAGGTTGTAAGACAGGTATGGGCCGGGCTTGTCGAAGGGGCGGCGGCTGCGCATGTTCACGGTGCCGGCGGCGCCGCCTTCCATCTGGTCGGCGCGCGAGGATTTGTTCACCGAAATATTGCTGAACAACTCGCCGGGAAACATGTTCAAATCGGTTTCGCGGTTGGAATTGCTCGCGTCGATGCCGGACGCCGTCGCCACCGCGATCGGGGCATTGTTCAACACGACCTTGGTATACTGCGATCCCAAACCGCGAACGGAAATCTGCAGACCCTCGCCCGTCGCCGGATCGCGGTTCAGAACCACGCCGGGAATGCGGTTGATGGCTTCCGCGATGTTGCTGTCGGGGAATTTGCCGATGTCTTCGGCGAAAATCGAATCCGTAAAGCCGACGTCTTCTTTTTTGGCTAAGGCGGCGCTCGTCAAGCTCTGCTGATAGCCGGTGACGACCACGGTTTCCACGACGTCCTGAGCCGACGCCGGCATCCCCACCGTAAGCCCTGTCAAGGCCACCGTACCCATCAGCAAACGCCTCATCGCACGGCCCCCGCAATTGTTCTGTTCTCTCATGCCCTTCTCCTCACTCTGGTTCTTGGTTATGCGCGCGATCACTAGTCCCCCCGCGCACTAGATTCCGCCGTTATTCGGTCACATTTTAGACATAGTCAGCGTTTTGCTAACCACTTTCCGCCACGTTGTGTAGGCCTCCCCGGTTACTTCGCTCGCATCACTCCTAAGAATTCCGCACACGGCGATCAGTACAAAATAAAAAAAAACGGCACCCCAAAGACAGAGGGGTGCCGCCCATTAAGCCCGCAAGGGGAGGGTCTCGGCGCTAAGTAAGGCACAAACAACTTCACGTGAGCCAATCGCGGACATAAAAAACCTTCATTTGCACGGAGCCGCTCTGCACGTTGATTTCATTCACTCCCCAGCGAAACGCGCCCGCGACAACGCAGACGCCCATCAACCTCGCACGCCACTTCCGATGCGCACACAGCCCTCCCATCGTCTACTGCACACAGCAGTAAACGCCGCGAGACGGCAAATCGGACGATGGCCCCGTCTAGTCTCCCTCAGTCACATTCCGTGTACCTGCGAGATAGACACATGGCCGAACACAAACCCGACATAGTATTGACAAGCAATTTACATATGTGTTGACGCTGCAACAGTATGGTACGAGAAGTTGGGGTATTATCGATTTCTGCCCCGGCGGTTAGCCGCCTTCCCGGCTGCCACTGCGGAGGTGTTTGTAACGTCAGGTTAGGCCCTATTCCAATATGCTGAACAGCCGCCCTCCCCATCCACCAACCACCCATCAAGGACGTTGGCGCCGGGTCTCGGAATATTTCTCCGCGATTCCGATAAATAATCTGCGCAGCATGGCGGGTAATGCCAGCGATACGTATCATGGATAAGTGGGTCTGGGAACGCGCCGCATGGATCGAGGAGAACATTCTGCCGTATGAGCCTCGCATCCGGGCGTGGTTGTCGCGATATCAGTTCGGGGACATCGATGCTGACGATGTTGTTCAAGAAATGTATGCCAAAATAGGCGCACTTGGAGATGTCTCCGGTATCCGCGAGCCGGTGTGTTATGCCATCAGCGTTGCCCGCTCGATCGTGCTGAACCACGCGCGTCGGCCGTCGGTCGTCTCCACCACCTCGACCGGCGATTTGGACGCACTGGGCGCTTCTTCCTCCGAGGCGGACCCGGAAGAAGTCACGGGCATGCGTCAAGAACTGCGGGCGGTGGCGGCGGTGCTGACGGAAATGCCGGAGCGTACCAGGGAGGTTCTATGGTTAAGGCGAGTGGAGGGGTTGTCGGAACGGGAAACCGCCGAGCGTCTGTCCATTTCCGACCGCACCGTCGAGCGGCATATGTCGCGGGCCATATTGCATTTAATGCGGCGTTTCGGACGAAAAACTGACTAAGATCATCCTGTGGAGCGAAGGATCATCGCGTGTCAATACGTATAACCAGCAACGAAATCGACCGGCAAGCGGCCGACTGGGCGGCCAAATCCGAGCGCGGACAGATGCCGGAGGCCCTTGCCCCCACCTTCCGCCTCTGGCTCGAAGCCGACGAACGGCATCGTGGCGCTTACATGAAGGCGCTGGCCGTGCAGATTCTCGTGGAAAGAGTCGGCCGGGCCAACCGCGGTTTGATGCCTGGTGGTCTCGCAAAAAGATACCGGTTTCCGCTTCGCCGGATCATGATGACGGGCGCGATTGCCGCGTCGCTGCTGTTGGCAATCGCGGCAACCAACCTTGTCCGAACGAAGACGACAACGGGCATTTTCGCTACCCCGGTCGGCGCGGTGCGGAGCGTGGCGCTGCCCGACGGCTCGGTCATGACGATGAATACCGGCAGTAAAGTGGAAGTCGATTACACCATGCTGTCGCGCGACATCACCCTTTCCGAGGGCGAATCCCTCTTCGATGTGGCCAAGAACAAGCTTCGGCCGTTCCGGGTTGCGGCGCGCGGCGCGCGCGTAAGGGCGGTGGGAACCAGTTTTTCGGTCAAGAATGTCGTCGGCACCCCGCTGGAAATATTGGTCCGGGAGGGCGTCGTGGCGATCGAGACTTCGGCGCCGGACGGCGCTCGTACCACGAAGATTCCCGCCAATACGCGTGCCCTTATCGACGGAAGCGGCTCGGTACGTACCGAAACGGTGTCGGAAAGCGAAATCCAGAACGCCATTTCCTGGCGTCTGGGGTATATCTTCCTGGCGCACCGCACGCTGGCCGAGGCGGCCGCGGAGTTTGCGCGTTACAGCCCCATCGCGATCGTCATCGACGATCCGGCGGTGGCAAGCCGCGTGGTCAGCGGACTTTTCAAGGCGACCGACCCGGTCAGTTTTACCAAGGCGACCGCGCTGGCCCTGCACCTGGATGCCGTCAGAGAGGGCAATACCGTCCGACTCGCAAAAAAATCCGATTAATCAGACAAATCGATTTCGGTCTACCCCGTGCCTTGGTATAAGGGGGAAAGTGCGAGGGCACGTGGGATGGGGAGATTGCCTGCATTCGTTTTTGCGGCGTGTGCGGCGCTCTGCACTTTGGGGGCGCGGAGCGCTGCTGCGCAAGACGTGCATGCCTTCGACATTCCCGAGCAACCGGCGGAAATTGGCATCGCCGCCTTCGCCTTGCAGGCCGGCCGGCAAATCCTCGCTCCGGGAGAAGGCCTCCACGGACTGAAAACCAAGGCGCTGCACGGGCAATTCGACACGAAAACCGGTCTTGCCGAATTCCTGAAGGACACCCCGCTCTCGGTGCTTTCGGACGATGGCCATGTGATTGTCCTTGCCGTTGCCGATGGCAAGAAAACGATCCGCCTTGCCTCCGACGCCGAGGAGACGGCCATAGCGGAGGCGGAAACGGTGGTGGTGACCGGTTACCGTGCCAGTCTGGCCAGCGCCGAAAGGGCAAAAAGAACCGCGGTCGGCTTCACCGATGCGATCTTTGCCGAGGACATCGGCAAGTTTCCCGACACCAATATCGCCGAATCCATCAATCGCATTCCCGGCACCCTGCTGACTCGCGATGTCAACGGCGAAGGCGTCCAGATTGCCATCCGAGGGCTCTCGACCGACTTCACCAAAATCCTCCTCAACAATGCGCCCATTATGGTTGCGGGCGGCGGCATCATCGATTCCAGCAATTCCAATCGCCAGATCGACCTGAATATCTTCCCGAGCGAGTTCTTCACCGAGGTCGCGGTGGCCAAGACGGCACGCGCCGAGTTCTTGGAAGGGGGCGCGGCGGGCACCGTGAACTTGCGCATGCGGCGTCCGTTCGACGATCCGGGGGTGCATTTGAGTTACACGCTGCATGGCATCGCCAATTCCCTCAGCAACGGCTACGGCGGCAATGGCGCGGCGATATTCAGCGGCACCTGGCAGACGGACACGTTTTTGGGCGACATCGGATTTCTTATCGGCCTCGCCGGGCGCAAATCCTATCAATACAGCGACGGTTGGGAAGACGGCAACGCAGGTTGGGTCACACCCTCCATCACCAACGCCACGCTGTGCGGCGCGACGAGCGGCTGCGATATTAGCGGCAGCACGGTCTCGATCGGCGGCGATTCCATATCGCTTCCCACGACCGTGCCGAACAACGTCGCCATACCCGGTTACGCCAAGGGCGCCACCGTCAACGCGGCCATGCTGCTGGCGCTCAATCCGGGTCTCACCATGACGCAGATCAGCAACATGCTGCTGCCGCGGTTGCCCCGCTCCATGTACGAACGCGGCTCCCGCAACCGGTTCAACGTGGCGGCAAGTCTGGAAGTGCGCCCGACGGAAGCGCTGCAGGCCTATCTCGACTTCACCTTAACCCGCCAGTTTCAGCGCATCGACCGCTCCGACCTCAGTCTCGGCGTGCGCACCGGCAACGGCGCCCAGGCCATAATACCGGCCAATGTCACGCTCGACCGCCACGGCATCGTGCAAACCGCCACGCTGTACAACGCCCAATTCGGTCTGGAGGCTCGCGACTACAAGGAGCGTTTCGACTTCTTCAACCTTAATTCCGGTTTGTCGTGGCAGGCTAGCGACCTCTTTACCGCCACGCTGCAGTTCAGCGCCAGCCGCAGCCATTTTCTTCGCGAAACACCGACCATTTTTCTCGTCACCTGCCCATCGAGCGGTACGACCGACAATCTGCCCGGCTGTACGGCTCCGACGGGCGGCGTGATCGCGTATTTCGACAGCACCAAGACAGTCCCGACCGTCGGCACCAATATCGATCTCGACGATCCGAACAATTTCCAGTGGTACGGCGGACGCGCCAATCTGTTGCTCGATCGCCGTTACGCCAGCACCTACGGCGCCCATCTCGATGTCGCATATGGCGGAGACAGCCTGCAAGTGAAAGCGGGCGCCGCCTACGACGTTTCCTTCCGCAGCATCGTCGGCATCAACCGCACGACGCCGTGGCAAAGCAACGTCTGCCAGAACGGCAGCAATGGCGCTTGTGCCGGAAAGTCGGCCTCCCTGATTCCCCAAACCGAGTTGGCAAAGTACCTGTACCAAGGGCCGGACGGATTCGTATCCGTCGATTACGATCGCTTCAAGGCGGCTTCCGGCTACGAAGAGCAAAAGCAGATCGGCTTGGACAACGTGCCGGGGCTTTGCGTCTATCAAACCGACGGCTACGGTTTTGCGTCGGCAACGGCCGCCGGCGCTTCGTCGGGCTGCTTCGAGGAGCGCGGCAGCGGTCTCTACGGCCAGATCAACGGCGTCTTCGGTCTCGCCGGCAGGGACTTCCGCTACGATCTCGGCCTTCGCTGGGTCGAGACCCGTCAGGAAATCCGTTCTCCCGTCAAACTGACGAATAGCGACTACGACTTCTCCACCGCGGTACACAAATATCAGGCTTTTCTACCGAGCCTGAATCTTTCCTATGAGGGGCTGGGAAACGTGTTGTTTCGCGCCAGTTGGTCGCGCACCATGACGCGCGCCAACGTCACCCAAATGATCCAGACGGTCAACTTCAGCGATTTCAACGCGCAAGCGGCCAGTCTAGGAAATCCCGATCTCCATCCGTATTTCTCGAACAACATTGATCTTGGGGTGGAAATCTATCCCGATCAAGAAGGATATTTCAGCATCGCCGCCTTCCGCAAGGACATCAGCGGTTTTTCGGTGTCGCAGATCGTCTCGCGGCCGTTTTCCTATTTGGCGCAATTCGGCATCACTTGGTCGACCCTGTCTTCGGTGCAGAAGAATGCGCTGACCGCGCGCGCCGGCTGCACCTCGGACGACGACTGCACCGCCACGATCAATGTCACCCAACAAATTAATGCGTCCGGCATCGAGACCATCAACGGGCTGGAGGCCACCTATGTGCAGCCGCTGGATTTCCTTCTTGCGCGCTACGGCCTTAAAGGCTTCGGTTTCACCGGCAACGTCACCGTGATCGGCCAGTCCAGTTCGGGCTCGGCGGCGGTGCATGCGACCGGCGTCGCGCCCTATAGCCTGAACCTCACCGCCTATTACGAAAACGACGACGTCATGGCGCGACTGTCCTATGCCTATCGCGACCGTATCTACGGTTCGAATTCGAATGTCGGCGGCGTTTGCCTGCCGACGACGCAAACCACGACGGCGGGCTGCCCTCAAGGGGCTTATCTCTTCGGTGCGCCATACGGACAGGTGGACTTTTCTTCCGGCATACATCTATCCAAGTTCGTGGGCGCCCTACCGAGCGATCCACAAATCACTTTCAACGTGCAGAACGTGCTGAACGACAAACAGGTCAACTATTTTGTCCCCCGTGAAGAATGCAGATTTC
>DBTZ01000052.1:0-85360 GCA_002307315.1 Alphaproteobacteria bacterium UBA1303
CGCCTCGTTGATCATCGGCAGCAGAATGCGGTTGACGATGAAGGCGGGAAAATCCTCGGCGTGGGACGGGGTTTTGCCGCAGCGACGGACGATTTCGAGGGCAATCTGAAAGGTGGAATCGTCGGTGGCGATGCCGCGGATCACTTCGACCAGCTTCATTATCGGCGCCGGCTTCATGAAATGGATACCGATGAACCGCTCCGGCCGGTCGGTGCTCGATGCCAGCCGGGTGATCGAGATCGACGACGTGTTGGTGGCGATGATCGTTTCTTTCGGCAGCAGCGGACAAAGCTCGCGTAAGATTTCGCATTTGACCGCCTCGTCCTCGGTGGCGGTTTCAATCACCGCATCGCACATCGCGACGGGGGTCAGAGCGTTTACGGCCTCGATGCGCGCCAACGCCGGTTCGACCGCCTCTTCGCGTACGATGCCCTTGGCGACTTGACGCTTCATGCTCTTGCGGATGTCGGATACGGCGTCGGCCAATATGCCGGCGTCGATGTCTTCCAGCACGACGCCATATCCGGCAAGGGAAAGAACATGGGCGATACCGCGGCCCATCTGCCCTGCGCCGATGACGCCGATCCGTTCGATGCTCATAACGATGTTCCGTTTCTCAAGGTCGATTTGCCCGGCCGTTTCGAGCTCGGGCGGCTTCTACAATTTCGTGCGCCGGCCGCCGCCCATACGGATATGCCTCCGCCTGTGCCGACGCAGGACATTGTGCCCCACCGAAGCGTGCTTGGGAATAAGCCGTCGAAACATGCCGCAACTTCGGATTCGATCGGCCGAACAAGAATAATACTAATTGATTTCATATAGTTACTGAACTTCTGTCATTTCAAAGTATGCATATAGGCGATCAAATCCTCGATCTGCTTGGGATTGGAGAGGCCGGCGAACGCCATGCGGGTGCCCGGCAGGGTCTGATTGGGACGCTTCAGCCATTGGCGTAAGGCGTCGTCGGTCCATACGATCTTGGAATTCTTCATCGGCCGCGAGTAGGTATATCCGGGCAACGTGGCCGCCTTTTTACCCATAATGCCGAACAAGAGCGGTCCCAGCTTGTTGGGGCCGCCTTGGACGTTGGAATGGCAGGTCAGACAGCGGCTGTTATAAACCTTCTGGCCGGCTTTCACGTCGCCGCCGCCTTGCGCCGCTGCCGTTGCCGCCAGCACGCCGGCCAACGCAAATATCAGATATCTCATCGGGTCTATTTCGCCCTTTGTTCCTTCATCTGCATGTCTTTAGCGGTTTCGATGGCGGCGCGGAAGCCCACCGGATCGGCGATGTCGGGAATATCGATGGCATCGACCCCGGTGCCTTCGATTATTAAATGGCCGTAATTGAGCATCCGCCCCCAGATGCTCTGGATGACTTGAACCCCTTCGATGTTGGGTAAGGCGATCTCTTTGGAATGGCGCACGATCAATCCGGTTTTGACGACGAAGCGGTGCGAGGTGACGCCGATTTCGGTGGTGGCCATCTTGATCAGGAGATAGAGCCAAATCCAAATTCCGACAACGATCAACCCTATGAAAATCCAGGCATAAGCCTTGAACGTATACCACCAATGGAAGTGGGCGATGGCGCAGACTTGCTCGCCTTGCCCAAGCGATTCCTCGATATAGCCGCCCTTCTTGGGCGTGGTGTCGTAGTGTCGTGATCTGCCGTGCATGGATGCCCCCCCGGTTTCGATCCCTGCTTCTACCTAAGCAGGAATTTGCGGTACATCCAAGCCCGCACCCCTTTGCATCCCGGTAACGACGGCCGGTTGGCCGCTCGGACGTGCATAGGCCATGACCTATGCACGTCCGTATTAGAGCGACGGACGTTCAAACGCGATCAGTCCGTCGCTCTATCCCTTCGTTTTGTCGCAACTTTACGCGCAAAACCGATTCCACTTTTGCGCTCGTTGCTCTAGAGCGCATTCCGGCGAAGTGGAATCCGGTTCGCCGCAAAAATGCGCGGCAACAAAGAAAGCTACAGCCAATTACGGTTCTTAATGACCGGAATTGGCTGTAGTGGCGATCAGCGGAACAGCAAGGGAGCGAATTGGCTCAAATACAGCCGCCAATTCACCATGGTGTGCCCGCCGGGGGTTTCTTCGATCACATCCGGCTTTGCGCCGTTTTTTTCCAGCATGGATAGGGCGTTGAGCGAATTCTGTTTGGCGATGTCGGTCTCGCCATATGCCCACCAGAACAGCTTCAGCCGCTGGCGCGCATCCGCCAGAATCGGCCCATGAGCCGCTTCGAAGGCTTTCAGCCCGTCGGGGAACCAGCCGGAGCTGAACACGCCGAGATAGCGGAAATCTTTGGTATGGGTCAGCCCGATGTTGAGGGTCTGGATGCCGCCCATCGACAATCCGGCCAGTGCCCGGTCCTCCGGACGCTTGGAGACGTTGTACCGAGCTTCGATCAGGGGGACGATGACCGTCGTCAGTTCGGCGGTGAATTTGTCTTCTTCGGGCTTGCCGCCCATAAGGTTGCTGCCCTTGACGATGCCGTCGGGAAACACCGCCACCATCGGCTTCGCTTTGCCTTGTGCGATCAAATTGTCGAGGATCACACCGGCCCGGCCTTCGGTGGGCCAGTCATGGTCGGAATCGCCGCCGCCATGCAGCAAATAGAGCACGGGATAATTTTTTCCGCCTTTGTACCCCGGCGGCAGATACAGGTGCAGGCGGCGGGCGGGGCCGGCTACCGGCGAATCGTACGTCTGTTCGACGATGGCGCCGTGCGGAATCCCCGCGCGGTAGGTTTGCAGATCGTCGGCGTCTCCGGGCACCTCGACCAAACTGAGCGTGTCGCGGTTCATCGGCGAGTTGTAGGTGTTGCGAGGATCGGCGATAAGCGCATCGTCGACGACGAACTGATAGCGATAGGCGCCGGGCGCCACCGGATCGCTCGTCACCGACCACACTCCGTTCGCCGCTTTGGTCATAAGCAACGGCGGCTGCCCGCTTTGCAGGAACCACGGCTTGACGGAAACGCTCGACGCCTTCGGCGCAAAAAAGCGGAAAGTGATGCGTCCGTCGGGCGCAATCTCCGGCGATACCAAGCTGTCATAGGGCGAGCGAGGCCCCATCGGTATGCCCGGCGGCGGATTGGGGACTGCCTGCGCTACCGCAGACGGCACCATCGCCGCCAGGGCCAAGGTCAAAACTACACTGGAAACGCGCATTGTCGGTTCTCTCCCGGTTGTGATTTTCTTATGCAATCAGAATGAGCCGGAACCGATCATCCGTCACGGGGACACCGCCGTTTTGCCGATGACAATAGCGCGATCGGATCGTTACTCTTCGCGGTGGTCGGGCAAGAGGATTTCCCGCACACCCTTGTGATTGGGCTGCGAAACCACGTTTTCCCGCTCCATCCGCTCGATCAGCCGGGCGGCGCGGTTGTAGCCGATCTGGAGACGACGCTGGATGTAGCTGGTCGAGGCTTTGCGGTCGCGTGCGACGATGGCCAGCGCCTTGTCATAAAGTTCGTCGCCGGAATCGCCGCTACCGGAGCCGAAATCGCCATAGGCGTCTTCGCCCTCGCCCTCGGGTTCCTCGGTCACCGCTTCGAGATAGTCCGGCCGACCCTGGGTTTTGAGGAAGCGCACCACATCTTCGACTTCGCTGTCGGTGACGAAGGGGCCGTGGACGCGGCGGATGCGCCCGCCCGCCATCATGTAGAGCATGTCGCCCATGCCCAGAAGCTGTTCGGCGCCCTGTTCGCCCAGAATGGTGCGGCTGTCGATCTTGCTGGTGACCTGGAACGAGATCCGGGTGGGGAAGTTGGCCTTGATGGTGCCGGTGATGACGTCGACCGACGGGCGCTGGGTGGCGGCGATCAAATGGATGCCGGCGGCGCGCGCCATTTGGGCGAGGCGCTGGATGGCGCCCTCGATCTCTTTGCCGGAGATCATCATCAGGTCGGCCATTTCGTCGACCACCAGCACGATGTAGGGCATCGGATCGAGTTGCAGCATCTCGTCTTCGTAGATCGGCTTGCCGGTTTCGCGGTCGAAGCCGGTCTGCACCGTGCGCTTCAGGGTTTCGCCCTTGTCCTTGGCCTTGCGCACCCGGTCGTTGAACGCCTCGACCCCGCGCACGCCCAACTTGGACATCTTGCGATAGCGCTCTTCCATCTCGCGTACCGCCCATTTGAGGGCGACGACCGCCTTCTTCGGCTCGGTGACCACGGGGGCGAGAAGATGCGGAATACCGTCGTAGACCGACAATTCCAGCATCTTGGGGTCGATCAAAATCATCCGGCACTGATCGGGCGCCATGCGGTACAAAAGCGACAGGATCATGGTGTTGAGCGCCACCGACTTGCCCGAACCGGTGGTGCCGGCGATCAGAAGATGGGGCATCTTGGCCAGATCGGTCATCACCGACTCGCCGCCGATGGTCTTGCCCAGCGCCAGGATCAGCGGGGCTCTGGCCTTCTCGTATTCGTTGCTGGCCAAAAGCTCGCGCAGATACACGGTTTCGCGGGTATGGTTCGGCAGCTCGATGCCCAGCACGTTGCGCCCGGGAATGACGGCGATGCGGGCGGCGACCGCGCTCATCGAGCGGGCGACGTCGTCCGACAGCGCGATAACGCGCGAGGATTTTACCCCGGCGGCAGGTTCGAGCTCGTACAGCGTCACCACCGGGCCGGGGCGCACCGCGTTGATCCGGCCCTTGACGCCGAAATCCGACAGCACCGCCTCCAGCATCCGGGCGTTTTCCTGCAGAGCCTCGTCGTTCAAACTGTTGTCTTTGATGTGCTTGGGCTCGGCTAAGAGTTCCAGCGCCGGCAGGCGATAATCGCCGGTGCCGAAATCGAGCGCGCCTTGGCGCGTCCGGCTACCCGTTTCCTTGCGCTTGGCTTCGCGTTTGACCAACTTCTTGCCGGTCTCGTGGCCCAAGGGCTCGGGTGCAGCCCCCAACTTCGGACCGGCGATTTCCGGCTCGCTTTCGGTATACTCTTCATACTCCTCGTCCACGTCCTCGTCTGTCTCCCGGACGGACGGCAACCGGAAGGGAAGCTTCAGCGATTTCAGCTTTTGACCGAGCCAATACGCCGTCGCAGGTACGTTCGCGGCCGTTCTCAAGATCGGCTTGAGGCGCAAGTCGGCGGCGAGAAACACAAGGACCGCGCCGAGCAAAAGTAGCAAAAACGGCAAAACGAACCCCAGCCATGTTTGGCCGGTGGTTAGCCCCAGATTATGCGACAATACCACGGCGGCCAGGCCTGCCAGGCCACCAGCGCCCGCCGGCAGGGATTCCATGCGCGGCAGAAGGCCGAGACCGGCCGCCAGCGTCGGTGTGCCGATCAGCCAGGCGAAGGCGCGCCCTACGGCATAGGACAGCTGCCACCCCATGAAGGCCCGGCACCCCCACACCATCATCGGCAGCAGGAAGGCATAGGCGGCAAAGCCGAAATTCCTTAGGAGCAGATCGGCGGCGGTAGCGCCCAAGGGGCCCATCCAATTGCCGATGTCCCCGCCGGCGGCATTGTCGGGGCTGGCATCGAACGGATCGTAGGAAAGCAGCGACAAGAGGATGACGAAAGACAGGATCAACACCGTCGCCCCGGCGCCGCGGAAGGCGAGATGGCGCATCAGCCGGCTGATCGCACGACGGGCGTCTGCCAGGGCATCGGCAAAGGCACTGCCGCGCGGACGTGGTTGGTAAATGCCGTCGATCATGCTTTTGCAGCCTTCCTTGCCGCAGTCCGAATTCTCCGACCGTTAATAAGATTCATAATGGTTGATAAATTGTTGACACGCCAGGGGGATGGTTAATTTTATGTTTTTCATCCTTGCCGGACATGTTCGCCGGTGTGCCGGATGCCGCGCCGTTTCGGGCCGGCGGGGAAAAGAAAAGGGGCGCCCCGGAAGGAGCGCCCCAGCAAGTCCAGGAAGAAAGTTAAAGCGACGTGGATTACCGCACCGTTTCGCCGTGGAGATTGATGTCGAGACCCTCGACTTCCACCTCTGGGGAAACCCGCAGACCGATGGTCCAATCGATCAGCTTGAGAATGATGAAGGTGACGATGCCGCTATAGACGAACGTGGCGCCGACATCTTCGAGCTGAAGCACCATCTGATGGGCGTTGCCGTCGATCAGCCAGCCATGCGCGGCCGAGTTGATCGCGTTCGAAGCGAACACACCGGTCAAAAGCGCACCCAGCGCACCGCCGACGCCGTGTACGCCCCAAGCGTCCAGCGCGTCGTCGTAGCCGAGCCACTTCTTGACCCACACCGACGAGGTGTAGCAGACCACACCGGCGGCGAGGCCGATGATCAACGCACCGGTAGGATCGACGAAACCGGAAGCCGGAGTAATGGCGACCAGACCCGCAACCGCACCGGAGGTCATACCGAGAATCGAAGGCTTCTTGGCAATGAGCCATTCGACGAACATCCAGGACAGCGAAGCGGCACCGGTGGCGATTTGAGTCGCCGCGGCGGCCATGCCGGCATTGAAGTTGGCGGCAACCGCCGAACCGGCATTGAAACCGAACCAGCCGACCCACAGCAGGGACGCACCGATCACGGAAAGCGTCAGGTTATGCGGCGCCATGTTCTCGGTGCCGAGCCCGATGCGCTTGCCGAGCACGAGGCAGGTGACCAGGGCCGCGGTACCGCAATTGAGATGCACCACCGAACCGCCGGCGAAGTCGAGTGCGCCTGCGGTCATCAACCAGCCGCCGCCCCAGACCCAGTGGGCAATCGGAGCATAGACGAAGATCAACCACAGACCCATGAACCACAAAAAGGCCGAAAACTTCATGCGGTCGGCCAAAGCGCCGCTGATCAACGCCGGAGTGATGATGGCGAAGGTCATCTGGAAGAACATGAACACCGATTCCGGAATGGTGCCGGAAACCGAGGTCAACGTCATCGGCTTGAGGAACAGATAGCTTAAATCGCCGATGAACTGGTTGACGCTGGCATCGGAGTTGGTCTTGAAGGCCAGCGAATAGCCGACGACCATCCACAGCACGGTTACCAATGCCGTGGTTCCGAAGCTTTGCGCCATCGTATCGAGAACGTTCTTCTTGCGCACCAGACCGCCGTAGAAACACGCCACGCCGGGAACGGTCATCAGCAGCACCAGGGCGCTGGAGGTGATCATCCAAGCGGTATCGCCGGAGTCGATCTTCGGCGCGTCGGCGGCGAAAGCACTGCCGGCGCTTAAGATCAGCGCGCCGGCGCTCGCCAACGCGGCAAGCGAGATTTTTTGTAACATCGAGACTTTCATTCGTTTTTCCCCTTGTTATTTCTTCTGGCGCCGCCGCTTACAATGCGTCGCCGTCGGTTTCGCCGGTGCGGATGCGGACGACATGGCTCAGTGCCGTCACAAAGATCTTGCCGTCGCCGATCTGGCCGGTTTTGGCTTTGGATGCGACAGCGTCGATTACCGCATCGGCCACCTCCGACTTCACCGCAATTTCGATTTTCAGTTTGGGCAGAAAATTCACTGCATACTCGGCACCGCGATAAATCTCGGTGTGTCCCTTTTGACGCCCATAGCCTTTGACTTCAGTTACGGTCATGCCTTGCACGCCTAAGCCGGACAGTGCTTCGCGCACTTCATCGAGCTTGAACGGCTTTATGATCGCCATGATTAATTTCATTGCTTTTTCCCCGTTGGTTTCGGCCAGTTACTTTTCATCAAGAATTGTGCCGATTGCTACAACTTTATTAAGTGTTTGAATTGACTAAACATTGTGCAGAAAGCGCAATATCTTGGCATAGCCTGTAAATGGCCAATGCTGCACATTTTTTAATCTAAATAAAATATCCGCCTAAAAAAGCATCATTATCGACGAATGAAAATCCGCAAAAAAAAGGGCGCCCCCATCGGGGACGCCCTTTGCAAGTTGGCGGGATAAGACCGCTTGGGGAAATCAGCCGCGCACGGTCTCGCCGTGAAGGTTGATGTCGAGACCTTCGACTTCGACTTCCGGCTTCACCCTGAGACCGATGGTCCAGTCGAGAAGCTTGAGAATGATGAAGGTCATGATACCGCTGTAAACGAAGGTGCCGGCGACGCCAAGGAACTGAATCCACATTTGATTGAGATTGCCGTCGAACAACCAACCGTGAGCGGCCGGGTTAATGGCATTCGAGGCGAACACGCCGGTCAGCATGGCGCCCAGCATCCCGCCGACGCCGTGTACGCCCCAAGCGTCGAGCGAGTCGTCGTAGCCGAACCATTTCTTGACCCACACCGCCGAGAAATAGCAAACCGCGCCGCCGAGCAGACCCATGATGAGGGCGGAGACCGGATCGACGAAGCCGCAGGCGGGCGTGATTACCACCAAGCCGGCGATGGCGCCGGAGATCATGCCGAGCACCGAAGGCTTTTTGCCGATGAGCCATTCGGCGAACATCCACGACAGAGCGGCGGCGCCGGTGGCGATTTGGGTGGCAAGCGCCGTCATCCCGGCGGTGGTGCCGGCGGCAACCGCCGAACCGGCGTTGAAACCGAACCAACCGACCCACAGCAGCGAAGCGCCGATCATCGACAGGATCATGTTGTGCGGCGCCATATTTTCGGAGCCGTAGCCGATGCGGGGCCCGAGAACCAAGCAGGCGACCAGCGCGCCGGTGCCGGCGTTGATATGCACCACGGTGCCGCCGGCGAAGTCGAGGGCGCCCGCCGCGCCGATCCAGCCGCCGGCCCATACCATATGGCAAATCGGCGCGTAGACCAGGATAAGCCACAAGCCCATCAGCCAAAGAAAGGCGGAAAACTTCATGCGATCGGCCACCGCGCCGGCCATCAGCGCCGGCGTAATGATGGCGAAGGTCATCTGGAAAAAGACGAATACCGATTCCGGAATGGTCCCGAACAGCGAGGCCGGCGTCATCGGCTTGAGGAACAGATAACTGAGATCGCCGAAGAACATGTTGAAGCTGGCGTTGCCGTTGGTTTTGAAGGCGATCGAATAGGCGGCGACGACCCACAATATGGTCAGCAGCCCGGTCGTGGCGAAGCATTGCGCCAGAACCGCCAGAACGCTTTTACGCCGGACCATGCCGCCATAAAACAGCGCCAGGCCGGGAATGGTCATCATCAGCACCACGACGGACGATGTCAGCATCCAGGCGGTGTCGCCGGTGTCGAGCTTTGGCGCGTCGGCGGCCAGCGCGCCTGTGGCGCTTAAGACAAGCGCGCCGACGCCGCAAAGTGCGGCGAGCAACGGCTGTTTAAATCGGAAAATGCTCATATACACATACCCCTTTCAGATAGCAGATCGCTTATAAAGCGTCGTTGTCGGTTTCGCCGGTGCGGATGCGCACGACGTGGCTGATGTCGCTCACGAAGATCTTGCCGTCGCCGATCTGGCCGGTCTTGGCCTTGGCTGCGACCGCCTCGGTCACCGCATCGGCCATATCCGACTTCACCGCGATTTCGATTTTCAGCTTCGGAAGAAAGTTCACCGCATACTCCGCGCCGCGGTAGATTTCGGTATGCCCCTTCTGCCGCCCATACCCTTTGACTTCGGTAACGGTCATGCCCTGCACGCCCAAACCCGTCAGCGCTTCGCGGACTTCGTCGAGCTTGAACGGCTTGATGATCGCCATGATCAGTTTCATCGTTTGTTTCCTGCTGGTTTCCGAATTTTAGTTACCTATCAATTACTGTGCCGTTTTTGAAAATTGCATAACCATTTGAAATATATGCATTTGTCGTTTTTTCGACATCTGCGGGAGTGATAATTTCCTAAACTAAGTGCAAAAAATGTAATCAAACGATCCTTTTGGGAAAAATTGTTTACATTGACTAAACAACCGGCGCATGAAAAACGGCAGCATGACGAAGCGCTACGACGTATTGATCGGCGGCGGGGGAATGGCCGGCCTGGGCTTAAGCATTGCGCTGGCTAAGGCAGGTTTTGCCGTGGCCGTGGTCGACCCCAAGAAGGAGGCGGGGGCGGACGCCTTCGACGGCAGGGTCACGGCGCTGACGTTACGTACGCAGCGGCTATTGGCAAATCTGTGCGTCTGGGAGGCCGTCGCTCCGCACGCCGAGCCGATCCGGCAGGTACTGGTGACCGACGCAAAACCCGGTCTTGCACCGTCGCCGCGGCAATTGCGCCTCGATGCCGCCGCCCGCGGCGATGACAGGCCCTTCGGTCATATCGTCGAAAACCGCCACATCCTGGCCGCTCTTGGCTCCGCGGCGGCTTGGGCCGGCGTCGAACGTATCGTCGGCGCGATTGCAGCGCTCGACCCCGGAACGCTTGAAATGCGGGCAGTGCTGGAAAATGGCGAAATATTAGGCACGTTGCTCGCGGTCGCCGCAGATGGGCGCGCCTCGCGGCTGCGCGGCCTGATGGGCATCGGTGCGGTGACGCGCGATTACCATCAAACCGCCATCGTCGTCGCCATAAGGCATGACAAGCCTCACGGCGGCGTCGCTTGCGACCATTTTCTGCCCGCCGGGCCGTTTGCCGTACTTCCCATGACGGGGCAGCGTTGCTCGCTGGTGTGGAGCGAACGGCCGGCACATGCGCAAGCCCTCCTCGAACTGCCGGCAGCGGCGTTCGATGCGGAAATCCAACAACGCGTCGGCAACCGGCTCGGACAGATCCATTCGGAGCCGCAACGCTGGAGCTATCGGTTGAAGCTAGCGCTGGCGCGCGAATTCGTCGGCCCGCGCTTTGCGCTGTTAGGCGATGCGGCGCATGCCATCCATCCGCTGGCGGGACAGAATTTCAATCTCGCCCTTGAGGACGCTGCGGCGTTGACGGAAATCGTAAGCGAAGGCGTTAAGGTCGGTCTTGATCCCGGCGATCCGTCGCTGCTGTTGCGCTATCGGCGTCGCCGCCGGCCTGCCGATGCCGCTGCCGGCCTCGCCATGGATGCCATCGACAGGATATTTTCCAACGACATTCCGCCGCTGCGTCTGGCGCGAGATCTCGGCCTGGCGGCAATCGATGCCATCGGCCCTTTGCGCCGCTGCCTGATGCGCGTCGGCGACTGATTTTTATCGCAATTTTCCGTCCTCGCGTCGCTCGACCAGCGCGCGCGGCAAATCGCGATAGAAGCCGCGGGCGATGTCGCCGACCTTTTCCGCCCGTGTTCGCTCGGCCTCGTCGCGGCTGGCGAACGTATCGCCGTCGAACAAATAGCGGGTCACCGGCGTGCCGGTACGCTCGTCCCGGGTCTTATATTCTCGGATTTCGTCGACCTGTTCGGACGCGACGTCGAGGGTATGACGGAAATGGGCGAAGCGATCGCGCCGGTCTTCGCGTTCCTGGCGGATGCGGGCGATATTGGCATCGTCGATCCGCTTCAGCCGGGCATAAATCCTCGGCCAGAACCGCACCAATACGATGCCGGCGACGATAAGCAGCGTGGTGTCGATCAGCGGGTCGAACATACCGGGCGAAAGTTATCCTTCGCCCGGTAATATAGGTACTCTGCGCGCGTTCGAGAAGGCGCCGGCCGACGGTATCCCGTCAGGCCTTTTTCTTGAGCAAGCCGCGATTATTCAGACATTCGGCGATCTGTACCGCGTTCAGCGCCGCCCCTTTGCGCAAATTGTCGGACACACACCATAAATTAAGGCCGTGTTCGACGGTGGGGTCTTTGCGGATGCGGCTGATGTAGGTGGCATCCTCGCCCGCGGTTTCGATCGGGGTGATGTAGCCACCGTCCTCGTGCTTGTCGATCACCAGGCAGCCCGGCGCCTCGCGCAGGATCTCGCGCGCTTTGGCGGCGGTGATCGGATTGTCGAACTCGATATTGACCGCCTCGGCATGACTAATGAATACCGGCACGCGCACGCAGGTCGCGGTGAGCTGAATGTCGGGGTCGAGGATCTTCTGCACCTCGACGCTCATTTTCCACTCTTCCTTGGTGTAGCCGTCGTCCATGAAGACGTCGATATGGGGAATGACGTTGAAGGCAATCTGCTTGGTGAACTTCGATTTTTCGATCGGATCGGCGACATAGATCGCGCGGGTCTGACGGAACAACTCGTCCATCGCCGCCTTGCCGGCACCCGACACCGACTGGTAGGTCGACACCACCACGCGCTTGATGTGGGCGTAGTCGTGCAGCGGCTTGAGCGCCACCACCAGCTGGGCGGTCGAACAGTTGGGATTGGCGATGATGCCCTTCGGGATCGAATCCAGCGCGGATGCGTTCACTTCCGGCACCACCAGCGGACATTCGCGGTCCATCCGCCAAGTCGAGGAATTGTCGATCACCAGGCAGCCCTGCTTGGCGATTTTCGGCGCCCATTCCTTGGAAACCTTGCCGCCGGCGCTCATCAAGGCGATGTCGGTATCGTGGAAATCGTAGTAATCGAGCGCATGCACTTTAAGCGTTCCGTCGCCGAACGACACGTCGACGCCGACCGACTTGGTCGACGCCAGCGCCACCACTTCCGATACGGGAAACTGGCGCTCGGCCAGCACGCTCAACATCTCGCGTCCGACATTGCCGGTCGCGCCGACAACGGCGACTTTGTACGACATGATCTTCGATCCCTGACTTTGGCCGTAACGTAATCTTCTTCGGACGGACGTCCCGTCCGGACGATGCAATACAAGATGCGGAGGGCCGGGGAAAGAGGCCAGAATCGTCCGCCGGGATATCCATCGGCAATGGTTCGCTTTGGAGTCGCGTCCCCCTGCAAGCCGGGCTATGCTCGGCTAAAAGCTTGCCAGAAATCGGAACGGGGTGTCGTATGGGTATCGCAAGAAAATTGCTTATGGGCGGATGTGCGCTGGCGATCCTCGCCGCGGGCGCAAGCGCAGGGGGGCGCAAATCTGCCGGGGCGGCTATATGCGCCAGTTCGGCCGAAAATTCGGCGATGCGGATTATCGCCGTGCAGCAGGAGCTGATGGATGCGGCACTGACCTGCGGAGATGCGGCGCGGGCCAACTACAACAGCTTCCAGACCGTCCATAACGCCGTTTTGCGCAAATACGACAAGACGATGCTGACAATGTTCCGCCGGTTGATGGGGCGAAAGGGCGACGCCGAGTACAATTCGTTCAAGACCGGTTTGGCAAGCAAGGCGGAGCTTCGCCGCATTCAGCACGCGCCCAATTTTTGCGCCGCTGCCGCCGCCAAGGCGCAAACCGCGTTGGCCGCTAAATCCGCCGAGTTGGATGGGTTTGTCGCCGGCACGGCGGTGGAGGATTTCGCTTGGCCGGTCGAAGAATGCTCGGTGATGGCCACCAGATTGGCGCCGATCCCGGATATCGTACCGGAGCCCAATCCGTTGCGGGTGGCGGAGGCGGCGATCCCGCCGGCCGGTGCGGCGTCGTCGGCGGTAGAGCAAGCTAAGGAAAAATAAAACGAATTTTGTGCGTGGCCGGTTCGGTCCTGCTGCCCGGGCAAGAAAGAAAAGGGCGGGTCTTGCGACCCGCCCTTCGTTTGTCCGTTCGAAACGATACCTTATTTTCCGAGGTCGATAACGGCTCTGCGGTTCTGCGGTTCGCGGACGTTCTTGTCGGTCGAAACCAGCGGATCGTGGAAGCCCTTGCCCTGGATGGCGATGCCGTCGGTGCCGAGGCCGAGGCGGACCATTTCATCCTTGACCGACTGCGCGCGAGCGACCGACAGAGTCAGGTTGTACTTGTCGGAGCCGACGGTGTCGGTATGGCCGGTTACCACCACCTTGACGAAGCCGTTCGCGTTGGCGGTCTTGACCGCCTGAGCGACAACTTCCTGCGCCTTGGGATCGAGGTTCGACTTGTTGAAGTCGAAGAAGACGATGTACGTCGTCACCGGCGGCGGGGGCGGCGGTGCCATAACAGGCGGCGGCGGCGGCGGCGCCATGACGGGCGGCGGCGGGGGCGGCGGCGACGACAGGAAATACCGCACGTTGAACAGGAAGAGATGCTCGGAAATGCCTTTGATGCCTGCCCGGTTATAGCCATCGGATATCGCTAAAGTATCGCCGCCGAACGAGCTCTGGCCGAAATGGTAGCGATAGCGATAATCGATGCCGAGATCGGTATGATCGTTCAGCGAATACGTCACCCCGGCGATACCCTGCACGACTGCGCCGTCGCTGCTGCCTTTGAAGGTGCTGGTGTCATAGGTATTGTACAGCCGGGCATTGATGGCGTTGAAGCCCAAGCCGGCACCGAAGGTGAGACCCCATTTGGGCGTCAGCGCATAATCGTAGAGAGCGTTGACGATCAGCGAGGAGAAAACCTCATGACCGCGGACCGCCAACGTCTTCGAATAGCCGTAGTCGGCATGGTGGATCGTATAGCCGAGCTCGCCTTCGAGGCGGATATGATCGGTAAACCGATAGCCGGCCGAACCGACGATCGCCGCTGCGCCATCGAACTTCACTTTAATGTCCGCGGTCTTCGTCCCGAACAGACCCACACTCTGCTTCTGCAAGATGTCGTAGCCGCCGCCAAAACCGACGTACCAGCCCGTAGCATCGCTCGCCAGCGCCACTCCGCAAAGGGCCACTGTGGCTGCACATGCCATAACCATCGAACGTAGTTTCATCTTTCCTCTCTTCCGAAATCCGATAGCCGAACAGCCCTCGAATCCCTAAAATTTCCACCAAGAGTTAATGGCCCATTATGACAAGGTTAGTAAGTGTCTGTCTAACGATCTTCCCCGAAGGGCGGCATTTGGACGTTTCATGTGGTGTATGGGCAACATCGGTTACGCCATTGTTTCCCAGCCAAAAACATCGTTAACGTCAATCGTCAGCAAGAAAGCATAGCGTCCGGGCAGGATGCGCAGGCGGCTCGGGGCGTGTTGTTCGAAGCTGTGCAGCAGCTCGATCCGCGGATGGACGTGAAACACCTGCAGCCACGCCGCCAACACCCCTTTTCCGGGGCCCAGCCCCGCCAGATCGCCGAAATCCACCACGTGGACCTGCCCGCCGGTCGCCAATGCGGCTTGAGCGGTTTCGATGGCCGTTTTCCAATCGGGAATCATGGACAGACTGTAAGAGAACAGTGCCCGATCGAACGCGGCCGTTTCGCCGAACAGCGCGGGCGACAGCGTCTCGGCAAGTCCATGGACAAGGCGGATGCGCCCTTCCAGTCCTGCCTTGCGAACCGCTTGCTCTGCGGTGTTCAGCATCTCTTGCGACGCATCCAGCCCGAACAGCTTGGCTTCGGGATAACGTTTGGCGATTTTGATGAGATTTCGGGCGGTACCGCAGCCGATTTCAACCAGTCTCGCCCCCGGTGCGAGGTTCAGTTCCCTAATCAGCCGGTCGCGGCCGAAAAGATAATATTTTCTAGTTAAGTCATAGATATAGCGCTGATAATGGTAGATGGCGTCCATCAGCGCGGCATGGTCCGGCGGGTTCATGGTTTAGCCTTGCGGACATAGACGTGGAAGCCGCCGTAAATGGAGGAGCGGTCGCGGGCGTGGAAGTCGCGGCTTTTCTCTTCCTGATAGACCCAGGGTGCGAGCAACGCTTCCGACAGCCTGTGCGGCAGGGGCGAATCCGTTCCGGCAGTGCGGAAGATCACGCGGGCGTCCGCGGTATCGGCGACGCGATCGATCTCGGTCCAAAGTGCGGTAAGCTGGGTGTCGTTCATCCAATCCTGGGAGTCCAACAACACGAAGCGGTGCAGACTTGCGGCCGGCTGACGGGCGAGAAAATCGGTCAGCGAGGCGTTGTGGACTTGCACTTTGTCGACGCGGTGGCGGATGACGTCGTAGACCTCCCGCCTGAGGTAGGCGGGCACGGCGTTGCGCGTGTTTACGTCGTAGCCGCGGCCGAACGCCTGCCAAGCGAAATAATTGTCGCGAATGGGAAAGTCGCAAGCCAGCCGTTCCACCCGTTCGCGCAAGGTCGCGATCGGATTGCCGCCGGAGGCCAGGACCAGTTCGTCGTATTGCGCCGGCGGGATGCCCAGCGCGTACAACGAGATCGGGCTCTTCGATAAGAACCGAACCGATTTGTTATCGAACAAGGGCGCGATCAACCGATCGAAGGCGGCGCGTTGTTCGGCCGGGTTCCTCGCCTCCAGCATGTGCTCGAGTTTTTTGCCGTGCAGCTTGGCCACCGCGTGCAGCACGCCGATAAAGCGGCCCAGGAGCCCGTAGCGATAGAGGTTGCGTGCGAACATATTGATCCGTCGCCCGCGCAGGAAAACGCGCTTTTCCCAGTAGGCTCTGGTGACGGAATCGACCTTGGCGGAAAGAAAGCGGTCGTAGGCGCGGCGGTTGCCCGAATTGTTGGCCTCGCCGAAGAAACGGAAGAATGCCTCGAAATTAGGCAGGTCGGCAAGCGCCGCCAGCTTCAGACGGGTCAGTGCTACGTGATTGGGATTAAGGTCGACGGCAACGATTTCGGCGGGATCGGCCGCAAGGTAGTTGAGTACGTTGCAGCCGCCCGAAGCGATGGTGAGGATGCGATGATGCGGCTCGATGCACAGCGCCGCCAGATCGACATCGGGATCTTCCCATATCTGATTGTAAACGAACCCCTGAAACATAAGGGTAAACAGGCGCTCCAGCGCTCCACGCCTGGTGTTGGCAGGTTTGTGCAGCGCTGCGCGCTCGAGTAAACGATTTGTCATGTTGCCTGTTGGCCCGACGATCTGTCTGAAAAACGCGCGCCTTTCTAGAGCGCTTCCCGCAGAGTGTGAAGCGTTTTCGGCGTCACGGCAGACGACGCGGATGCTCAAAGGTGCGTAAGGCGCATCCAGACTGCAGCTAATTGCAATTGCTGCATGTTACCGTGGTGGATAGTCGCGGACGGGAATAGAACGTGCCGGTCATCGAAATAACGCCGGTGATGAACTGTGTGGTGGGCGGGGCGTATTTGTAGACGATTTCCGCCACGATGACGCTTTGTCCGGAACCGGAGGTGACCAATCCGCTCGGCAGGCTGACCGTGGTGCCGGTGGCGCGTTTAGCGGCGATCGAACTGTTCGAGGCATAGCTCCAGGCGACGGCGCCGTTGCCGGTATTGTTGTCGACAACGCTGGAAATGACGATGCCGGCATTGGTGGAAGCGTGCGGATAGAGAATGGCGGCAACCGCGCCGGCGACATTGGCAAGATCGCTGGTGGTAACCGTCGAGGCTTGCGCGGTCAGATCGGCGGCGGTGGAGACGGCGTTGCTGACCCGGGCGCGGGCGTCGAGCGCGTCGGTGATTTCGATGGCGCCGAAGAATAGAAGCAACAGCACCGGCGCGATGAAGGCGAACTCCACCGCTACGGTCGCCCGGGTGTTTTTCAGAAAACGGATCGGTCGCGTCAGCATCCCGAAACGCTCGTGTTGTAGGGTTCGTTGCGAAAGGCCGCGGCGGCCGAAATCAGATGTTTGCCGTTCGCCATATTGACCAAAAAAGTCGAAAGCAACGGGGTAACGACGTTCCAGGTGTAGAAGCCGCGCACCAGGACCACGTTGCACACGTCGCCGGCAGAATAATTGTTGAGACTGGTGTTAAGCGTTTTGTCGGCCTTCAGCGGGTTGGTAAAACTTGCCGTCGAAAAACTCGAAAAAGACTCGACGTCGATCAAAAGGTTGCTGTCGCAGGAAAGAATTACGCCGACCTTGTCGCAGATGTTCTGGCGAAACTGACTTTTAGTCGTGCCCAGCGAGGCGATCTGCCCGGTGCGAATTTGGCGTGCCGCCTCGTTGATTGCGTCTTGCAGCATGAATTGGCCGATGAAGACGACGCCGACCTCGATCAGTCCGATGATAAGGACGAACATGACCGGCGCAATCATGGCGAACTCTATCGCCACCGACCCCGACTTGCGGCGGCGGCGCATGCGCGTGAGAATCTTGCGCAGCACCTTCTTCTTCCGCTTGGTTCCGATGGCACGCAAAGATCGAAGCCTATATTTCGATTGTCCGGCGGCATTATAGCGGCACCGGCTTTGCCCGGATGTTGCCGGAACCGGCGTATCGGGAAAAAGCGCAAAGTAACGTCAATAAAAACTTTATCGGTCGTCCGTCGCTAACCGTTCGCTAACCAGTATCGGCTTTGAATGCGGAAATTCCCGTTGTTCGGGCGGAATATTCCGCCGGAAGGTGGAGAGTAACGAATGCTCGGCGGTTTGCGACGATTGATTTGCCGGTTGCGCGCCTTCCGTGGCGACGGGCGCGGCAACATCGCCATTGTGTTCGCACTGGCCTTGGTGCCGATGATCCTGGCCACCGGCGCGGGCATCGATTTCACCCGCGCCATGATCGTCCGTTCGCAGATGTCGAGCGCACTCGACGCCGCGGCACTGGCGGTGGGATCGTCGAGCGGGCTGTCCGCCAGTCAAATGAAAACGCTGGCGCAGAACTTCTTCTCCGCCAACTATAAGTTGGATTCCTCCTACGGCACCGTATCCACTCTTACGGTGACGACATCGAGCCAGCAGATCGTCATCGCCGCCTCGTGCAGCGTGCCGACGATCTTCATCAAACTTGCCGGCATCGGTACCATTCCCATCGCCACTTCGACCACGGTGGTATGGGGGCAGATCAAGCTGTGGGTGTCGCTGGTGCTCGACAACACCGGATCGATGGCCGGCGATAAGATAACGGCGCTCAAGAGCGCCTCCAAGCAGTTGCTGACCATGCTGCAGAATGCCGCCACGACCGACGGCGACGTGCGGGTTTCGGTCGTGCCGTTTGCGCGCAACGTCAAGCTCAACTACACCTCCTCGACCGCACCGAGCTGGATCAGTTTCACCTATTTCTCGGCCGCGCCGTCGGTAACGGTTTCGTCGAACGTCGGACCCGGTTCGACCTGCCCGTTCACCAAAAGCACCTCCGATCCCAGTTCGTTCGGATGCGTCACGCCGACGGCCAACAACGTCCACTGCAACGTCAACAACAATTCCGACGGCAATACGGACTGCCTCGACAAGATTCCGTCGAGCGGAACCTACAAGGGCTACATCTGCCCCAGTGCCACTACATCCGGCCATTACTACAACGGCTGTTTCAACAGCGTCAGCAACGGCAAAGGCGGATACACCCATACTTGGGTATCCAATTCCACCACGACCTGGGGCGGCTGCGTTGCCGATCGCGATCAGAATTACGACGTCATGGACACCACGCCGACATCGACGTCGACCTATTTTCCGGCGGACAATTCGCCGGGCTGCCCCAGCGCCTCGATCATGGCGCTGACCTCGGTCGGCACATCCGCCAGTTCGAATTTGACCGTTTTCAACAACAAGATCGATTCGATGGTCGCCAGCGGCAGCACCAATCAGACCATTGGCCTGGCGTGGGGTTGGCAGACCATGACCCAAGGCTTGCCGATGTCGCCGCCGTCCTTGCCCGACGGTACCAGCCGCATCGTCATTCTGTTGAGCGACGGCCTCAATACCCAGGACCGTTGGTACGGGACCGGCTATTACGACGGCGGCAACGTCGATGCCCGCATGGCCAAGGTCTGCGCCAACGCCAAGGCCGACGGCGTCACCATCTACACGGTATTGGTGATGTCGGGGTCGTCGGCGATACTGCAAAGCTGCGCCAGCGACACCAGCAAGTATTTCGAGCTGACCGCGGCCAATCAGATTACCTCGGCCTTCGTCACCATCGGCAAGCAGATCACCAACCTCAGAGTGGCGCAGTAATACAAACCGTCAGGGCAGAGCGACGGCGTCGGCCTTGGCACCGCCGCCGCGCGCGCTGACCCGGCAGGCGGAATCGCCGCACGCATAGGTGACGTGTTCGGAGCCGCGTAGCAGCGTCAAGGTTCCGCCGGTGTCCTTACGCGCGCGAACCTGTACCGGCGCGACGACGACGCGGCTGCGAAGTATTTCCGCGCCTTGGGCGTCAAGCGCCAAGATTTCGCTGGTCCCGCGCGCCTTGCCGATTAGAACGATGTGCCGGTCGTCGGTTGCCGTGGCGTCGATGATATTGGGATCGGCGATATAGAAGGTCGCCACTTTGGCATCGAAGTCGATGGTGCGTTTGCCGCCGGTGGCGACCGACAACAATCCGTCGCCGGCGAAAGCCGACGAAACCATCAATGCCGCAGCCAATAGCGCATAGTACCGCATAACATCCCACCTCTTATATTTTGTTACAGACTATTCGGCCGGCGTTAAGGAGGGATTAAGAGTTTTCGACGCCGGCAGACTTCCGCAATGCCGCAAGCGCAGCACGAACAGCACAATTAAAATCGGCGTTGCCAGCCCGAAAGGAAATACGCTGGGGGGATTGGCGAGCGGGCTGACCCATAAAAGGACGGCGATAGCGATTTGCCCTTTTGCGGTGCGACGTAGCCCGACAATCTTGCGCTGTGCGTATCGGGTGCGTCCAACATCGCCCGCCAAATCAAAATCGGCTGAATTCAGCAAAAAGAAAGAAAGCGGTAAACCAAACCCTAATAGAAACTATAACCAAGCCCCCTCACGCGTCGATTTCGTATTTATTCGACACAAGTCCCGTCAGGCGGCAGATGGCGAATTAAGGCCGCATTAAGCCAATGCCCGTAGCCTGATTGCGTTCGGACGATAAACCGCAAGCGAACGGGAAAATGCCGAACGATCTTAGGGTGTCAACAAGCGGAGGTCTTCATGCATAATCTCTTTTCGCGTTTCTTGCGCGACGAATCCGGCGCTACCGCCATTGAATACGGTCTAATCGCAGCGCTGATCGCGGTCGTCATCATCGGTGCTCTGAGCACCATCGGCACCAAACTCAATGACAATTTCGGGTCGATCGCCACTAAACTGGGCGGCTAAGGATGCACTATAAACGGGCGGCCGCATAACGCGGCCGTTCGCATCTTTAAAGTGCAAGGGAACCGGTCATGGCCGAAATCCTGGTTCTTGGGGCGTTTCCGGCCCTGCTCGCCCTCGCTGCGATCTGGGATTTGGCCAGCTACACCATTCCCAATTGGCTGCCATTGGCGCTGACGGCGGCGTTTTTGGCATTTGCCGCGGCGACGGCAATGCCGTTTGCGGCTATCGGCCTGCACGCCGCGGCCGGACTGTGTGCGCTGATTGTCGGCATTGGTTTCTTTGCCTTCGGTTGGATCGGCGGCGGCGACGCCAAACTGTTCGCCGCCACCGCCCTGTGGCTGGGATTCCACGATCTCATGACGTACGCGCTGGTTGCCGCGCTGTTCGGCGGCGCATTGACCTTGGGACTTCTGTTCGTGCGGCGCTTTCCGTTGCCGGCCCGTCTTGCCGCTCAGGGGTGGATTCTGCGGTTGCACGGCGAGAGATCCGGCATCCCCTACGGCGTGGCGTTGGCGGTGGGAGCGATCGTGCTTCTGCCCGGATGCGATCTGGTCCGGGGCGTCGTCGGAAGCTGAATTCTCTCGATTTTTTGCGTATTCGAACGGCTATTGCAGCCGGTTATTAAGCATTTTCTAAAGGGTTCCGTGCTCGGATCGTTGTCAAAGGAGCCGGTCTTATGAATACGCGGCGTTTAATCGTTTTGTTGCTGGCTGCCGTCGCTGCGGGAGGCGCGGCCCTGGCAATGCGTTCGTTCCTCGGCGGCGGTGTCGAGAAGGTTCAAGCCAGCGTCGCGCCCAAGCCGGTGGCGATGGTCGAGGTTCTGATCGCCGCGCGCGATATCGCGCCGGGTCAGAAGATCGATGTCGGCATGGTGCAATGGCAACGCTGGCCGAAAGACAATGTCGGCGGCAACGTGATCTCCGGCGGCGGCGACTTGAATGCGCTGGTGGCGGGCCGGGTGGCGCGCACGCCGATCGTCAAAGGCGAGCCGCTCTCGGAAATCAAGATCATCAAAAGCGACGCCGCCGGTTTCATGGCGGCATCGCTGCGGCCCGGCATGCGGGCGGTGTCGATTGCGGTTACCATCGCGTCGATCGCCGGCGGCTTCATTCAGCCCAACGACCATGTCGACGTTCTGCTCACCCGCAACGGCGGCGGCAGCGATGCGGTCAGCGTCGGTTTGGTTCTGACCGACGTGCGGGTGCTGGCGATCGATCAGTCGGCGCAGGCCAAGGACGACAAGCCGCTCGCCGATGCGCGCACGGCGACCCTGGAATTGACGCCGGACGAAACTCAGTCCCTGGCCAAGGCGCAGGCGATGGGAACGCTGTCGCTGGCGTTGCGTCCGATTGCCGGCGGCGAAAAAAGCGGCGAAGTCAAGATCGTTCACGGTTTTCCGCCGGACCTTAGGATGAGCGGGAGAAATTAGATGCGTTCGTCGTTTCTGCCTCTGCTGCTCATCGCGTTGATTATGGCGGCGCCGTGCTTTGCCGCATCGACGCCCGAGCCCAACATCATCAGCATCGCCACCGGCGGCGGCGAAGTCCACAAGCGGGTGACGCTGGGGCTCGACCGCGCCACCATCATCGAGATCGACGCCGGAGTGCGCGATGCGCTGGTGTCGAACCCGGCGATCGTCGATGCGGTGGTGAAATCGCCGCGGCGAATTTACTTGATCGCCAAAAAGCAGGGTCAAGCCAACGCATTCTTCTACGACGGTTCTGGGCATCGGCTCCTCACCCTCGACATCAACGTCGATCGCGATCCGGGCGATCTCAATTCGCTGCTCGGCGAGGCGATGCCAGACGCCAGCATAAAGACGGCGGTGGTCAACGGTTCGGTGGTGCTGACCGGCACGGTGCGCAGCGCGGTGGATTCGACGCGGGCGCAGGATATCGCCGGTCATTACATCGGCGGCGGCGCGGCCAACGTCGTCAACATGCTGCAAGTGCGCGGCGGCGAGCAGGTGATGCTCAAGGTGCGCATTGCCGAAATCAACCGCCAGATTTCCAAACAGATCGGCATCGATTTGGCTCAATCGTCCACCACCATTCTGGGTGCCACCGCAATTGCCGCCTCGACCTCGAACCCTTACGGGCTGGTCGGCTCGGCTTTAAGCGACATGTCGCAAGTATCGGTAAAAAACGGCAACCTGTCCGGCACGCTTAAGGCGTTGGAGGAAATCGGCCTGATGCATTCGCTGGCCGAACCCAATCTGGTAGCGGTGTCGGGCGAAACCGCCAAATTCCTCGCCGGCGGCGAATATCCGGTGCCGGCAGGCCGCGACACTTCGGGCAACGTTTCGGTCGAGTTCAAACAGTACGGCGTCGGCTTGTCGTTCACGCCGGTGGTGCTGGGACCGGGCCGGATTTCGCTGCAATTGTCGAGCGAAGTGTCGGAATTGAGCAACGACGGTTCCTATACCTATACCGTCGGCTCGTCGTCGGGTTCGACCACCATTCCCGCCTTGTCGGTGCGGCGTACCGAAACCACCGTCGAACTGCCGTCGGGCGGCAGTTTTGCGGTGGCCGGACTGCTTCGCCATTCGGTCAAGCAGCAGCTCAGCGCCTTTCCCGGTTTGAAGGATCTGCCGATACTCGGCGCATTGTTCCGCAGCCGCGATTTTCAGAACAACGAAACCGAATTGGTGGTGATCATTACCGCTTATCTGGTCAAGCCGGTGCCGGCAACCGATCTTGCGGCGCCGACCGACGGCTTCGTCGTTCCCGCCGATCCCGAAACCGTTCTGCTCGGCCGGCTTAATGCGGTCTACAGCTCCGGCAAGACACCGATCGCGCCGCAAGGCAAAATCGGCTTTATCTTGCAATAGGTGACGCTATGTTGAAACCGATTGCCGCCTTACGCTTCGCTTCCGTCGCCATCGTGATGCTGGCCGGCTCCTGTGCCGCCCCGTTGAACGACGACGAGATGCGTTTCGCCGATCCCGTTGCCAATCATCCGATCCAGGTCGAGCCGCGTGCCTTCATGGTTTCGCTCGAACCGCCGTCGCTTTCGGCGGGCTTGTCGCCCGGCGACGCCGGCCGGCTTGGCACCCTGGTCGCCGACTTCCTCGAAAAAGGCAACGGCGCGATTTCGATAGCGGTTCCTTCGGGGCCGAATTCCAGCCGGACCCTCGACTATCTCGGCGAGAAGCTGGCGGCGATGGGCGTGCCGCGTTCGCGCATTATAGTCGGCGCCAACGCCAACGACGGCAAGGTGACGGTCGGCTACATGGGCTATGCCGCCAAGCTGGAGAATTGCGCCGACTGGTCGCACAATGTCGGCTATACCACCTCCAACGAACCGACGGAAAATTTCGGATGCGCGGTGCAGCGCAACATCGCCGCGCAGATTTCCGATCCGCACGATATGATTCGGCCGCGTGCCGAGACCGATGCCGATGCGGTGCGGCGCACCACTGTGCTGGGCAAATACGAGAAGGGCGAGTCTACCGCGGCGACCAAGACCGAGGCTCAGTCGGGCAGCGTATCCGACGTCGGTAAGAAATAGCGGCTGAAGGGGATGGGTAATATGCGCAGTCCGGATGATCAAACTCCGTTTGGAGGCGCCGAGCGCAGTGTGCCCAGGATTTCGATCCGCGGCTTCTGCGAGTTTCCCGACACCGGCGCGGCGTTGCAGCGCGCCTTCGCCGACCGCCGGCTTTCCAAGGCGCAGACCGCCGTGCAGCTCGGCGGCATCCGTGCCGCCATCGACTATTTTACCGGACAGGTGACGCCGAACCTTTTGCTGGTCGAGACGCGACTGTCCGGCCAGGCGGCGCTTGAGGAACTCGACAGTCTCGCCGAGGTCTGCGATCCCTCGACCAAGGTGATCGTAATCGGCCGCGTCAACGACGTCGAATTGTACCGCGAACTGATGCATCGCGGCGCTTCGGAATACCTTGTCGCCCCGCTCGACCCTTTGCGCTTGATCGAGGTAATCTCCGGCCTCTATGCCGATCCCGCCGGCAGCCCGATCGGACGCACCGTCGTCTTCGTCGGCGCGCGCGGCGGCGTCGGTTCGTCGAGCCTCGCCCACAACGTCGGCTGGTGCATCGCCGAAGAGATCAAAATCAACGCCACCATCGTCGACTTCGATTTACCGTTCGGCACGTTGGGACTCGATTACGACGACGATCCCGGTCAGGGCGTGTTCGACGCCTTGAGTGCGCCCGAGCGGCTCGACGAAACGCTGCTCGATCGCCTGCTGGTCAAACGCAGCGATACCCTGTCGCTGTTCACCGCCCCGTCGATGCTTGATCAGTCCTTCGAAACCCCGCTCGAATCTTTCGAGTCCGTGCTCGATGCGGTGCGCCGGACCGCGCCGTATGTCATCGTCGATTTGCCGCATTCCTGGGAGCCGTGGGTCAAGGCGACGCTGATCGGCGCCGACGACATCGTCATCGCGGCGACGCCGGATCTGTCGTCCTTGCGCAATGCCAAGAACCTGATCGATGTGCTGCGGCAGAACCGGCCCAACGATGCGCCGCCTAAACTGGTGCTCAATCAAACCGGCGTGCCGCGCCGGCCCGAAATTCCGCTTAAGGATTTTGCCGAAACCATCGGGTTTCCGCCCGCTGCGGTGCTGCCGTTCGATCCGGCGCTGTTCGGCGCGGCTTCGAACAACGGCAAAATGCTGGCGGAGACCGGCATTAAATCGCCGGTGATCGACGGTCTTCGGGCGCTGACGATGGCGATCGCCGGGCGCAAAACGATGTCCGTTCGCGAGCCGACGTCGCTGCTGTCGTTCCTCAAAGGGAAGAAGCGGGCCTGATGTTCGGAAAGCGCACCGGTTCCGATTTGAACAAGCCGCTGCGCGGGGCGCCGCCCCCGCCGCGCGATCTCGGGTCGCCTCCGCCTCCGCCCCCGCCCTCGCGCGAGCCTGTGTCGCTCGAACCGTCCGCATCAAGACCGGCGGCAGCGCCGGGTTATGTATCCGAATCCCGTTCCGAGGATTACTATCAGGTCAAGACCATGATCTTCGGGGCGCTGATCGATACTATCGATCTTGCCCAACTCGCCCAGCTCGACCCCGACTCGGCGCGCGAAGAGATCCGCGACATCGTCAACGAGATCATTTCGATCAAGGCGGTGGTGATGTCGATTGCCGAGCAGGAACATCTGTTGCAGGACATCTGCAACGATGTGCTCGGCTACGGTCCTTTGGAGCCGCTGCTGGCCCGCGACGACATTTCGGACATCATGGTCAACGGAGCGGGGCGCGTTTTTATCGAAGTGAGCGGCAAGGTGCAGCTTACCCCGATCCGCTTCCGCGACAACGCCCAACTGATGAACATTTGCCAGCGCATCGTCAGCCAGGTCGGCCGGCGGGTCGACGAATCGTCGCCGATTTGCGACGCCCGCCTGCTTGACGGCTCGCGCGTCAACGTCATTGCGCCGCCGTTGTCGCTCGACGGGCCATCGCTCACCATCCGCAAGTTCAAGAAGGACAAACTGAAACTTGAGGATCTGGTGCGCTTCGGCTCGATCAACGAAGCCGGCGCCAAGCTTCTGGCGATCATCGGCCGCTCGCGCTGCAACGTGCTGATCTCGGGCGGCACCGGTTCGGGCAAGACCACGCTGCTCAACTGCCTTACCGCCTATATCGATTCCGAGGAACGCATCGTCACCTGCGAAGATGCGGCGGAACTTCAACTGCAGCAGCCCCATGTGGTGCGTCTGGAAACCCGGCCGCCCAACCTCGAAGGCCAGGGCCAAATCACCATGCGCGATTTGGTGCGCAACTGCCTGCGCATGCGTCCCGAGCGCATCATCGTCGGCGAAGTGCGCGGCCCCGAAGCGTTTGATCTGTTGCAGGCGATGAACACCGGCCACGACGGTTCGATGGGCACGCTGCATGCCAACTCTCCGCGCGAGGCGATGGGCCGTCTCGAATCGATGATCACTATGGGCGGCTTCCAGTTGCCGATGAAGACCATCCGCGACATGATCGTCGGTTCGATCGACGTCATCATTCAGGCCGCACGGCTGCGCGACGGTTCCCGCCGCATCACGACCATCACCGAGGTGATCGGTACCGAAGGCGACGTCATCACCACTCAGGAACTGATGACCTACGAGATTACCGGCGAAGACGAATCCGGCCGCATCCGCGGCCGTCACGCCGGCACCGGCATCGTGCGGCCGGTATTCTGGGAACGTGCGCGCTATTTCGGCATGGAACGCGAACTTGCCGAGTGCCTCGACAAGTTGCAGGTGTAACATGCTGCTTGGACTTGCCGTCGGTTTGATCGTGTTGGCGCTGGGCGGGGCGGCGTTCGTTTTCGCCGACGGCGGCAATTCCAAGGCTCGTGTCGCGTCGCTGGCAGGGCGCGAAGCGGTGCGTACGCCTCACGCTACCAGCGAAGCCTCCGGCGGCGGCCGGCGCAAAAACATCCAGAACGTTCTCAAAGAACTCGACAATAAGAAAGCGGAAAACAAGCGAACCATGACGGTGCGCCGCCGGCTCGACCGGGCGGGTTTTCCCGATACGCCGATCCGGACGTTTTGGATCGCCTCTGCCGGGGCTTCGGCCGTCGCGTTCGTCTTTTGTCTTTTGTACGGCCAGACGTTGCCGGTTTCTCTGCTGGCCGCCTTCGCCGCCGGCCTCGGTTTGCCGCGCTGGGTCGTCGGATTTCTCGGCAACCGCCGCGAAAGGAAATTCACCCATGATTTCGCCGGCGCCATCGACGTGATCGTACGTTCGGTCAAATCAGGACTGCCGTCTCACGATGCGCTGAAGGTGGTTGCTTCGGAGTTTGCCGATCCGGTGGGCGGCGAATTCAAGCGTCTGACCGAGGGCCTTAAGCTCGGACTGACGTTGGACGAGGCCTTGAAGCGGATGTACGAAAGCATGCCGACGGCGGAAGTCGGATTTTTCGGCATCGTCATGACCATTCAGTCCAAATCCGGCGGCAATCTTTCCGAAGCGCTGAGCAACCTTGCCACCGTCTTGCGCGACCGCAAGCGGCTTATCGGCAAGATCAAGGCGATGAGTTCCGAGGCCAAGGCGTCGGCAATGATTATCGGCTCGCTGCCGCCCGTGGTTATGGGCATCGTCTACCTTACCACTCCCAACTACATTACGCTGTTGTTCACCGAAAAACTCGGCAACCTGCTGTTGGCCGGCTGCGCGACCTGGATGGGAATCGGCATCCTGGTGATGAAGAAAATGATCAATTTCAAACATTGAGACGCCATGTTCGACATCGACATCATCGCCGTTTTGACCGATCCGCAGTTTCTCGCGACTACGGCGGCGGCGATTATGGCCTTCGCCACCATCGTGACGTTGGGATTGCCGATGCTCGATCGCGATACGCTTGCCACACGCATGAAAACGGTGGCCAATCGGCGCGACGAACTGCGTGCCAGCCGTCGGGAGGCGCTCAACGCCCGGCGCGGTGCCTTGCGTTCCGAGGCCACCGGTTCGACCAAATTGATGAAGACGATCGTCGATCGGTTCAAGCTGGCGCGGTTGGTCGAATCCGAGGATTCGCGCGACAAGCTGATGCGGGCGGGCCTGCGCGGTCAAACCCCGCTGACGGTGTTCATGTTCTTCCGTTTCGTGATGCCGTTTGTGCTGTTTGCGACGGGACTGGTCTACTTTTTTCTGCTCTCCCATCTCGGCTGGGGCGGCATGATGAAGCTCGCCGCTTCGATCGCCTCTGCGCTCGTCGGTTTTTATCTGCCCGACGTATTCGTCTCCAACATGATCGCCAAACGCCAGGGATCGATTATGTCGGCGTTTCCCGATGCGCTCGACCTTCTGCTGATCTGCGTCGAGGCCGGTATGAGCGTCGAGGCCGCCTTCACCAAGGTTTCGAGCGAAATCGGCCGCACCTCGCCGATTCTGGCCGAAGAATTCGCCTTGACCACCGCCGAACTTTCCTATTTGCCAGACCGCCGCTTGGCGTTCGACAATCTGGCCAAGCGCTGCGGCCACGAAGGCGTGCAACAAGTGGCAACCGCGCTCAATCAAGCGGAAAAGTACGGTACGCCGCTGGGTCAGGCTTTGCGCGTCTGCGCTCAGGAAAACCGCGACATGCGCATGGCCGAGGCGGAAAAGAAAGCGGCGGCGCTGCCCGCCAAACTGACCGTGCCGATGATCCTGTTCTTCCTGCCGTGCCTATTCGTGGTCATTCTCGGCCCGGCCATTATGAAGATCTCGCATATCATGCATTGATCCGAAGCCCGGGGCCGTGCGCGGCCGATGAGGCCGTTTGCCCCCGCTTATGGACAACCGCACCGTCGGACGCGCCAACGCACATCTACCCGAGTAAGCTTTGAGGATACCTGTTACTGGGTGTCGGCGGTCAAGCGCAGGGCCGGTATGGTGCCGAGATTTTTCGCCTTCTTATCGCCGGACTTCGCCACGGTTTCGGGCTTGTCGGACGACGGACGCAGATACTTTGCGTCGACGACCTTGTCGCTTTTGGCGGCGGTCGGCGGCAGAATCTTGGCGGTAATGCGACCGGTCGGCGCGGCCTGCGGCGGTTGAGGTTTTTCTTCGGCGCGTGCCGTCGGTTTTAAGGCGGGCGGCGCCGTGACGCTTAGCGACGCGATCATCGCCCGGTTGCCTCTGATCTTGGGATCGTCGGAACGCGCCGCCGCCTGCTCGATCAGAATTTTCGCCGCCGCGGCGTCGCCGGCCATAGCCTTCGACAGGGCATAGTTATTGAGTACGCCCGGATCGCCCGGCTTCAATTTCAACGCCGCCTCATAGGCCCCGGCGGCCTTGGCAGGTTCGCCGATCTGATCATAGGCGACGCCGAGCGAAGACTGAACCGTCCAGTCGGTCGGCGACAAAACGGCGGCGCGGGTCAGAAAATCGATTGCTTCCTTGGTGCGGCCCATTTCGGTCAGCACCTTGCCGTATTCGCTGACGATCCGCGCGTCGTCCGGCATGGCGATCAGAAGTTGCCCGAGAATTCTGGTTGCCCCAGCATAGTCGCCGACGCCGCGCAGTGCATGAGCTTTGTCGAGACCGGTCTTGACGGTGGCGGGCGGCAACGCGCTTGCCTTGACGGCCGGCGGGGATATTCCGTCGTTCGCCGGGAAAGTGGTACAGGCCGAAAGCGCCGACAGCGACAGCAACAACACGGCGCAGCGGGTGGGCAAAGGATTGCGGTTCATAACGCCGGTCTCGCGCGAATGGTTTGCGCCCCAGCATGAACAATTGCGGTCAATAAACCTTTAATTTTCGAGGATTTATGTCCCGCCGGGCGCATGAGCCACGCCCGGCGGAGAGCGGGCAGATCAAGCAATGCCGGCGGCGATTTCGGCTTCCGCGGCTTTTCGCCAATCCTTCATCGCCGGCAGGGCCATGATGCGCGCGCAATAATCGGCCAGCATCGGCGTCAAATCCACGCCGTAGGTGAGAAAGCGCGAAACCACCGGCGCATACATAATGTCGGCGATCGAAAAGGCCCCGAACAGGAAGGGGCCGTGCGCGGCCAGCGCCGTCGACCAGGCTTCCCGGATGCGGGCAATCTGGGCCGCTGTCGCCGGACGCAAGGTGGGCATCGTCTGCGTGCGGGCAAAATCCATCGCCAGTTGGTCGCGCACATCGGGGAAGCTCGAATGCATCTCGGCGGCATACGACCGGGCTTGGGCGCGCAAGAACGGATCTTGCGGCCACAGATGCGCCTCGGGGTGGCGCTCGGCCAAGGTTTCGCAGATTGCCAGGCTGTCCCAGACGGTCAGCGTCCGACCGCCGTCTTCGATCTTCAATACCGGCACTTTGGCGGCGGGAGAATACTGCTTAAGCTCCTCGGCTTGGCGCGGCGGATGGGTGCGGTCCAACCGGTAGAACACCTCTTCAAACGGCGCGCCCGTCGTCCGCATCGCCAGATAGCCGCGTAGGGACCAGCTCGACAAATCCTTGGTGCCGACGATCAGGGTGTACTTTGCCATTTTGCATCCTTTGCCTTGTGACCGAAGCTACGGCTTTTTAGAGTCGATTGCGTTCGACTCAAAGGATTTTCCATGTCTCTTTCCGTTTTTGTCCGCACCGCCCGCAACGCCGTCCCGCTTCACGCCGTAACGAAAGACGGCCTTGCCGCCTTCATCGCCGGTCTGATCAAGTGCGAAGCCGCCTATCTCAAGGCTTCCGGGTTTTCCGCTTCGCCCGAAGAACTGCTCTTGGTGCCCGACGGAAACGGCGCGCTTTCTTGCGCGGTTCTCGGCCTCGGCACGGGTGGCGATCCTTTGGCGCTGGCGGCGTTCGCGGAAAAACTGCCGGCGGGAACCTATCGTTACGCCACATGGCCGGACGGGTTTTCGCCCGATCTGATTACGCTCGCCTGGGCGCTGGGACTGTACCGGTTCAAGGTGTCGGAGAAGACGGTAGAACGCGATAAGCCGAAGTTGGTAGTGCCCGAGGGTGCCGATGTGCCGGAAATATCGCAGATTGCGGCTGCGGTGGCACTTGCGCGCGACCTCATCAATACCCCGGCCAACCTGTTGGGGCCGGAAGAGTTGGCCAAGGCGGCCAGAGCGGTCGCGGCGAAACACAAGGCGAATTTTTCGCAGATCGCGGGCGAAGCGCTGCTAAAAGCGAACTATCCTTTGATCCATGCGGTGGGGCGGGGATCGAACCGGCCGCCCCGGCTGATCGATTTTTCCTGGGGCAAGCCGACCGCGCCGAAGGTTACGCTGGTGGGCAAGGGCGTGTGTTTCGATACCGGCGGCTACGATCTCAAATCCTCGGCCGGGATGCTCACCATGAAAAAGGATATGGGCGGGGCGGCGGTGGCGTTGTCGCTGGCCGATCTGGTGATGCGCGCGAAATTGAAGGTGCGCCTCAGGGTATTGATCGGTGCGGTGGAAAATTCGGTATCGGGAAGCGCCTATCGCCCCTCCGACGTGTTCAAGAGCCGCAAAGGCCTCACCGTAGAGATCGGCAATACCGACGCCGAAGGCCGGCTGGTGCTGGCCGATCTTCTGGCCGAAGCCGACCGCGAGGCCCCCGATCTTCTGATCGACATCGCCACCTTGACCGGCGCGGCGCGTGTCGCCACCGGCATGGAGCTGCCGCCATTTTTCACCGACGACGAACAGCTTGCCGCCGAGTTGATGGAAAGCGCGGCGGAGGTAAGCGATCCGATGTGGCGGTTGCCGTTGTGGCGCGGCTACGAATCCACGCTCGCCAGCACTGTGGCCGACATCACCAATACGCCGGATTATTCCTACGCCGGAGCGATCACCGCCGCATTGTTTCTCAACCGCTTCGTCGAAAAGGCGAAGACCTGGGCGCATTTCGACATTGCCGCTTGGACCGACCGGCCCAAACCGGGGCGGCGTCGCGGCGGCGAAGCCACCGCCTTGCGCGCGCTCTATGCCATGCTGAAAAGCCGATATTCTTAATATTTCCGGCCGAATTCGACGATGTTGGCCGGGCGCTCGCCGCGCTCGAACGCCGCGATGCCGTCCATCACGTAATCGGCGGCAACCCGCGGCTGCGAAATCGAGGCGATATGCGGGGTCACCGTGACCTTGGGGTGAGACCACAGCGGGCTGCCTTCCGGCAACGGTTCGGTTTCGAACACATCAAGCACAGCACCCGACAAATGGCCGGAATCGAGGGCGGCGATCAGGTCGGGGATAACCATATGTCCGCCCCGCGCCACATTGACGACGAACCCGCCGGCCGGCATGGCGGCGAAGGCGGCCGCGTTCAGGATGCCTTGGGTGCCGGGCGTCAACGGCAACAGGCAGACGACGATGTCCGTCCGAGCGAAAAACGCCGGCAATTCGTCCGCCCCGGCGAAGCTTTCGATCCCCGGCAGGGTTTTTCGGCTGCGACTCCAGCTTGCCACCGGAAAGCCGAGTTTGACGAACATCTCGGCGGCGAAGGTGCCGATTACGCCCGCCCCCATGATGCCGATTCGGGTGTCTTCGGTGCGCCGGGGCAGCATCGCCTGGGCCCAGACATGCGCGCTTTGCGCCGCATCGAACCGGCGCTGGCCGCGATGATGGACCAGCGCGTGCATCAGCACATATTGCGCCATCTCGGCCGACAGGGTGTCGTCGCTGAAACGCACCAACGGTACTTCGGCCGGATAATCGCCATAGGCGAAAAATCCGTCCACCCCGGCGCCCATCGAAAAACAGGCCTTAAGATTCGGCAGAGTTTTCAGCAACCCCTGCGGTGGGCGGAAGCTGAGCACATAATCGATTTCGGGCGGATCGTAAGGCCTTTTGCCGAAGCGGATCAGGTCGATGGTGCCGTCGGTAAGCCTCGTCTGCCACAATCCGTTCCAAGCGTTGGGCAGAATAGCCAAAAGAGCGGGTTTTTTCATGGGGATACCCTGCCGCCGGCAGCGGCCGGGAACAAGCGCTTATTCCTGCGGCGAATTTTCCGGCTGGGCGGGCTGGGCAGGCGGCGCGGGCGCCACGGCGATATAGGCAGGTTTGGAGGGCGCCGGCACGGTGAAAATCGCCTCGGCGGCAAAGTGGACCGCCAGCACGAAGGTCAACACCACCAGTATCCCTGCCGCCAGCTTGTTCCACTCCCAGGCATCCATGATCCGGCCCGCTGTTGTTCCGTTTCCCATCCGATACTATATCGGACCCACTTTTTGCGGCGTATCGCCGAAGTTGGCAAGGATTAACCATGAACCCGATCGTCATCATTCCGGCGCGTATGGCCTCCACCCGTCTGCCCGGCAAGCCGCTGGCCGACATTTGCGGCGTGCCGATGATCGTGCGGGTTTGGCGGCGGGCGGTGCAGGCCGGTCTCGGGCCGGTGGTGGTGGCTGCCGCCGAAGACGAAATCGTAACGGCGGTGAAAGCGGCCGGCGGCGAGGCGGTGCCGACCGATCCCAATCTGCCTTCGGGGTCGGACCGGATTTTCGCCGCACTGAAGACGATGGGCGGGGTGCATGACGTGGTGGTCAACCTGCAAGGCGATTTGCCGGCGGTCGATCCCGATATTTTGCGCGATGCGGCCGACGCTTTGGCGATGACCGGCGCCGACATTTCGACCCTGGCGGCGGAAATTCCCGAGGGCGATCCTTTGGCCGTCAATCCGAACGCCACCAAGGCGGTGGTCGCCTGGAACGGCAACGGACGCGGCGACATCGGCCGGGCGCTGTATTTTACCCGCGCCGATGCGCCTCACGGGCCGGGATCGCGCTGGTTCCACATCGGCATCTACGTCTATCGCAGCGCGGCACTCGAAAAATTCGTCTCGCTGCCGCCCTCGCCGCTGGAACGCCGCGAAAAACTGGAGCAGCTTCGGGCGCTGGAGGCGGGTATGACCGTTGCGGTGGCCAAGGCGCAGGAGATTCCTCTCAGCATCGACACCCCCGAAGATCTGGCGCATGCCCGAGACGTTATTGCGAAAGGCGAAGGCAAATGAGCGACACGCTGATCTCCAAGGCCAGAACCGTCGCCTTTCAGGGCGAGCCGGGCGCCTATGCCAATCTGGCCGCGCGCGAGGCGTTGCCGCAGGTGGCGGCGATGCCGCGGCCGACCTTCGAGGCGGCGGTCGATGCGGCGCGTTCGGGGCAAACCGATCTTGCCATCGTTCCGGTGGAAAATTCCACCTACGGACGGATCGCCGACGTTCATCAACTGATGCGGTTCTTCGGCCGCGCCGTCAAGGGCTTCGTGCCGCCGGAGGACGAACAGGGCAGTCTGTTCATACTGGGCGAGCATTTCTTCCGCGTTCGCCATCAATTGTTGGGACCGAAGGGCGCCAGGCTGGAAAACGTCAAGACCGTGTTCAGCCAGGCCCCGGCGCTCGGCCAATGCCGCAGGGTGATCAAGGAACTGGGATTGACCGACAAGCAATGGGGCGATACCGCCGATGCCGCCCGCCATGTCGCCGAATTGAACGATCCGACGGTGGCGGCAATCGCCTCCTCGCTGGCCGGCAAGATCTATGGGCTCGACGTGTTGCGTCCCGACATCGAGGACGCTTCCAACAACATGACGCGGTTCCTTATCGTCGGGCGCGAACCCGACGATCCGCCCAACGACGGCCGTCCGGTGATCACCACCGTGCTGTTTCGGGTGCGCAACGTGCCGGCGGCGCTATATAAAGCGATGGGCGGTTTTGCCACCAACGGCGTCAACATCACCAAGCTGGAAAGCTATCAGCTCGGCGGTTCGTTCAACGCCACCGAATTCTATGCCGACATCGAGGGCCATCCCGATGCCCACAACGTTCGCCTGGCGTTGGAGGAATTGCAGTTTTTCTCCACCAAGGTGACGGTGGTGGGGATCTATCCGGCGCATCCCTATCGCAACGAAATGCCATAGCTCGATGTCCGGCGGTCGCATGCCGTCGGAGCTGCATAATCGGTATGCGGTTGCCGTGAGCGGTGCATAAAAAAACGGCTGTTATTCCGGCATTTGCTTCGATTTCGATCCGTTCGGGGTTGGGAAGTTTCATCCCCTTGCCAAGCGGACGATCGCGATGTGAAAGTCCACACTCGTTTGCAGCAAAGCCTTCGGAAATGAGCATCCAGGTCGCCCTACATCATTGCACCCGTTACCGTTACGACCGGCTCATCGCTCTCGGCCCGCAGATCGTCCGCTTGCGTCCGGCCGCCCATTGCCGCACGCCGATCCTCGCTTACGGTCTCAAGATCAGCCCCGAGACGCACTTCCTCAATTGGCAGCAGGATCCACAGGCAAACTGGCTGGCCCGCGTGGTGGTGCCCGACAAGACCGACCATCTGACCGTCGCCGTCGACCTTGTCGCCGAACTAAACGTCATCAATCCGTTCGATTTCTTTCTCGATCCCGAAGCCGAGACGTATCCGTTCGCCTATGCGCCGGAAGTGCTGGAAGATTTGAAGCCTTACCTTGCCAAGGCGCGGGTCGGTAAGGCGTTCAAGGCTTATCTTGCCGGTATTTCGCGCGAGGAAATGCCGACCACCGGTTTTTTGTTCGATCTCAATGCCGGGCTGCAACATTACATCGATTATCTCATCCGCATGGAGCCGGGCATCCAGACGCCGGAGGAAACGCTGACCAAGCGTTCCGGCTCCTGCCGCGACAGCGCGTGGCTTTTGGTGCAGCTCCTGCGCCATCTCGGATTTGCCGCGCGTTTCGCTTCCGGTTATTTGATTCAACTCAAACCCGACGTGACATCGCTCGACGGTCCCTCCGGCACCGATCACGATTTCACCGACCTGCATGCCTGGTGCGAAGTCTATTTGCCCGGCGCCGGTTGGGTGGGGCTCGATCCGACCTCCGGCCTGTTCGCCGGCGAGGGCCACATTCCGCTCGCCTGCACCGCCAATCCCAGCCATGCCGCGCCGATCGACGGCGCGCTGGAAGAATGCGAAGTCGCCTTCGAATTCGACATGCAGATTACGCGCATCAAAGAGCCGTCGCGCGTCACCAAGCCATACGCGCCGGAGACATGGCGGACGATTCTGGCGCTGGGCGATCGAATCGATGCGCGGCTGAAAGACGGCGACGTCCGCCTGACGATGGGCGGCGAGCCGACGTTCGTTTCCATCGACGACATGGACGGCGCCGAATGGACCACCGCCGCGGTGGGGCCGGACAAGCGCGGACTGGCCGATACGCTGATCCGCCGCTTGCGGGCCCGCTTTGCGCCCGACGGACTTTTGCATTACGGCCAGGGCAAGTGGTATCCGGGCGAAAGTCTGCCGCGCTGGGCGTTTTCGCTTTTATGGCGCGACGACGGGGTGCCGCTGTGGCGCGATCCCGACCGGATCGCCGTCGAGCGCACCGATTACAAACCGACGCTCGATGGCGCCCGCAATCTCATCTGCGGCATTGCCCGCCGGCTCGATCTCAATCCGGCCTGCGCCATGACGGCCTATGAAGACCCTTGGCACTACCTCGGCACGGAACAGAACCTGCCGCCCAACGTCGATCCCTTGGATTCCAAACTCGACGATGCCGAAGAACGGGCGCGGTTGGCGCGGGTGTTTGCGCGGGGCTTGAACCGGCCGGCCGGATTCGTACTGCCGGTGCAGCGCTGGAACACCGAAGCCGGCAGACGCTGGCGCACCGAACTGTGGCAGATCAGGGCGGGACGGCTGCAACTGATCCCCGGCGATTCGCCGCTCGGGTTTCGCTTGCCGTTGAATGCGCTGCCCTGGCTGCCGCCCACGGCGCGTCCCTTCGTTCCGCCGCCCGATCCGTTCGATGCTCTGCCGCCGCTGCCGTTGCGCGATTCCTATCGCCAACCCTATTTCGCCAGCGCGCTGGACGAGCCGGCGTGGGCGGCACGGCTGTCCCGCATCGAACAGGAACCGCCGGTGGAAGGAGCGAGCGTACGCACCGCCCTTGCCGTCGAGCCGCGCGACGGACGGCTATGCGTATTCATGCCGCCTACCGAGAATGCCGCCGATTATCTCGATCTTCTGATGGCGATCGAGGATGCCGCCGCCGAACAGAAGGCGGCGATCCATATCGAAGGCTATCCGCCGCCCTACGATCCCCGCATCAATCTGATTAAGGTGACGCCCGATCCCGGCGTCATCGAAGTCAACATTCATCCCTCGCAGTCCTGGCGCGAGCAGGTCGCCGTCACCGAAGCGCTCTACGAAGAAGCAAGACTGTCGCGTTTAGGCACCGAAAAGTTCATGCTCGACGGACGGCATACCGGCACCGGCGGCGGCAACCATATCGTGGTCGGCGCCGCCCGGGCGGCGGACAGCCCGTTTCTACGCCGCCCCGATCTTTTAAGAAGCCTGATCGCCACCTGGCAGAACCATCCTTCGCTGTCCTATCTGTTCTCGGGTCTGTTCGTCGGCCCGACCAGTCAGGCGCCGCGCTTCGACGAAGCCCGCCACGATTCCCTATACGAGATGGAGATTGCCTTCGCCGAGGTGCCGGACCCGGACGGTTATATTCCGCCCTGGTTGGTCGATCGCATCTTCCGCAATCTTCTGGTCGATGTCACCGGCAACACCCATCGCACCGAGATTTGCATCGACAAGCTCTATTCGCCCGACAGCCCGTCCGGCCGCCTCGGCCTGGTCGAATTCCGCGGCTTCGAGATGCCGCCGCATCCCGAGATGAGCCTGGTTCAGAATCTTCTTCTGCGGGCGCTGATCGCCAAGGCCTGGAAAACGCCGTATAAATCCAAATTGGTGCGCTGGGGCACGGCCTTGCACGATTTCATGATGCTGCCGCATTTCGTTTGGACCGATTTTGCCGATGTCGTCGCCGACTTGAACGGGGCGGGCTTCGGGTTCGATGCCGAATGGTTCCGTCCGCACTGGGAATTCCGCTTTCCGCTTTACGGCACGGCGCAATACGGCGACGTGCGATTGGAGTTGCGTCAGGCGCTGGAACCGTGGAACGTGATGGGCGAGGAAGGTGCAGTCGGCGGCACCGTCCGCTTCGTCGACAGTTCGGTCGAGCGTCTGGAAGTCAAGGCCGAAGGCTTGGTGGAGGGGCGGCACAAAGTTTTGGTCAATGGACGGAACGTACCGATGAAGCCGATTGCGGTCGGTGCGGCGGTGGGCGGCGTACGGTATCGCGCCTGGCTGCCCGCCTCGGCGCTGCATCCAACCATTGCGCCCCATGTCCCGTTGGTGTGCGAGGTATGGGACGGTTGGCGCAAGCGTTCGCTCGGCGGCTGCACCTATCACGTCGCCCATCCCGGCGGACGCAACTACACTACCTTTCCGGTCAACGCCTTCGAAGCGGAGGGGCGCAGGCTGGCGCGCTTCGAGCCGTTCGGCTTTACCGCCGGCGTTTTTTCGCCGCCGCCCGAGACGTTCAATCCCGATTTTCCCCACACCCTCGATCTGCGGCGGAGAACGCCTTGACCGTCGACAAAGAACATCGTTCGGCCGGGATGACGGGTCGCTGCGCGGAAATCGTCGATGCCGACGGGCGGATGCGCGCGGCGTGGAAGCCGCTGATGGAGGCGCTGGCGAAAATGACGCCTGCCGAATATGCGCGCCGCAACGATACCGCCCAGACCGCGCTGCGCAACAACGGCGTCACCTATAACGTCTACGATCGGCGCGAGGGCCAGTCCCGGCGCTGGCGGCTCGACATTCTTCCTTTCGTCGTCGACCCGCCCGAGTGGGCGCTGATCGAGGCGGCCGCGATTCAGCGAGCACGGTTGGCCGATGCCCTGCTTTCCGACATCTACGGACCGCAGCAATTGATAAACGACGGCGTGCTGCCGCCGCATATCATCTTCGGCCATCCCCAGTTTTTGCGCCCCCTGGTCGGCCTTAAGCCGCCCGGCGGCGTCAGGGTGCATCTGTATTCCGTCGACGTCGCACGCACGACCGACGGTTCCTGGGTGGTGCTGTCGTCCCGCGCCGATGCGGTCAGCGGCATCGGCTATGCGTTGGAAAACCGCATTGTGGTCGGGCAGGTGTTTCCCGATCTGTTCGGCGAGATGCGGGTTCGGCGCCTGGCCAGTTTCTTCAACGCCTATCGCGAGGCGGTGCGTTCGCTGGCGGACGGGGCTTGCGGCCGTGCCGTGCTGCTGACGCCGGGGCCGCATAACGAAGCCTATTTCGAACACGCTTTTCTGGCGCACTATCTCGATCTTACCCTGGTCGAAGGCGACGATCTGGCGGTGCGCGACGACAAAGTATTTCTGAAAACCTTAAGCGGCTTCGAGCCGGTCTCGGTGATCTTCCGCCGGATCGATTCCGATTTCTGCGATCCGTTGGAGCTACGCGCCGACTCGGCGCTCGGGGTTCCCGGTTTGACGGAAGCGGTGCGGGCGGGAAACGTGGTACTGGCCAATGCGCTCGGCGGCGGCGTTATCGAATCGCCGGCGCTCGATGCCTACCTGCATGCGGCCTCCCGGGCGCTTCTAGGCGAAGACTTGTTGATCCCCGATATTCCCACGGTGTGGTGCGGCACCGAATGGGGGCGCAAAGAAGCGCTCGACCGGCTCGACCGGGTAATCGTGCGCGGCGCTTTCGACGCCCGCCCGATATTCTCGTCGCGTTCGACCGCCAAGCTGGGCGGTGAGCTTTCGGCGGAAGAAATTCTGGCCTTGAAGGACCGGCTCGCCCGGCGCGGCGCGACTATCGTCACCCAGGATATCGTCGGCTTGGGCGAGGCGCCGATCTATCGGGACGGCGAGATTGCCAGCAAGCCGGTTTCCTTGCGTGTGTTCGTCGCCTGGACCAAGGACGGCTACCGCGTCATGCCCGGCGCCTTGGCGCGGGTCGCCGACAACGACACCATCCGCTCGCTGTCGCTGCAATCGGGGGCCTTGAGCAAGGACGTCTGGGTGCCGAGCGTGGGGCCGGTCGATCGCTTCAGTCTGCTCCGGCCGCCGGGGGCGGCGGTACCGATTCAGCGTACCGGCGAATCGCCGCCCAGCCGCGCCATGGACAATCTGTTCTGGCTCGGCCGCTACGGCGAGCGGGCCGACACGCTGGCCCGCGTGTTGCGTACCGTGGTGCGGCGCTTGGGCGACGGTGCCGGCGAAGGCGCCGACCGGAAGCTGTTGGAATTCTTTTCCGAACTTCTGCGCAACCTGCCGATGGGGAATCCGTCCCGCAGCGGCGAAGACCTCGGTGCGGCCTTGCGTGCGTTGATCGCCGTGCGCGGAACGCCGGACGGTCTGCCGCAGCTTTTGATGCGTATCCGCCAGACCGCGTGGTCGGCGCGCGACCGTCTTTCGCTCGATACCTGGCAGACCATCCACCTGATGACCGAAGCCGAAATGCTACCTTCGCCGGGGCGGCCGTTCGACAGCGCCGAGGCTTTATCGAGCCTCGACCGTTTGGTGCGGCGCAGCGCGGCGTTCGCCGGCTATTGCGCCGAGAACATGACCCGCGGTCCCAACTGGTTGTTCACCGACATGGGGCGGCGCATCGAGCGCGCTTTGCATCTGACTTGGCTGGTCGGACGGATTGCGGGGCCTTCTGCGCTTGCCGAACCCGAGCGCATTCGTATCGCTTTGGATGTTTCCGGCAGCGCCATGACCTATCGTTCGCGCTATTTCGACGCGTTGCAATTGAAGCCGTTGCTCGACCTTCTGCTGTTCGACGAAAGCAATCCGCGCTCGCTGGCCTTCCAACTCGACGCCGTCGAAAAAATGCTGGCGGAACTTTCGCACCTTACCCCGGACGGTAAAGGCGCTCCGGCAGCCGACCTTGCCGCGGCGACCCGCAGGCTCGCCGCGCCTGCCGATTTTTTCGAAGACGATGTCCCCGTTGCCCCGTTGCTGACCCAATATCTCGAACGGATCGATGTCGGGATATGCGGGGTGTCCGACGCCCTCACCGACGCCTATTTCCGCCATGCGGTCCGCCGACGGACCGGCGGCGATGCGCGGGAGGTTTGATCGTGGAATATCTCGTCCGCCACCGCACCGCCTATCGCTATCTTTTCGATGTGGTTCACTCCTGCCATGTGGCCCATTTGAGCCCGCGCGATGCGCCGCGCCAGCGCGTGCTGTCCGCCGACCTTGCCATCGTACCGGAACCGGCCGTCAGCGTCCGCCGCCACGATCATTTCGGCAACGTCGAGCATATGTTCACCATCGACCAACCGCATACCGTTTGCGAAGTCGTTTCGCAAAGCCGCATCGTCGTCGATCCGTCCACGCCCTTGAATCGTCGGGCCGATGTGCCGTGGGAGCGGGTGCGCGCGGTGCTGGAGGCCGCGGCGGACGGAGATAGTCGCGATGCCGTGCCGTATTTGTTCGATTCGCCGTTGATTGCGGCAAATGCCGAGATGGCCGCCTATGCCGAGACCAGTTTTACCCCCGGCCGCGGCATTCTTACGGCCGCCGCCGAATTGACCACGCGCATCCATCGCGATTTCCGCTACGACACATCGGTGACCGACGCCTACACCCCGGTCGGCCAGGTCTTCCGGATTCGTGCCGGCGTCTGCCAGGATCTCGCCCACGCCGCCATTGCCGCCTTGCGTGCCATCGGTTTGTCGGCGCGCTATGTCAGCGGCTATCTTCTGACCTCGCCGCCGCCGGGCCAGCCGCGCTTGGTGGGGGCCGATGCCAGCCATGCCTGGTTCTCGGTATGGACACCGTTTTGCGGCTGGACGGATTTCGATCCCACCAACAACATGCAGGCGGGCGAAGCTCACATCACGACGGCCTGGGGGCGCGACTATGCCGACATTGCGCCCATCGCCGGCGTGATCACCGGCGGCGGCGATCACGTCGTCGAAGTAGGGGTCGATGTCCTGCCGGCGACGGAAAGCGGCGAGGCGCCCGGTTGACGCTATTTCCAGCCGGCGACGGTCTCGCCCAGACACATAACGGCGCAAATGATGTGATAGAGGGAACTTGCCGGTGCAGGCTCTTCGATAAAGCTGCCGTCGGGCTGATACTTGTCGCGCCACAGGCCCTTGATCGGCGTATCCAAGTATTTCCATAGACCCGCCGCGGCGGCGTCCGCCTCGGCCAGGTAGGCGTCTCGCTCTTTTCCCGAGGCGGCTTCGGAAAGAATCAGCGCCGCCTTCAGCCGTTCGGTTTGCACCCACAGCCGCGCGGTCGGCCGGCGGATGGCGAAGGAATCGTCCATCTCGTCCATACCGACGTTGCGAATCTTGTCGACGCCCAGACTTCCGACCTCGAACAGCCGACAGGCATCGAGATGCGCGTTCGTTTCGCCGGAAATCCGCGACCAGCGCTCCAACAGCCAGGCCCATTCGAATTGATGGCCGGGCTCGACCGAATGGCCCTTGTCGCCGGCAACCGGATTCCAGTCTTCGTCGAAATATTCATGCAGCGAGCGGGTTTCGGCGTCGATGAAGTGCGTCTGACCTAAATGCGCGATTTCGGCGGCAACGGATTTCCACGACGTATCGCCGTCGGTTTCGAACCAGGCCAGCATCGCCTCGAACAGGTGCATATGCGGATTGGACAAAAACGGAACGGCGCCGCTCTCGCGAAACCCGCCTTGCGGATGCTTGCGGGTCTTGACGCCTGCCGTCAGCTTGCGCGCAAAGGCGTAAAGGCGCTTTTTCTCTTTCGGCAGCAAACGCACCCCCCAGGCCGCGGCCATGATGGCAAAGGCCTGATCGTACAGCATCTCAGCCGTATTGGTGACTTCGCCGTCTTGCGAGACTTCGGTGCAGAACAGACCGTCGGCCTGCCGGTAATGGCGGTCGAGATAGTCGAGGCCGTGTACCGCGCCCTGCGCCCAGGGGCCGTTCCAGCCGAGATGCCCGGCCACCGCAAAAACGTAGCTCTGCCGTCCCTGCACCCGCGCCCGACGCGGCGCCGGAACGGCCTTGCCGTCCAGACCAACCAGTTCCTGAAATCCGCCGGATCGGTCGGCGCCGATCTCCCACCACAGCGGCAGAGCCGCATTCATCAGCCAGTCGCTATAGCGTTGATGCCAAAGGCGGAGATTTTGCTGCGAGTCATCGGGCATTTTCGATCCAGATCCTGTCTTGCACTGCGTTGAGCACCTCCCCAATCGCCAAGAGAACGGTTTCGGGGATGCGATTGAATAGCGTTATTGCGGAGTTTTATCCCATGGTATCGCCGCCGCGCGGCGGAGGGACGATGCGCTCGGTCCGTTTCATGTCTTCCGCGTCGAGCGTCTGCTTGCCGTAAGTCTTGAAACGTTCCAGCACCGCTGCCATCTGCGTTTCGTCGAGTATCGCGCCGCCGCCGATACTGCGGACGACGGTGTAGAGGTGGGCGAGATTTTCCACTTCCTGCAGAAGGTCAAAGGCGCCGTCGATGGTTTTGCCCAAGACGATGACGCCGTGATTGCCGAGCAGACAGGCGTTGCGGGGGCCCAGCGCCGCAAGCGCCAGGTCGGAAAGCTCCGGCGTGCCGAACGGTGCGTAATCGGAACATTTGATGACGTCGCCGCCCGCTGCCGCGATCATGTAGTGGATCGGCGGGATGTCGAGCCGGCAGCAGGCCAGAATCGAGCAATACAGGGCGTGACTGTGCAGCACCACGTTAATGTCGGTTCGCGCCGCCAGGATGGCGTGATGGAAACGCCACTCCGACGTCGGCAGGTAATTTCCGTAATAACGGCCGGAAAAATCCATCGTCACGATGTGATCGGGCGTCATGGTTTCGTAGGAAATGCCGGAGGGGGTGACGAGAAACCCCTGGTCGATCCGCACCGAGAGATTGCCGGCGGATCCGACATTTAGCCCGGCGGCGTTCATCCGCCGGCAGATCGCGATCATCGGCTCGCGCAAATCGTTCAAATCGTTCATGCAAAAACCACGTCCGGTATGCGGCCGAGCGGAGCCGATCTTTCGCGGGTTCCGGCCGCACCGGCAATACGTCGGCACAATAGCCCGCGGCGATCGGCGGCCGACCGATATGTTTTATCTTGCCGCGCTCCATACCCGAAAACCGCCCGACTGTTAATGGGGCGCTTTTTCGCGCGGACGGTTTTTACGAAATGTATAATTGCGGAGCCGGCTATCCCACGACGCGCAGATTGCCCGCCTCCTGTGCCGGATAGCGCGGCTTGGGACAGGCGTAGAATTCGTTGCTGCCGATATGCACCAGCCGGCTGTCGAGATCGAGCCAAATCTTGCCGCCGAGTTTGCGCCAGCGCTGGCAGAAGGCATAGTCCTCGCTCAAATATTCCTTGGTTTCCGGATCGATGGCGGTATCGAAGAGCGCATATTGGTTGGGGCTTAAATAGGCATCGTTGCTGTTGTGGGCGCTGCGGTATTTGAGTTCGGGATAGGCCTCGAACATGCGGGCGATGACCTCGCGCTTGATCAGCATGAAGCCGGTACCGGCATAGGTTCCCTCGACAAAATCGCCTTCCCGCACCAACGGCTCCGCCGGCGTGCCGACGAAGCGAATCGCCGCGTAATCGAGCGGCTCGCCCGCGTGCGCGCGTTTCAGCGCCGCTTCGTCCCAGTCGATGATCTTCAAAGGATACATGCCGGCGACGACGTCGCGGTCGAATTCCAGCATTCTCAACACCTGCTTGATTTCGAAGCCGGTGTCGGCGTCGATGAAGAACAGGTGGGTCGCTTGCGAATCCATGAATTTGGATACCAGCATGTTGCGCCCGCGGGTGATGAGGGATTCTCGGCCCAGAAGTTCGACCGCCACCCGGATATTGTGGGCGGCGCCGTACTGCATCAACAGGCAGACGCACTGCATGTAGCGCTGGTAGACTTGGCCGCCGTAGCAGGGCGTGGCGACGAACAGATGAACCGGTTTGGTGGAAGGCATTGCTCGATCTCCTAATACGCAACGCCGCCCGCAAGCCGGCGTTTACCAAGCGTTTACCTTAACCGGAAATGGTGAACGATCTATTTCCGACGGTTCGAATTCTTCGGCAGTCGCTTACGGCGTTTCGTAGATCACTGCGTTCCAGTACTGCACCCGGTGTGCGCCGGTCCGGTGGAGGCCGCGCCTTCGAAGCTCGCGGCCGAGAATCGCATTGAAATAGCCGTGGGCGACCAGGGCGGCAACGCCGTCTTCCCGCGCCCGCTCGGTCAGAATGTCGGCGGCGCGTTTGGCACGTTGCTTGGTACGCCGGTAGTTCTCGATTTCCGGGTGGTAGCCGGCATGCCACAAAATACGCGCCATCACCGCCCAGGCCGGCACTTTGATGCGCAACAAAGGAATGCGGGGGGATGCCAGCGGCGCTTCGACGAACAAGGAATCGGCGATCAGCTCGGCGTCGGGCGCCAGCGCCCGCGCACTGTCCTGCGACCGGGGCTTGCCGCTGGTGTAAATTAGGTCAAGCTCCTTGACCAAATCTTGAACCTCTTCGGGCGGGGCACATGTCGGGTCGAGCCCGGCCGCCTCGTAGGCGTCGATATAGGCGCTAAACCCGCGATGACCGGTACGGTGATCGGTCGAGATAGCCGGACGGCCATGACGAACCAGGATAATGCGCATTTTTTGAACCTTTTGACCGTTGGTCTGACCCGTTCTGCCGAACAATTTGGTCCAGCCGACGGCCCGGGCGAAACCGGCGTGAATGAAAGGCTCCTTACGGCCGTCAGGCCAGCCATAAGCGGATCGCATGGCACCGACAAGGGATGAAAAAGCGATTTTTGATGAAGCAGGTGCTCGAATAAGGCAAGCACGCGATTGTCACAGGCAGCTAATGTAGCCGACTAAGGTATCGCTTAATTGACTGCCCACATGCACAATTCTTATGCAACCATCTGTTGCGCGGCAACAACACCTATAGAAAACTGTAATTTAGCAAAGTGAAATCAACGTCCGGACAGTATTCTGAGATTGCGTCAAAGGGATCGGAATCCTTACAATTAATGTGAAGCAGTTAGTCGGTATCGCGGCGGCTGCGTATATATAATCAAAGAGGGCTCTCGCTATGAAATCTCAAGGCTTGAAACTCGGCTTGGCCGCGGCGCTGCTTGCCGGTGTTGCGGTTACCGCGGTTGCGGCATCCGCAGACGAGGAAAAGACTTTTTTAGACGGCTTTTCGGCGTACGTCGCCGCGACCAGCGATTACCGCTATCGCGGCATTAGCCAGAATTCCCAAGAATTCACGCCGCAGGCGTCGGTCAACTGGGCCGGGGATTACGGCATTTATGCCGGCACATGGCTTTCCAAGACCAATTGGGATGCGTACTCGAAGAACAATCCCTCGTTCGAAACCGATGTTTATGTCGGTAAGCATACCGACTTGAACGGCACCGATCTCAACGTCGAGCTCTACTACTATTCCTACCCCGATTATCAAGACAATGGCGGTGCCAAAGCCAGCTATGTCGAGCTGATTTCGCAGCTTTCGCGCACTTTCGGGAAGTTCACCGCGACGATCACGGGTGCTTATTCGCCGACGTGGAGCCTGGACGGTGGCGTTGGCTGGTATGGCGCTGCCACGATTTCCTATGCCCTGAAAGACTGGTTGAGCCTCAGCACCACGGTCGGCAACCAGTGGGCCAGCCATGCTCCTTCGGATTATACGCATTGGGATATCGGTGCGACGGCGACCTATAAGAACTTCGCGTTCGATCTTCGTTATGTCGACAACAGCATCGAATCCAAGGATTGCCGTACCTTCTGGATGGGCACCGATCGTGCGTGCGATCCGACGGTCACGGCGACTGTGACGTACAACCTCTCCAAGCTGTTCTAAAAACGGCGTTTCGGATTGACGAAACCCCGCGGGATTTTTCCCCGCGGGGTTTTGTTTTGTCTGGACGGTAGCCCTATTTCGACTCGGCCAATGCCGTCAGCGCATCGGCCACGGCGGCGGTCAGTTTTTTTGCCGTCGGTATATGCAGAAATTCGTTGGGACCGTGGGCGTTCGCCTTCGGTCCGAGCACGCCCGAGATTAGAAACTGCGCGGCGGGAAATTTGCGACCCAGTTCCGCCATAAAAGGGATCGAGCCGCCTTCGCCCATATAGGCGACCGGATGGCCGAAATACGCTTGCGAAGCTCCATTCAGCGTTTCGGTAAGCCACGCGGGCATCGACGGGGCGTTCCATCCCGCTTGTCCGGCTTCGGTTTCGAAGGTTACGACGGCATCGTAGGGCGAATCGCGTTCCAGCGCATTTTTCAGCGCCGCCACGGCCTTGTCCGCATCGCAAGAAGGCGGCAGCCGCAAGCTGAGCTTGGCGACGGTTTCCGGCAACAGCACATTGCCGGCGGCCTCCGGTTTAGGGTACCCGTCGATGGCGATTACCGCAAGCTGCGGGCGCCACGTGCGGTTGAGGATCAGCTCCACAGGCGATGTCGCCATCGGCCGGGTATTGCCGGCGAACGGCAGTTTTTTCGATATTTCATTGCCCATGATCTCGGCGCAGGCGCGCGCCTGTTCCAGCCGCTCGGCCGGAATTTCAACGGCGCAGCCTTCGAGCAGAATGGCGCCGCTGGTCGCGTCCTCGATCCGCGATAAAAGTTGCCGCAGGATGCGGAACGACGAAGGCACCAATCCGCCGGCATCGCCCGAATGAAGCCCTTCGGTCAGAACTTTGACGCATAACGTCCCCGCCGCGATGCCGCGTAAAGAGGTGGTCAGCCACAACCGGTCGTAATCGCCGCAGCCCGAATCGAGCGCCACGATCAGGTCCGGCACCTTGATGCGATCGGCCAGAATGTCGATGTAATGGGTGAGATCCGGCGAACCGCTCTCTTCGCCCGCCTCGATAACGATGGTTGCACGCGGGTAGCGAAGACGCTGCGAAGCGAGGGCGAGCAGCGAAATCAGCGATGCAAACATGGCATAGCCGTCGTCGGCCCCGCCGCGGCCGTAGAGTTTGTCGGCTTTGATCGCCGGGGTCCACGGCCCGGTCCAGTCGAACCAGCCGGTGACGCCGGGCTGCTTGTCGAGATGACCGTACATCAGCACATTGCCTGCGCCGGTTCCGGGAACCTCGATCAGCAGCAGCGGCGTGCGGTCCTTTTCGCGCACGATCTCGACCGTCGCGCCCGGCAGAACCTTGATCTTCTCCCTTGCCCAAGCTTCGAACAGCCGTACCGCTTTCTCGATATGCCCGTGCTCCGCCCAATCGGGATCGAACATCTGCGAAATGTTGGGAATGCGGATGTAGTCCTGCAACGTCGGGATCGCGTCCGCGTCCCACAGCGTATCGACGAAAGTCTTCAAGGCCGGATCGTTCATAAGCAGCTCACCGTGGCGCATTCCGAAAAGAAAAGGGGCATGACCCGTATGTGTCGGATCATGCCCCAAAACGGCGGCAGTTTCACAAAAAAGCTTGCCCGGTGCCGCGCCGGATCGTTTGTCCGTCAGTCTTTATTTGACCGCGTTCAGACGCGCCGCCAGTTGGGCGTGATAGGCGTCGAAATCCTTGATCGGCTTTTGCGCTACGCCGGAGTCCATGGCGGCTTTGGCCACTGCCGAAGAAACGCGGATGATCAGGCGCGAATCGAACGGCGCCGGAATGATGTATTCGGGCCCATAGGATAGTTTCTTGCCGTAGGCTTGCTCCACCTCTTCCGGCACTTTTTCGCGAGCCAGTTCGGCCAAGGCGTAAACCGCCGCAATTTTCATATCTTCGTTGATGGTGGTTGCCCGCACGTCGAGCGCACCGCGGAAGATATAGGGGAAGCCGAGCACGTTGTTGACTTGGTTGGGATAGTCGCTGCGCCCGGTGGCGACGATGGCGTCGGGGCAGGCGGCTTTGGCTTCTTCCGGAGTGATTTCCGGATCGGGGTTGGCCATCGCGAAGATGATCGGCTTCGGCGCCATGGTCTTGACCATTTCCTGGGTCACCGCGCCCTTGGCCGACAACCCATAGAAGAGGTCGGCGCCCTTCAGGGCATCGGCCAACGTGCGGGCGGACGTCTCGACCGCATGCTTTTCCTTCCACTTGTTCATGCCAGACGTGCGGCCCTTGTAGATCACGCCCTTGGTGTCGCAGAGAATGGCGTTTTCGTCGGGCAGGCCCATCTTCTTCAGAAGTTCGAGGCAGGCGATGCCGGCCGCACCGGCGCCGTTGACCACCACCTTGGTGGTTTTCAACTCGCGGCCCGTCAGATGCAGCGCGTTGACCACACCGGCCGAGGAAACGATGGCGGTGCCGTGCTGATCGTCGTGAAACACCGGGATCGGCATGATTTCGCGGAGCTTCTGTTCGATGACGAAGCAGTCCGGCCCCTTGATGTCTTCGAGGTTGATACCCCCGAAGGACGGGCCTAAGTATTTCACCGAATTGATGAATTCTTCAATGTCGGTGGTGTCGACCTCTAGGTCGATGGTGTCGACGCCGGCAAAGCGCTTGAACAGCACCGCTTTGCCTTCCATCACCGGCTTTGAGGCCAGCGCGCCTAGGTTGCCGAGGCCGAGAATGGCGGTGCCGTTGGAGATCACCGCCACCAAATTGCCTTTCGAGGTGTAGTCGTAGACCGTTTCGGGCTTTTCGGCGATCGCACGCACCGGTGCGGCAACGCCCGGCGAATAGGCTAAGCTCAAATCATATTGGTTTTTCATTGGCTTGGTCGGCACAATGGCGATCTTGCCGGGCTGACCCTGGCAATGGTAGCGCAGCGATTCTTCGTCAATCTTAGACAGGTGTTTGGTGTCCATTTTTTTCCACAGAATATATCATCTGGTCCGACTTATACTCCCGGCAAGGCCTTAGCAAAGCCGGTAGGTTTGACGCATGGATGAGACGTTTTCGCCGCCCGCCCCCGCCGGGGCCTCTGACGGTACGACGCCCTTGATGGCGCAATATCTGGAAATCAAAGCCCAGAACCCCGGTTACCTTTTGTTCTACCGGATGGGCGATTTCTACGAATTGTTCTTCGAGGATGCCGCCAAAGCGTCGGATGCGCTCGATATTGCCCTCACCCATCGCGGCAAACACTTGGGCGAAGACATCCCGATGTGCGGGGTGCCGATCCATGCGTCCGAGTCCTACCTTGAAAAGTTGATCCGCAAGGGGTTTCGCGTCGCCATCTGCGAACAGGTGGAAGACCCGGCCGAGGCCAAAAAACGCGGCTATAAATCGGTGGTCCGGCGCGAGGTTATCCGCCTGGTCACTCCCGGCACCCTGACCGAGGATTCGCTGCTCGAACCTGCCAAAGCCAACATCCTGGCGGCGCTGGGGCGGGCGGGCGGCGAAATGGCGCTGGCCGCCGCCGACATGTCGGCAGGCTCGTTCACGGTGGCAAGGGTGGCGGCGCCGGATTTGGCGGTGGAGCTGGCTCGGCTGGCCCCGAGCGAACTTCTGGTGCCGCAAGATATTGCCGACGAAGGTCTTGTGGCCGATGGCATATGCCAAAACCTGACCGTATTGCCGGGAATATCGTTCGAATCCGCCGGTGGCGAGCGAACGCTGAAAGAATATTACAAGGTGACCGAATTAAGCGGCTTTGGCACCTTTACCCGCGCCGAGCTTTCGGCGGCCGGTGCTCTGATCGCCTATCTCGAACTGACCCAGAAGGGAAAAATGCCGGCCCTGCAGCCGCTGGCGCAGGAAACCACCCACGCCTTCATGGCAATCGATGCGGCAACGCGGCGAAATCTCGAACTGGTGCAAACCCTTGCCGGGGAACGAAAAGGCAGCTTCTTGGCTGCCATCGACCGCAGCAAGACCGCTGCCGGTGCCCGGCTTTTGGCGGCGCGCCTCGCCGCGCCCTTGACCGACGTTGCCGAGATCGTCCGCCGCCAGGAGGGGGTTCGCTTCTTCGCCCACGACAGCCTGACCCGCGACGAAATCCGTGGAATTCTGAGCGAAAGCCCCGACATTGCCCGCGCTCTGGCCCGCCTCTCGGTCGGCCGCGGCGGCCCACGCGATCTGGCGGCGTTAAGGGGCGGTGTTGGATGCGCCCGCTCCATCCGCGAAACCCTGGCGGGCGTATCGCCTCTTGGCGAGGCGGGCGCGGCGTTGGCGAAAATCACCCAAAGCCTGGCCGACGTTTCGATGCTGATCGCCAAATTGGAGCATTTTCTGATCGCCGAGCCGCCCTTTTTCGCTCGCGACGGCGGTTTCATCGCTTCCGGGGCATCTGCGCCGCTCGACGAACTTCGCTCGCTTCGCGACGAATCCAAGCGGGTGATTGCCGGCATGGAAGCGCGCCTGCGCGAAGAAACCGGCGTTCCTCTCAAAATCAAGCACAATGGCGTGCTCGGTTACTTCATAGAAGTGGCGACCAATCATGCCGACAAGCTGATGGGCTTGGCCGCCTTCCGCCATCGTCAGACCATGGGCGGGGCGGTACGCTTTTCCACCGACGAGCTTTCCAGTCTTGCCAACCGCATCAGCCAGGCCGCCGATCAGGCCATCGCGCTGGAACGGCAATTGTTCGACGAAATGGCGCAGGAAGCCTTGCGGGTGTTCGAGCCGTTGTCGCATCTGGCCGAGGCGCTGGCCGTGCTCGATGTCGCCGCAAGCTTCGGCGCTCTGGCGGTGGCGGAAAATCACGTCCGCCCCCTAGTCGACGCCTCCCGCGCTTTCGAGATCGTCCGCGCCCGCCATCCGGTGGTCGAGGCGGCGCTGAAGGCACAGCATGCCGGCTTTGTGCCTAACGATTGTGCCCTTCCCGGCGATAAGCGGCTGTGGCTGGTCACCGGCCCCAACATGGCAGGCAAATCGACCTTCCTGCGCCAAAACGCGCTGATCGCCATTCTCGCCCAGATCGGGGCGTTCGTGCCGGCCGAGACCGCCCATATCGGGGTGATCGACCGCTTGTTCAGCCGGGTGGGAGCGGGCGACGATTTGGCTGCCGGCCGTTCGACCTTCATGGTCGAAATGGTGGAAACCGCCGCCATCCTTAACCAAGCTACCGATAGAAGCCTCGTCATCCTCGACGAAATCGGCCGCGGCACCGCCACTTTCGACGGCCTCGCCATTGCCTGGGCCACCGCCGAGCATCTGGCGGGAAAAAACAAATCCCGCGCCTTGTTCGCCACCCATTATCACGAACTGACCGCGCTGGCCGAACGGATGGGCGGCATTGCCTGCGTCACCATGCGGGTGAGGGAATGGAACGACACCATCGTCTTCCTGCATGAGGTTGTGCCGGGAGTGGCCGACCGCTCCTACGGCATTCATGTGGCAAAGCTGGCCGGCCTGCCCGACGATGTGGTGGCGCGCGCCAAGGAGGTGCTGGCCGCGCTGGAAGAGGGCAAAGAAGGCCATAAGCCATTGGCACGGATCGACGATCTGCCGCTGTTTGCTCCCTTGCATCGGCCCCTGCCCGCCCACCCCAAGCAAAATGCCGTGGAAGACGCGTTGAAAGCCGTCGATCCGGACGCTCTCACTCCCAAGCAGGCGTTGGAAATGCTATACGCGCTGAAAGCCAAGCTGAAGCCATGAGCGATCCCATACTTCGACCGCGCAAATTCCTGGTGGTGGTCGACAAAACCCCCGAATGCCGGGTGGCGTTGCGCTATGCCGCCCGCCGGGCGCTGCACACCGACGGACGGGTGACGCTTCTGTGCGTCGCCGAACCGGCCGACTTCCAGCAATGGAAAGGGGTCGAGGATCTTATGCGCGACGAGGCTCATCGCGAGGCCGAGGCCCGCGCTTACGCCGCCGCCGGCATCATCAACGATATTTCCGGCACCCTGCCCGAAATCCTCATCGAGCATGGCGAACCGCAGGCCGTGCTGTTCGATCTGGTCTCCCGCGATAAGGATATTTCCATCCTGGTTCTGGCCTCCGGCACCTCGAAACAGGGGCCAGGCCCGCTGGTTTCGCTGTTTGCCGGCTCGGTTCAACCTATCCCCGTCACCATCGTGCCGGGAAACCTCAGCGACGATGGGGTCGACGCTTTGGCATAATTCGAACCGTCGGGCCGCAGCGCGATCGTTTTTGTCTTCCTCGGGCTATCGGGCGGCGCGGCCCCGCAGCCGCTTCTCGGATAAGGAATGCGGAAATTAAATTTTCATTTTGCCGCACGGCGGCTCGCCTCTTGCGCCTGCGGCCTTCCTGGTGTTGAAACGCCGTGAAAGGCAAGGAAGCCATGGGCAAGACGCTGTACGACAAGATCTGGGACGCACATCTGGTGCATGCCGAGGAGGGGCAATCCAGCCTCATCTACATCGACCGCCACTTGGTGCATGAAGTCACCAGCCCTCAGGCGTTCGAGGGCTTGCGCACCGCCGGGCGGCGGTTGCGCCGGCCGGAGCTGACGCTTGCCGTGGCCGACCACAACGTGCCCACCAAGGATCGCGCCAAGGGCATCGAGAATCCCGAATCCCGTGCGCAAGTCGAGGCCCTGGCCAAGAACACCGCCGATTTCGGCGTCGAGTATTTCGGCATGGACGACGTCCGCCAAGGCGTCTGCCACATCGTCGGCCCCGAGCAGGGCTGGACGTTGCCGGGCGTCACTATGGTCTGCGGCGATTCCCATACCTCGACCCACGGCGCCTTCGGAGCGCTGGCCTTCGGCATCGGAACATCCGAGGTCGAACATGTGCTGGCGACCCAAACCTTGCTCTCGCCCAAATCCAAGAACATGCGGATCACGGTGAAGGGCACGCTTCCCGTCGGCGTCACCGCCAAGGATATGGCGCTGGCCGTCATCGCCCACATCGGCACCGCCGGCGGCACCGGCTATGTGATCGAGTATGCCGGCGAAGCCGTGCGCGCCCTGTCGATGGAGGGGCGGATGACCTTGTGCAACCTCACCATCGAGGGCGGCGCCCGTTCCGGCCTGATCGCGCCGGACGAGACCACCTTTTCATACATCAAGGGCCGGGCGCGGGCGCCCAAGGCCGCAGCGTTCGAGGCGGCGGTCAATTACTGGAAGACGCTGAAGTCGGACCCCGATGCGCATTTCGATGCCGAGATCGAACTCGACGCGGCGGCAATAGCGCCCTTCGTCACCTGGGGCACCTCGCCCGAGCAGGGCCTGCCGATCACCGGCTCGGTTCCCGATCCGGCGAGCTTCGCCGACGAGAACAAGCGGGCGGGGGCGGAACGCGCGCTGGCCTATATGGATTTGAAGCCGGGAACCAAACTGACCGACATCAAAATCGACCGCGTGTTCATCGGTTCCTGCACCAACGGGCGGATCGAGGATTTGCGCGCCGCCGCCGCCATCGCCAAGGGCAAAAAGGTTGCCGCGCATGTCGGCGCGATGGTGGTCCCCGGCTCTGGCTTGGTGAAGGATCAGGCCGAAGAAGAAGGTCTCGATAAGATCTTCATCGAAGCCGGCTTCGACTGGCGCGAACCGGGCTGCTCGATGTGCCTCGCCATGAACGCCGACAAGCTGTCGCCGGGCGAGCGTTGCGCCTCGACCTCGAACCGCAACTTCGAAGGCCGTCAGGGCCGCGGCGGGCGCACCCATCTGGTGTCTCCGGCCATGGCCGCAGCAGCAGCCATCGCCGGGCATCTGACGGACGTGCGGGAGTTTTAGAGCATTTCACTGTTTCGCGAAAAACCCTGAAATGCTCTAACTCCTTGTTTTGTCGCGCTTCATACCCGAAAACCGGATTCCACTTTTCGGTGAAGCGCTCTAGCTACTTGTTTTGTCGCGCTTCATACCCGAAAATCGGTTTTCGCTTTTTTTTTCCGAAACGCCCATTCAGCGATGCGGCCGCGAATACGCGTTGGGCGCACCGGGCGTGGGAAGATCGGCGGCGACAGACGCCCCGCCCGCATGCGCTTTGGCCAAAGCCGCGGTGAGGGTGATGCCCGTACCGGATACCTCGGCGCCGACCGCGTGGGCGAATTTAAGCGGCGAGCCGACCGTAATCCGCGCTCCGGTCCAACCGTTATTGGCGGTAACGACCGTAGCCGTCTCGGCGCCTGTACCGCTGCCGATAACAACGGTCTGCCCATTGGTGAAATCCCGCGCGTCGGCGACCGAAATAGCGGTAGCCCCCGCCTCGGATGCCGTCCGTAATTTTGTGACACCGGCCGTACCGATCGCAGCGATGATAGCGGTTTCGGTATTCTCGTCGGCATCGACAATCACACGCTGACCGGCCGAGAAGCCCAAAACATTGGCCACCTTGATATTGTTCGCGCCTTGCGGCGAACCTGCCGGCAACGTGGTTGCCGTCTGGGTGACAAAATCCGTGCAGTTGGTGTCGGTATCGAAACCGTCGGGGAACCGGCCCGCACTACTGTCGGTTGCGATGCGATTGATCGGCGGCCAGCCGCCGATCACCCCCGGTGCCGTCACTTGGCACCTCTCTGGGCCGGATACCGCCTGGTGATAACCCTCGGAAGCCCAAGGATCGACGAGGTTGCCGTAGTTCAGGCTGTCGACGACATGGCCGGAACCGTCGCGCAGCACCATAGCGCCGGCACTCGCCGCCAGGACGGGGCCGCCGAACCACTGGTTGGGCGCCTTCTTTTCCCGATAGCCCGCGGTCTTGACCGAACCGTCCTGCACGACCGCATCGATGGCGTGGCTCTTCGTCAAAGGCTTATCGAGCGCGATGCCGGTGCCGAGCGGCAGCACGGGTTCGTTGCTCGAATGGGCAAAGGCCGAGGCGGGGGTAAAGCCGATCCCCGTGCCGCGCGCACTGAACGGCAAATTATCGGCATGGGCAAATTTCAGCGGTGCGGCGAGTTCGAGGCCCGTGCCCGGCGCGACCGCATCTTCCTCGGCGATGTGGGACGCGGCAAGCACCGGGGTAACACTCACATTGGTGCCCCCGGGACCGCCGGCAGCGATAGCCGTAACCGTGACCAATTGCCGGTTCGACGGCATACCGACGGCGAGTTTGTCGCCGACGGCAAAACCGCGGGCATCGCGCACCTTGATATCGCTTGCCCCGGCGGCCGCGTTCGCCGCCAGAACCGTGCGACTGCCCGCCGTGCCGACGCTTTTGACCGTCACGGTCTCGATGCCGTGGCCGACACTGTCGATGTCGAGCCGGATTCGGTCGCCGGGCGATATGCTGGCAACGGAAGTTACCTTGATGTTGGTTGCGCCGGCGGGCGCATCCGCCGCCAGGAAGGCCTGGGTGCCGGGCTTGCCGACCGCCGTAACCGTAACCACTTCGTATTTCTCGACATCGCGCCCAACGGCAGGATAGGTCGCGCCATAGCCGATCGCCATTTTTTCGCCAACCGTAAAGCCCGCGATGTCGGCAACCGGAACATTCGTCGAACCGGCCGGAATGGTGATCACCGGGCCTTCGGGAAGCGGCTGCCACAGCGTGGTCGGACGGCCCGCCGCCGTACCGAGGCGGGCGATCTTACGGGTTTCCACGGCGGCACCGGTATCGATGGCGACCGCATCGCCTTCCTTCATGCCGTCGATGCTGCGGACATTGACGACGGCATCGCCCGCTTGCGCCGAAACCGCCAGACCGGAGTTGGAAAGGCCGAGCAGATAAAAGCCGTGCGGTGCCAGCTTGGTTTTGGCCGGAACCGTCACCGACGAGAAAATCGCTTCTTCGGTCGGATGCTGCGTCAGGCTCCAATGGGAGATGTCGACGGCTTTGGCTCCGGCGTTGTACAGCTCGATGAACGCATTGGTGGTGTTGGCCGAGCCGTCGCTGATGCGAAACTCGTTGATCTTGACCGGGCTGACGTTGCGCACCTTCTCGGCCGCAAATTCGGTTTTCTGTTCGCCGTTTGCCGTCCAGGCCGCCTGGGCGACGAGGTCGCCGTTGAACGCCGCCGGACCCGAGGTGACGGTAAAGTTCGCACTGACGCTTGCCCCCGGCGCGATCGCATCCGCGAACACCTTGGCAGACTGCTTCGATCCCGCCGCGACGGCCTTCCAGCCCTTGGGCAGGACGAGATTCAACGTAAGGCCGGAAACGGGCGCACCGGTGGTGTTGGCGAACGTCACCGTGGCGGCTTGCGACGAACCCGGCGCAAAGGTCTGCAGCCCCGGCGAGGTTGCGGTTGCCGAAGCGGGCGTCACGCTTAAGCGCGGCACGTCGTATTTGGCGGCCACGATATTGGCCTGCACCGCTTGGTCGGTGTCGTGCGACGGGTAGGTGCCTGCGGCCGTCATTGCCCCTTCGTAGAAGGTGCCCTGCGAACCGTTGGAATTGTCGCCGCCGTTGCCGAGCAGAATGGCTCCTTGCTTGCGCATCGGATCGTAAGTGGCATCGATCCGCGGCCCGTCATATATGACCGACAACGGACCCTGGCGCGAATCGCCTCCCAGCGTGGCCCAATGATGCGGCTTACCCTTGGCGATGGCGGTCACGAAACGCCACGCGATGTTTTCGAGCTTGGAACAAAGCTTCGACTTGTCCTCGTTGACGCAACCGACGAGGTTGTTTTCCTGATCGGTCATGATCCACGGACCGGGCGGGTTGCCGTGATACCAATACGGCGCATTGCCGAAATAGGTCGTTTCCATGGTGCCGTTGCCGTCGTCGCGGCTGTCGATCTCGGCATTGCCGTAATCGAAACAGCAGCCCGCGTTGTAGTGCTTGCCGTTGATGACCCAGTATTGGCCCTGCGCCTGATCGTCGACGGCCGTGCCCTTGGCATCGTTGAGGCGAAGCCCCATGCCCGGCGCGATGAAAACGCCGTACGCCTTGTGGCCCATGACCGTAACCGGCGCCATGTCGGCGAGCGGCAGATTGTTGAAGCCGCCCAAGGACGGCCCGCTGAAGCCGCCGCGCGGCGGCTGAATGAGGTGGTTCTTCTTGTCGGACTGATCGTAGAGGATGGAAATCCAGCAGGTGGTATGGGCGCAGAAGGCATCTTGCGCGGTCGCATCGGCATAACCGCCCGCATCGCTCGCCGAGGGCCGAACCACGCCGATATCGGCCGTCTTGCCGTCGGATTGGCGCAAGACCTGATAAAGCGGGCCGTCATATGCGCTATAGAGCGCGCGCGTCGAACTGTGGGCGGCAGTGCAAGGCGTGCCAGCCGCGGCATAGACATCGCAAGGCCCCGCCGGCCGCTGCGGGGACTGAGCCGCACCCGCTGCCGCCGCTGCCGGTAGAACAAGCGTTGTGCCAGCCAGCATCAAAGACAATGCCAGGAGCCGCGCCAAATCGATCGCCTTTTTCATGTTTCCGCCCTTAAGAGCAACGTGCGCAAAAGTGTGTTCGCTTTTGCGCAGAGAGTTGCGACCAAACAAAAGAATAGAGCGGCGCGCCGATTTCGTCCGAAAGCGCAGCGCTCTGGTATTGTCTGAGTTTATTACACGCAGTCCCGGCGCCGCACAATGCGCTGTCATGCCCGCGCGGCCGCCCCAACCGGCCAATTTTTTCATTTTTTTGTGACCGGGCGTTGTCCTCACAAACGCGTTACGGCGCCCCGCCCCGGGTTCTCCGAGCCTTACCGCGCTTGCGTCAATCGGCGATAGCTTAGGGCCTCGGCGATGTGCGTTCGCAGGATCGTTTCGGCCCCCGCCAAATCGGCGATGGTACGGGCGACCCTTAAGACCCGGTGGTAGCCGCGGGCGGTCAGCCGCATTGCCTCCGCCGCATCTTTAAGCAGCGCGGCTCCCTTCTCGTCGGGTTTGGCGATTTTATCCAGCAGCTCGCCCTCGACCTCGGCGTTGGTGCGAAGACCGAAGTCCGCCAGCCTTTCGTTCTGAATTTTTCGCGCTTTCGCCACTTTTGCCGCCACCTCGGCGCTGCCTTCCGCCGGCGGAGGAAGCGAAAGATCGGCGGCCGAAACCCCTTCCACCTCGACATGCAGATCGATGCGGTCGAACAGAGGGCCGGAAATCCGCGACTGATAATCGGCGGCGCATTTGGGGGCGCGGCCGCAGGCCATCGCCGGATCGCCTAAATATCCGCAGCGGCAGGGGTTCATCGCCGCCACCAGTTGGAAGCGCGCCGGGTAGCGGACATGGGCGTTGGCGCGCGCCACCACGGCTTCGCCCGATTCCATCGGCTGGCGCAGGGAATCCAACACCGCGCGTTGAAACTCCGGCAGCTCGTCGAGGAACAAAACGCCCAAATGCGCCAGACTGACCTCGCCCGGCTTGACCTTCAAACCGCCGCCGGTCAGGGCCGCCATCGAGGCCGAATGGTGAGGATTGCGAAACGGGCGGCGGCGCGAGATCGCCCCGTCGGCCAACTCCCCGGCCAGCGAGCGGATCATCGAAATTTCCAGCGCCTCGCGCGCATCCAAAGGCGGCAAAAGGCCCGGCAAGCGCTGGGCCAGCATTGATTTGCCCGATCCGGGCGGACCGATCATCAACAGATTATGTCCGCCTGCCGCCGCGATTTCGACCGCCCGCTTGGCGGTTTCCTGCCCTTTGACATCTTTGAGATCGGGGGCGTTGGGCTCGTCGTCGGCCAATCTGGCTTCGGGCGGGCTGAGCACCTGCACGCCCTTCATGTGGTTGACGAAGCCGATCAGCGACGGCGTGGCGAGAACGGAAAGCCCGCCCACCCAAGCCGCCTCGGGCCCGTTGATTTTCGGGCAGACCAGTCCCCGTCCCGCTTCGCGCGCGGCCAGGGCGGCGGGCAACACCCCCATAACCGAGGTCACCTGGGCATCGAGCGACAACTCGCCCAGCGCCGTGAACCCGGCGATCTCGGATGCCGGCAACACGCCCATCGCCGCCAAAAGCCCCAGCGCGATGGGCAGATCGTAATGGCTGCCTTCTTTGGGCAGATCGGCGGGGGCGAGGTTGACGGTGACCCGCTTCCACGGCAACGACAAGCCGATGGCCTCAAGCGCGGCGCGTACCCGTTCGCGGCTTTCGCCCACCGCCTTGTCGGCCAAGCCGACCAAATTGAACTGACCGGCACCGGAATTGGCGATATGCACCTGCACGTCCACCTCGCGCGCTTCGATGCCTTGAAAGGCGACGGTGTAGATGTGGGCGACGGGCATGGGCGGACATGTAAAATATGCGAATGTTCAACCTAGCGCGGAAAGCAAGCTGTGGCTACCTTGCCAAACGACGGTAAAGTGCCTCTATTCCGGTGCGAAAGGACGAAAGATGAATCGCATAATCCTTGGCGCGGCATGCGCTGCACTGACATTTGCCGTTGCCCCGGCTTTCGCCGACGACGACGCCTTCGCCGATGCCAAGAACGGCGCCAAACAGCATGTCGCCTCGGGATTCGTTTGCCCGCAGAAGATCGGCCGCTTCGAGCGCGATGCGGTGGGGGTACGCGATCCGCAAAACGTAAAAGATTATTGCGCCTATTCGGCGCGCGACGGCGTCTACGGCACCATCGTGCTCATGCCGGTGAAAAGCGGCTTCGATCCCAAGGAGATGCTGGCTGCCGATTTCGTGGTACAGGAAGGCACCGGGGGCAAGAAAAGCAGCGAGAACACCCTGCAACTCGGCTCCGACGGATCGCTGTCGGTTTACGCCCGCACCTATGATGCCGCCAAAATCGAAGCGGTGCGCTACCGGGTGCTGTTTACCTGCGCCGCGGTGGGCAACTGGGCGATCGAGGTGGTGGCGGAATACGGCGATCCGCGCGACAAGGACGCCAAAAACGAATTCCTCACCACAGTCTACGATTCGGCGCTGAAAACCTTCGCCGCGCCGCCGCCCGCACCGTAATTTTTTTACGTGATGCCGGTTATTCCGGCGCCACCGTGCAGGCGATGCCGTCCATGCTCTCGTCGAGCGTGATCTGGCAGGACAGCCGCGAGTTGGGCTCGACCCCCAGCGCCATATCCAGCATGTCGGTTTCGGCTTCCGACGGCGGAGGCAGCTTTTCGTACCAGCCATCGGTGAGATAGACATGGCAGGTGGCGCAGGCGCAGGCGCCGCCGCATTCGGCGGCAACGCCCAGTCCGCCTTCGCGCAAAATCTCCATCAGCGTCCAGCCGTCGCGGCCTTCCAGCTCGTGCTCGTTGCCCTCGCGGTCTTTGGCGATGATCTTCATGACGCCCCCAGTTTCTTGTGCAGGTTCGAAGACGAGGTAGTGTATTGAAAACGCAAGCGGTCGTTCGGCCGGCAAATGTGGAAGGCGGCTTGCGCCATCAGCGCCGCTTCGTGGAAGCCCGACAGGATCAACTTGACCTTGCCCGAATAGGTGCAAATGTCGCCGATGGCGAACACGCCGGGCGTTTCGCTCTCGAATTTCGCGGTATCGACGGCAATCAGGTTATCGGTCAATTTCAGGCCGAAGTCGGCGATCGGCCCCAGCTTCATGGTCAGGCCGAAGAAGGGAATGAAGGCGGCGGCGGCGACCTGGAATTCCTGCTTGTCGGCGCCGGCCAGCGTCGCCGACGACAACACGCCATTCTCGCCGTGCAGCGCCTTGACCGAGGCGACATGGAATTTGACCTTGCCGGCATCGACCAGTTCCCGCATCCGGTTCACGCTGTGCTGAGCGGCGCGGAAACCGTCGCGGTGATGCACCAAAGTCAGGCTTTTGGCGATGGGAGCAAGGTTCAGCGTCCAATCGAGCGCCGAATCGCCGCCGCCGGCGATCAGGATGTCCTTGCCCCGAAAGTCTTCCATCTTGCGCACGGCATAGAATACCGACCTGCCTTCATACGCCTCGATCCCCGGCACCGGCGGACGCTTGGGCATGAAGCTGCCGCCGCCGGCGGCGACCACCACCACCGGGGCTACGATCTCGGTGCCGGCATCGCTGGTCAATTTCCAACGGCCGTCGGCGCATTTGGTCAATCCCGTGACCATCTCGCCGAAATGAAATTGAGGAGAAAACGGCTTGATCTGTTCCATCAGCCGGTCGGTCAATTGCTGGCCGGTCACCGTAGGCAAGCCGGGGATGTCGTAAATCGGCTTTTCCGGGTAGAGTTCGGTGCATTGGCCGCCGGGGCGGTCGAGAATGTCGATCAGGTGGGCCTTAAGATCCAACAGCCCCAGTTCGAACACGGCGAAAAGTCCGGCCGGGCCGGCGCCGACGATGGCGACATCGGTTTCGATAGGTTCATTCATGAGAGTTTCACACTCGTTCCACGGTAAATAGTTGTCTGTGAAAAAGTACACTGAGGCCTTTAGGCCGAAGGACTTTTTCACGGACGACTAAATATGTCGGTCAAAGCCGACTGTTTCCCTGAGGTATGGCCATGAACGACAGCAATTTTCAAGTCCGTCCGCCCAAACATTGTGCCGACATGCGCATGGTGCGCGCCGAAATCGACCGCATCGACCAAGAGATGGTGCGCCTCCTGGCCGAACGCCAGGGCTATATCGAACGGGCGGCGGAATTGAAAGAAAATCGCGACGACGTACGCGACGAGGCGCGTATCGCGGACGTCTTAACCAAAGTCAACGCACAGGCGCGCCGCGCCGGGCTCGATCAAAATATTGTCGAGCCGGTGTTCCGGGTGCTGGTGGAGTGTTCTATCGCTTTGGAATTCAAGGCGTTCGATCGGCGCAATCGGCCAGAAAATCCTTGATGAAAGCCTCGACCTGATCGGCTTCGGTTTTGAGGGCATTAACCGCCAGCGAGGCATTGCCGCGGTCCTTGACCGGATCGATCGGCTCGGCGAAGGCTGCGGCGTCGGCGAGCGGAAAAGCTCCGATGCCCCGGGCCGCACCCTTGATGGTATGGGTGATTTCTTTCCAGGTCTTGGCGTCGCGGGCGTCCAACAATCCGCGCAGACGCGACACCAGATCGCCGGCCTGATCGTTGAACATCTTGAGGACTTCGGCATTGATCGCCGTATCGCCGCCGGTGTAGCGGGACAGGTGAGCGAGATCGACGGCTTTTTTCGCCCCATTCATGGCGGCATCCCCAGAAATTTCCCGGGGAGGAGCATGCCCCAATACCCGTCAATAGGCCGTTAATGGGTCGAAAGAAGGCAGCCAGTCGTTGGGAAAGGGCGAAAGGCCGAACAGCCATGCGTGAATATACAAAAACAGCAGATAATCGCCCAAGGCCGTCCAAAACCGCCAGTCGAAATACTCCTTGGCGACGAAGCGGTTACGGCCTTGCAAGATTGCCGCAAAGGGCAGGTTCGAGCTGACGGCGGCCAAATCGGCCCACGCCGGGCCCAGACGCTTGCGGGTTTTGGCGTCGATCGAGCGCGTCCCCATCACGGCAAGAACGAAAAAGGCGCCGAACAGAACGAGCGACGCCAGATCGCCGCTGCCGACAAGGTGAAACCCGGCCCAGATCGCCACGCCCCACAAGAAGGGATGGCGGGTGATGCGCAAGGCCCCGCGCAGCGCGGCGGTTTCTTGCCCCTTGGTGGTGGGGTTTCCCCTTAAGATACCGGGAACGGCCAACAGGAAAGCGATCAGCATCGCCGGCAGGGCACCGTTGCGCCATGCCCGGCTGTAATCGAACAAAATGACGTTATCGGCGCCGGCATAGGCCCGCCCATATGCCCAGCACATCGTGCCCAAGCTGGCCAGCACCGACAGCGCGAACCCCGCCATATAGGGCGTCTCGCCGATTTTTCCTACGATCCTCCCCCGCAGCGGCGTGCCCGAAACCATAAGATGCAGTCCGACGAAAACCGCGGCAGCGGCGACGAGCGCGATCATGAGTGCCTCTCCTTGTTCATAACCCAGCATTACCGGCGAACCGTGCCGCAACAAGATGGAATTTTTCCCTTTTACCGTTTGGAGACGCGGCGTTGTTTGGTTAAGCTGAAAACCAATGCTCCATTCGAGGATGCCATGTCCGCCCCTGCTACCGAACGCAGCAATCAGCCGATTTCCTTGCTTCCCGCTATCGGTGCCGATAAGCGCGGCCCCGAGGCGGAAAAGCCCGAGCGCCCCTCGCCGGCGGTGCATGGCGAGACCAAATTCGCCGCCGTGGCCCTGACCTTGGCGCTGATTCTGTCGGCGCTATGGGCCGGCGCGGTCGGGGCTTACCTGTGGGGCTATTTCGGACCTAAGGGGCTGATCAGTCTCGATTTGCAGGAAATGGCGATTTTCGCCATCGCCACCTTTGTGCCGCCTCTGCTGTTCATGGCGGTGGCTTGGACCTTGGTGCGCGGCCAAGCGATGGCGGCGGCGGCGCGGGCGTTCGAGGAATCCGCCGACCGGCTGTTTGCCGCCGACGAAACCGTGGCGCGTACCTCGGCCCGGCTGGCCAGGGCGGTGCGTCACGAAATCGATGCCCTCAACAGCGGCCTGGATGCCGCCTTCGCCCGCATGCGGGCGCTGGAGAATGTGCTGGAAACCCAGGTTGCTTCGCTCGACGAAGCGGGCGCGCGCATCGACGTGCGCGGCGAGGCGTTGTCGGCGCGCCTGTCCCAGGAGCGTCAGCGCATCGAAGGGGTGACCGAGGCGATGTCCGAAACGGCGACCAAAGCCAGCGAAACCGTGGCCGGTCGCGCCGCTCAGCTCAAATCGACCATCGAGGCTGCGGAAAATTCGCTGAAAACCGCCGGCGCCACCTTGGAAACCCAGGCCGCCGATTTCCGTCAGGCGGCGAATATGGCGGCCGAGGCGCCGCTCGCCGCCGCAGTCGAACTCGACAAGCAGGTCAAGCGCATCGAAGGCGTGGCGGATTCGACGATGGCGCGGTCCGAATTCGTGCTCGGCCGCCATGAGCGCCACCGCGCGGCGATGAACGATATGCTCGGGCGGCTGAAGGAAGAAGGTCTGGTGTTCGAGACGGCGCTGTCGGGCGAACGCGAGGCGATCGAACGGGCGATTTCCGCCCTCGGCGGCGAAACGACGAAATACGAGACCATCGCCGCCGACACCGAACGGCGGATCGACGGGATGCTGGAAGGGGCGGCGGCGCGCGCCGCACAGATGGCGGAAGCCTACGCCCGCGAGGCCGAGCGGCTTCGCCAAACCGGCGAGGCGGCGGCCAACGCGCTGACCGTGCTGACCAAGACCCTTAGCGAGGCGGGCGCCAGCGCGCAAATGCTGATCAGCGACACCGCCGGCAAGGCCAGAAACGACGCCAAGGCGCTGGTCGGCAGCGCGATGGAGGAATGCAACAGACTGATGCAAACGGCGAGCACGCTGGCCGCTCAATCCGAAGCCACCCGCACCTCGCTGAACAAATCGATCGAGGATGTGCGCCAGCATCTCGTCACCCTGCCCGACTTCGCCAAGGAAGAGGCGCAAAAGGTGCGCGAAATGGTCCGCCGCGAGACCGAGGAAATGCTCGATCTCTCCGCCCGCACCATGAGCACCCTCCATGCCCGCAGCGCCCCCAAGGCACCGCCCAGGCCGGCGCCGGCCACCCCGGCCGAGGCCGAGGCCGAAGGCTTGCGCGCAATGGCCCGCAAGCTGGTGACCCAGAAACCGCAGAAGCGCAAAGATGGCGAAGCTAAGTCCTGGCCGATGCGGGCGCTGCTTGACGCCGCCGACGGCGGCGAGGCTGCGCCCAAGGCGCCGCCGCCCAAGCCCACCGCCAAGCTGGCCTTGAGCACGTTGCAGTCGGCGCTCGCCGACATGGCGGTCGATCTCGACGCCATCGTGCCCGACGCCGGGCCGGGCGAGGCGGAATGGAAGAAATATCTCGCCGGCGACCGGGGCGTGTTCGTCCGCCGGCTGGCCGACGCCATCGACGGCGAAACCATGCACCGCGTCGCCACGATCTATCGCGAGAACGCGCGGTTTCGCGATTGCGCCAATCTCTACATGGAGGAGTTCGAGGCGCTGCTTGCCACGGCGCGCGAAGGCGACGGCAGCGGACTTTTGGCATCGACCGTGCTTACCGCCGACACCGGCAAGGTCTATCTGGCGATGGCCTACGCGCTGGGCCGGCTGTAAGGCATGCCTGTCATGGCCCGCCGGCTGTTCGCTTTTGTGCCGATGGCGCACCCTTGCAATATTTTTTCCTCAAACACACGCGGGCCATATAAAAAAGTTCCACTAAAAAGTTGCCTGTGAAAAAGTCCCTCGCTGCGCTTTGGAACTTTTTCACAATTGAAACGTGAAGGACAAAACTCGCTTGGGGCGGCCCTATAATATCGTGAAAAAGTACACGGAGGCCTTTAGGCCGAAGGACTTTTTCTCGGACGACTAAATAATTGGGAGAAACACGCCTTTTATGCACGAGGGTGTTAACACCGCAATTTGTGTGTGCGTTTTTTCCATAAAGCCACTTCCGCGATATATTTCCTCTCCCCCTTGCTCTGGAAACAGCGCGCGAACGGTGTCAAACGGGGTAATCCCGGGAAGCGTGTTCGACTTCACAATAGTATGTAGATGGTTGATTACCGCACAATCGAGGTAGCGAAGTACTTTGTTCGGGCTTTGATCTTTCGGTGCAGGAGTGTTTTCCGGCATCGGGAGGTTTGCGGTTTTCTGTACTAACTCAAACGCGGTGTGGGCAGCGCGAACAAGTTCTATGTTTTCACGCACCGTCAGGTCTAGGCAGTTACCTAAATCAATGACTGCCCCAATAACAAACGGTTCACTCAATTCATTACGCGCCTTTTTCTGACGCGCCCACTCCATTGCCCTTTGAGGATCACCTTCCCAAAAATATATCCCCATACCAAGCCAGTCGATTTTGCCTTTGCTGGGCCTAAGCTTCGCTTCGCCGTTGACGGCTTTCATGCCCAACGACTTTTCGCAACCATGATAGCCGAGGATGAAGGAGGTTTGCAGTCGGCTCAAATTCTGGGGGAAAAGTTAAGCAGACTTCTTCGTTTGACCGCCATATCGGCGTGTCAATTTCCCAGTAGGTGTGTAGACGCCTTCTTTTATCAGAGACGCCTTGGCAGCAGCCTGAGAGGCCGTCACTGTCTTTGTATGTTCTTCGATCATTTTTTTGATCGCGGCGCGCTGTTCACTACTTGTCATTTTGTTACCCTCCCCCAGATTTGCGAATCATACACTCGAAACTGTTTCGGCTGGAAGCGGCTTTCCCTGCGGAAGAGTATCGCAGGGCCGTTAGTAACTGTATACTATAATTATTCTTATTTGCAGCAAATTCTAGAGGATGCGGGTTGGTGCCATGGAGAAAATCCCCGTAACCAAGAAATCAGACTAAAACACCGTCGGCGCAGCGTGAATAAATCGCGCGTGGGCACAAATAATGACTTGATAAATAACAATATTTTCTGTTTCCGGTTTACTTTTTCGCCCACGCCCTAATCAGAAAATTGGCGATGGCGGCCGTGGACGGCCCGCGGCGGCCGGGCATCGTTCCGGCGAGTAGCGCGCGCGCCTCGTCCTTGGTAAACCAGAGGGCCTCGGCGATCTCGGCAGGATCGAGCGTCAGCGCCTTCGATTCCACCTCGGCGAAGAAGCCCAGCATCAAAGCGGCGGGGAACGGCCAGGGCTGGCTGGCGAAATAGCGAACCGATGTCGCGATCACGCCGGCTTCTTCGTGCAGTTCGCGCGCCACCGCCTCTTCCAAACTCTCGCCCGGCTCGACGAACCCGGCCAGCGTCGAAAGAAAGTCGGGCGTCCATTTGACGTTGCGCCCCAACAGACAATGCTCGCCGTGCGTGGCCAGCATGATGACGGCCGGATCGGTGCGCGGAAAATCCTCGACGCCGCACCTTGAGCACACCCGCTTGTTGCCGCCGTCATGGCTTGACGTCGGCGCGCCGCAACGGCCGCAGAATTTCGACCGCGCATGCCATTCCAGCAGGCCTTTGCCTTGCGAGGCGATGGTCAGGTCGGGCAGCGGCAGCAGGGGCGCGGCGGAGCGCAAATCGAGAAATTTGCCGAAACCGGTCAACCACTCGGCGCGGGCGGCATCTTCGCCGATATCGAGGGCGAACACCGCCCGCCCCTCCCGCATTCCGAGAAAGACCGTCAAATCGCTTCCGGTCAGCCCGCATTGTCCGGGCGGCAAGAAAAACGGCGCCGGAGGATCGCCGTCGATCAGCGGCATGGTCTGGAAAAACGGCAGGACCAGACTGTCGCCGGCGTGCAGTTTTTCGGCGATAAAGCTTTCTTCCGCCCGCTTTTCGCTAAGGCGGTTCAGGGGATTGCCGGTGAAGGGGATCATGGCCGGGGTTTTAGCACAAATCCCCGCCATGCAAAGACTCGCCTTCGCGGAAAAGCTTCATTATACCCGTAAGCGGGAGCCGGCAGCGGACGAAGCGCTCGCCAATCCGGTCAGGTCCGGAAGGAAGCAGCCGTAACGAATCCGCATCGGGTCGCCGCCGGTCTCCCACCTTTTTTTGTTTAGTCGCGCTTCCTATTCGAAAACCGGTTTCCGCTTTTCGTAGAAGTGCTCTAAAATCCGGCGATAGATTGATGGACGAACCCGATACCCCGTCGCTTGGATTGGACCTGCCCGCGCCGCCGCCCGCCTTGGGGAGCGGCGCCTACACGGTGCTGGCGCGCAAATATCGGCCGACCGATTTCACCGGCCTGATCGGCCAGGAGGCGCTGGTTAGAACCCTGACCAACGCCTTTGCCTCGGGCCGTATCGCCCATGCCTTCATGCTGACCGGGGTGCGCGGGGTGGGCAAGACCACCACCGCGCGCATCATCGCCCGCGCACTCAACTGCATCGGCCCCGACGGCACGCGCGACAAACCCGACATCCACCCTTGCGGTATGTGCGAGCCGTGCCGGGCGATTTCCGAATCCCGTCATGTCGACGTGCAGGAAATGGACGGCGCCTCGAATAACGGGGTCGAGGAAGTGCGCCAGATCGTCGATTCGGTGCGCTATGCCCCGGCCTCGGCGCGCTACAAAGTCTACATCATCGACGAAGTACATATGCTGTCGAAGCCGGCGTTCAACGCGCTGCTCAAAACGCTGGAAGAGCCGCCGGCCCATGTGAAGTTCATTTTCGCCACCACCGAAATCCGCAAAGTGCCGGTGACCATCCTGTCGCGCTGCCAGCGCTTCGATTTGCGCCGCATTGAATCGGCGGAGCTGGCCGCGCATTTGAAGAGTTTGGCCGGGAAGGAAGGCGTCAAGATCGACGAGGGCGCGCTGTCGCTGATCGCGCGGGCCGCCGAAGGGTCGGTGCGCGATGCGCTGTCGCTGCTCGATCAGGCGCTGGCCATGAGCGAGAGCGACATCGCGGTCGAGGCGGTGCGCGTCATGCTCGGCCTGGCCGACCGCGGCCTCAGCCTCGATCTGTTCGAACTGACGATGAGCGGCAAAATCGCCGATGCCCTGGCGCTGACCCGCAAGCTTTACGATGCCGGCGCCGACCCTTTGGCGGTGATGCAGGATTTGTTGGAAATCGTCCATTTCCTCACCCGGCTGAAGGTGGCCCCCGCCGCCGAAGGTTTCTTCGACGGCGGATCGGCCGAAGCGGCGCGCGCCGCCGCCATGGCCAAGGCGCTGTCGACGGCAACGCTGACCCGCACCTGGTCGTTGATGATGAAGGGGTTGATCGAGGTGCGCGATTCGGTGCGGCCGATGGATTCCTTCGAGATGGTGCTGATCCGTCTGGCCTATGCCGCCGACCTGCCGCCGACCGACCAACTGGTGCGCGATGTGATGGAAAACGGCGCCCCGCCGGCGTCGTCGCCGCGATCCTTGCCGCCTTCGGGCAGCGGTCCGTCGTCCGGCGGCGGATCTCCGCGCGCCGCGGCGGTTCCGGCGTCCCGCCCGGTTGCCTCCGAAGGCCCGATGCTGCGCACGCTGGAAGACGTCTCGGCCTTGGCCCAGGCGAAGAACACGCCGCTGCTGAAGGCCTATATCGATACCGGCGTACATCTGGTGAAACTGGAGCCGGGAAGGCTGGAATTCCGCCCCTCCGAACGCGCCCCCCGCACGCTTGCCGCCGATCTGGCCAAGAAGCTGACCGAATGGACGGGAACGCGCTGGATCGTCAGCATTTCGCGCGAACCGGGCGCCCCCACCCTCACCGAGAAAAAAGCCGCGGAGAAAGCGGCGCGACACGAAAAAGTGTTGCAGGAACCGATGGTACGCGCGGTGTTCGATCGCTTCCCCGGTGCTACCATCGTGGCGGTACGCGACAAAGCGGCGGAAGCGACGGTCGAGGGGCCGGTGCCCGAAGACAAAGACGAAGATTGACGTGGCGCTGATCGGTCCCGAAATCGAACGGTTGATTCACCTCCTGGCCAAGCTGCCCGGCCTGGGGCCGCGCTCGGCCCGGCGGGCGGCGCTCAGCCTGCTCAAAAAGCGCGAAACCCTGATGCAGCCCCTGGCGCAGGCGCTTTACGATGCCGATGCGGCGATCGTCGGTTGCGCGGTTTGCGGCAACCTCGATACCGTCAGCCCGTGTTCGGTCTGCCGCGATACGCGGCGCGACCAGAAAACCCTCTGCGTGGTCGAAGACGTCGCCGATTTGTGGGCGCTGGAACGGGCTTCCGTTTTCCGCGGCCGCTATCATGTGCTGGGCGGGGCGCTGTCGGCGCTCGACGGCGTTACCCCGGAAAAGCTCAATGTCGATTCTCTTATTGCGCGCGCCGCCGAGATGGACGAGGTGATCCTGGCGATGAACGCCACCGTCGAAGGCCAAACCACGGCGCATTACCTGATCGATGCGCTTCGGTCTTCCGGCGTGAAGGTGACGCGGCTGGCCCACGGCGTGCCGGTGGGCGGCGAACTCGATTATCTCGATGAAGGAACCCTCTCCGCCGCCTTCAAGGCCCGGCGAGGGATGTAACTATATAGACGAACCGAAGGAGGAAGAAATGTCCGCTTCCCGTTTACTGGCTGCGGTGGTTTTGGGAATGCTGGCGCTGCCCGCCGGCGCCGATCCGCTGCTCAATCCGGTGTTTCAGGATCATGCCGTGCTGCAACGCGACCGGCCGATCCACCTATGGGGGACGGCGGCGCCGGGCAGCGAGGTCAAGGCGACGATTGCCGCCGCCTCGGTCGATGCGCGCGCCGATGCCGCCGGCCGCTGGAGCGCCGATCTTCCCGCCATGCAAGCGGGCGGGCCGTATATGCTGACCGTGCGCAGCGGCGACGCCGCGCCGCAGACCGTGAACGATGTACTGATCGGCGACGTTTATCTGTGCTCCGGCCAATCCAATATGGCCTACCCCGTGATGTCCGCCCTCGATGCCGGCTCCGACGTGCAAATTTCGGCCAACGACCGCATCCGGCTGATGACGGTGGCAACCGCCACCAGAGCGGCGGCGCAGACGGTTCTGCTGCAGCCGGTCAAATGGGAACCGGCCGCGCCGCAGAGCGTGGCGCGGTTTTCCGCCGCCTGTTATTATTTCGGTCGCGAGCTGCAGAAATCGGTCGATGTGCCGCTGGGCCTGATTCAAGCGCCGTGGAGCGGCGCCAACATCACCGCCTTCATGAGTGCGGACGCCCTGCACCAGACCGGCGTCGAGGAGGCGCGTCTCGAAGCCTTGACGCGTTACGCCGGCAACGAAGCCGACGGCTTGCAGCGCTGGGGCGAGGTGATCGAGGCTTGGTGGCGCAGCAAGGGGTTGACGCCGTGGACCGACCCGGCGGTCTCGGCCGCTTGGCCGAAGGCGCCGGAAGGCCTCGGCATCTGGACCACCTGGAACGTTCCGGCGCTCGATCATTTCGTCGGTCATGTGTGGTTCCGCACTACGGTCACGCTTACCGCGGCCGAAGCGGCCGAGGCCGCCCAGCTTTCGCTCGGCACCTTGACCGAGGAAGACCAGACCTGGGTCAACGGGCGTTTCGTCGCCGCCACCTTCGGCTATGGCGAGAAGCGCAGCTATGCGCTTGCATCCGGTCTGCTGCATGAGGGCGTCAACGACGTGCTCGTCAACGTCAACTGCGGCTGGCGCGGCTGCGGCATCTTCGGTCCGGCGGCCGACCGCGCCGTCCGCTTGAAGAGCGGCGGCGGCGTGCCGTTGTCCGCCGCGTGGCGCTATCAGCCGGTGCCGGCGTCGGTCGGCACTTCGCCGCGGGTGCCGTGGGGCGCCACATCCGGTTTGGCGGTGATCTACAACGCCATGATCGCGCCGCTGGGATCTTACGGATTGCGCGGCATCGTCTGGTATCAGGGCGAATCCAACACCGGTGCGCCTGCGGCGTACCGTCAGCTTTTGAAGCTGTGGATGGCCGATTGGCGCAAGCAGTTCGGCAACCCGGCCCTGCCGTTTTTGATCGTGCAGTTGCCCGACAACGGCCTGCCGCCGATCAAGCCGGAAAACTCCGGATGGGCCCAGCTTCGCGAATCGCAGCGTCTGGCGGTGGCGGAGGATGCCAACGCGGCGCTGGCCGTCACCATCGACATCGGCGATCATATGGGCTTGCATCCCGCCAACAAGCTGGAAGTCGGCCGCCGTCTGGCGCTGGGTGCGCGTCGGCTGATCTACGGCGATAAAACGGTGAAGCCCGGACCGCAGCCGTCAAGCGCCGTGCGCAACCGCAAGAACGTCACCGTCGGCTTTACCGGCGCAAACGGCGCGCTGATGGCGGTGAATGCCGACCAGCCGATCGGCTTTGAGCTGTGCGGAGCCACGCTTCAATCGTGCCGCTTCGCTGCGGCCACCATCCGCGGCGATACCGTGAGCCTTATCGTGCCGCAAGGTCTCGATCCCACGCGGGTGCGCTATTGCTGGGGCGACGGTCCGGTCTGCACGCTCTACGATACGACGCGCATTCCCGCCGTGCCGTTCGAGCTTCCGGTGGCGGCCGGCGGACATAAATAGTTGGTTGTGAAAAAGTCCCTCGCTACGCTTTGGAACTTTTTCACAATTGAAACATAAGGAAAAAACTCGCTTGGGGCCGAATGGCCCGAAATCCTGAAAAAACAGACCGTCGTCGATGCGCCGTCCGCGCATCGACGACGAAAGTGCGGCGCGCTATCCCGATGCCGTTGCGCCAAAATTAGCAATTCCAACCGGGGCTTAAGCGCGCATCGCCCGCCCTTGTCCGGCCTTGCCGGATTCGGCCGTATCATGATCGGCGTGTTGTCGAAGGAGACATGCCCGTGAATGCCGATGCCGAAATGCCTGCCCGTGCAGGAGCCGTCCCGCTGTTGGAAGAAACCTTGGCCGAAGTGCGCGCGGCGGTGGCCGCGTGTTTTGCCGCCGCCGGCGCCATTGCCGTCGAGAGCGACGAATACGGCCATCACCGCGCCCGCGAATACGAGAACGCCGTCGCGCTGTTGAAGATGAGTGCCGAGCTGGGGATCGCCATCGCCCGCATCAAGGGCGAATTCAACCAGAATATCAACGTGGTACGCAGCGAGAAGCCCCTGCGAACCCGGCGGCGGGGGGAGGCGTAATCCCGGAGGTTCAAATGGGCAAAGCGACCGGAAACCCGCGCGGAGCGCCGATCGGCAATCGCAACCGGCTCAAGCACGGCTATTGGTCGCGAAAGGCCGTTGCTCGCCGGGCGGATATGCGCGAGCTGAAAGCCAAGGTGCGCTTCGCACTGATGCAGGCCCGCGCGATGGCGGATTGCCGCATCAGGAAAGCTTGCTCGTCTCCGCCGCGGGCGACAGCTCGACCTTGGCGATCTTTTCGCCGCGCCCGGAAATCTTGTCGGTCGAGATCAGGATGGTGCGGATATCGGAATCGGCCTGGGAGAAATGGTTTTGCAGCTTCCTCACCCGCTCGTCGAGCCGCTTCACGTCTTCGATCAGCGCGCCCACCTCCTTCTGGATCAGGCTGGCCTGCTCGCGCATGCGCGCGTCCTTCATCACCGTCTGGATGGTGTTGATCGCCAGCATCAGGATGTTGGGCGAGACGATGATCACCTGGGCGCGATGGGCTTTCTGAATCACGTCGGGAAAGTTTTCGTAAAGGTCGGCGTAGATCGATTCGGAGGGCACGAACATGATCGCCGGGCTTTGGGTCTCGCCGGGGATCAGATATTTGCCGGCGATGTCGGAGACATGCTTGGCGACGGCGGTACGCACCAGAGCGGCGGCGGTTTTGCGCGCCTCGTCGGTGGCGGCGGCGCGCAACGCGCTGAAGCCTTCGAGCGGAAACTTGGCGTCGATCACCATGGCGGCGCTGGCGCCGGGAATGCGGATCAGGCAATCGGGTTTGAGGCCGTTGGAAAGCTTGGCCTGGAATTCGTAGAGGCTCGCCGGCAGCCCGTCGCGCACGATGTCTTCCATCTGCGCCTGGCCGAAGGCACCGCGCGATTGTTTGTTGGACAACACTTCCTGCAAGCTGACCATTTGGCCGGACAATGCGGCGATGTTCTTCTGCGCGCTGTCGATCACCGCCAGCCGCTCGCCCAGACCGGCCAGCGCGCTCTGGGTCTTGGCGGTGTTGTCGGTCAGGCTGTCGCCGAGCCTTTTGTCGAGCGTCTCCACCTTCGCCGCCGCCTGGGCGAGAAGAGCGTCGATCCGCCCCTGCGCCGCGATCACCGTATCGAGCCGAGGATCGTCCGGCCGGCGGCGAAGCAGCAGAAACGCCACGGTCAGCGCCAGAATGCCGGTTGCGACCGCCAGAAGGATTTCCATCATCGCCTCAATCTTGACCGGGGTGCGCGGGCATTCTATCTCAAACCCATGACCATCCGCCCCATTCTTATCGCGCCCGACCCCAAACTGAAAGCCGTTGCCGCCGAAGTCGACAAGGTCGACGGCAGTATCCGCCGGCTGATCGACGACATGCTGGAGACTATGTACAAGGCCGACGGCGTCGGGCTGGCCGCGGTGCAGATTGGGGTGGCCAAACGCGTCGTCGTCATGGACGTCGATCAAAAAGACGGCAATCGCTATCCCCGTGCCTTCGTCAATCCCACGCTGACCTGGGCGTCCGAGGAAACCGTCGTTCACGAGGAAGGCTGCCTGTCGGTGCCCGACATCTGGGAAGAGGTCAAGCGGCCGGCCAGGATCATTTGCGACTATCTCGATCGCGACGGCAACGCCCAAACCCAGGAAGCCGACGGCATGCTTGCCGTCTGTTTGCAGCACGAGATCGATCATTTGAACGGCAAGCTGTTTATCGACCATCTATCGCGGCTCAAGCGCTCGATGAGCCTCAAAAAACTCGCCAAGGCCCAGAAATTGAAGGAGGGCTGACATGCGCCTCGCCTTTATGGGTACGCCGGATTTTTCGGTGCCGACCTTGGCCGAGTTGCTGATGCGCGGCCACGAAATCGCCTGCGTCTATTCGCAGCCGGCGCGGCCCAAAGGGCGCGGTCTGACGCTGGAGCCGTCGCCGGTGGCGGCCTTCGCCGGGGCGCATGGCTTGCCGGTACGCACGCCCGCCACGCTGAGGACGGCCGAGGCGCAAGGCGAATTTTCCGCGCTTGATCTCGATGCCGCCGTGGTGGTGGCCTACGGGCTGTTGTTGCCCAAGGCCGTGCTCGATGCGCCACGGCTCGGCTGCTTCAACCTGCACGGATCGCTCCTGCCGCGCTGGCGCGGTGCGGCGCCGATCGAGCGGGCGGTGATGGCGGGCGATATGACGACCGGCGTGATGGCGATGCGGATGGACGAGGGGTTGGATACCGGCCCGGTGCTGTCGAGCGCAGAAACGAAAATCGGCCGCAAAACGTCGGGGGATTTGCGCGACGAACTGGCGACAACCGGCGCCATTTTGATGGCCGAGGCGATGGCGGCGCTGGAAAACGGAACCGCGCGCGAGACGCCGCAAGATGCCGAAGGCGCGACCTACGCCAAGAAAATCCTTAAAATGGAGACCCGCATCGACTGGTCGAAACCGGCACGCGAAATCGATTGTCTGATCCGCGGGCTCAATCCTGCGCCCGCCGCCTGGTGCGAGGCGCGCGGCGAGCGGCTGAAGATTCTGTTTGCCGAACCGGCCGACGGTGCCGGTGCGCCGGGCACGGTGATCGGCGAGGAGCCGACGATCGCCTGCGGCGAGGGAGCGTTGAAGCTGATGCGGCTGCAACGGGCCGGAAAAAGCGCGATGGACGCCGCCGATTTTCAGCGCGGCATTCATCTTGCCAAGGGCGAGCGCCTGACGTGACGACGCGCTGGCGCATTATCGTCGAATACGACGGCTCGCCGTTCGTCGGCTGGCAGCGTCAGGACAACGGCCCGTCGGTACAGGGCGCGCTGGAGGCGGCGATAAAAGCCTTTTCGCACCAGATTGTCACCGTGGCCGGTGCGGGGCGAACCGATGCCGGCGTCCATGCCTTGGGCCAGGTGGCGCATTTCGATTTGGATAAGGCTTTTGCCGCCGACACTGTGCGCGACGCACTCAATCATTTTTTGCGCCCCGATCCCGTCGTCGTGCGTTTGGCGGAAGAAGCTACGCCCGCATTTCACGCCCGTTTCGACGCGATCAAGCGCCACTATCTTTACCGCATCCTGAACCGCCGGGCCCAACCGGCACTCGATGCCGGGCGCGTCTGGCATGTCGCCCACCCGCTCGATGCCGGCGCGATGCACGCCGCGGCGCAAGCGCTGATCGGACAACACGACTTTACCACTTTTCGCGCTTCGGAATGCCAGGCCAAGTCGCCGGTCAAGACGCTGGACGTTCTCGATGTGGCGCGCTACGGCGAAGAGATCGAGATTTGCGCCGGTGCCCGCTCGTTTTTGCACAATCAAGTGCGCTCGATGGTCGGCACCTTGAAGCTGGTCGGCGAAGGAAAATGGCGGGCGAAGCAGGTCGAAGACGCACTCGAAGCCTGCGAGCGCTCGGCTTGCGGACCGGTCGCGCCGCCGCAGGGGCTGTATCTTATGAAGGTGGACTACGACGACGGCGGCGTTTCGAAATAGGCGTTCAAAATCGCCGCGTAGACCTCGGTAAGCGTTTCGATGTCGGAGGTCTTGGCGCGTTCGTCGATCTGATGGATGGTTTCGGTGAACAGGCCCAGTTCCACCGCCGGGCAATAATCGACGATAAAGCGGGCATCGGATGTTCCGCCGCCGGTGGAAAGCGCCGGTGGATTGCCGATCACCGTTGCAACGGCCTTCTGCAGCAATGCGGTATAGGCGCCGGGGGTCTCCGCCGAAGCAAGGCCGCTGACGTTGGTTTCGACCGCAATCTCGCAGCCGCTGCGATTGGCGACATGCTGTGCCTGCATATCGACATACGACTTAAGACTTTCCGGCGTATGCAGATCGTTGAAGCGGACGTTGAATCCGGCCGACGCCTTCGCCGGAATGATGTTGACCGTCGGATTGCCGACGTCGAAGGTGGTAAAGGCCAGCGTCGACGGCTCGAACAGCGTCGATCCGTCGTCGAGCGAATGCGACGCCAGTTCATCGACCAGCTTCGCCAAGGCATGAATCGGGTTTTTCAATGTGGCGGCATAAGCCGCGTGACCTTGGGTTCCGATCGCCGTCAACTTGACGTTCATCGAACCGCGGCGGCCGATCTTGATGGTGTCGCAGATTGCATTGAGCGAACTCGGTTCGCCGAACAACGCGTGATCGACCTTTTCGCCGCGGGCTTTCAGCCAATGCAACAGCTTCGGCGTGCCGTTGACCGCATCGCCTTCCTCGTCACCGGTAATGAGAAAACTGATCGAACCTTTCAGCGGCTTTTCGGCAAGATAACGAGATACGGCGCTTACGAAGGCGGCAACTGCGCCTTTCATGTCGGCCACGCCGCGGCCGATCAGTACGTCGTCTTTGATTTCGGCGGCAAAGGGATCGACGCTCCAGCGCGACAGATCGCCCGGCGGCACCACGTCGGTGTGACCGGCAAAGCAGAAGTGCGGAAAGCCGTCGCCGATACGGGCATAGAGATTCTCCACCGCCGGATATCCCGGTTCTTCGAACCGCAGGCGATGGCAGACGAATCCCAGCGGCTTCAGCGCCACTTCCAGCACGCCGATGGCGCCTTCGTCGTTCGGCGTAATCGACGGACGGCGGATCAGCTCTTGAGCCAGAAGGACGGGATCGATCGCCATAATTCAGTTCCGCAAAAGATCGTTGATCGAGGTTTTCGATCTGGTCTTTTCGTCGACCCGTTTGACGATAACCGCGCAGGCGAGCGACGGCTTGCCCTCCTTTGCCGGCATCGCACCGGGCACCACGACCGAGTATGGCGGCACCCGGCCGGAGAAGATTTCCCCGGTTTCGCGATCGACGATCTTGGTCGAGGCGCCGATCACCGTCGACATCGAGATCACCGACCCTTCGCCGACGATGGTGCCCTCGGCCACTTGGGCACAGGTGCCGACGAAGCAATTGTCCTCGATAATCACCGGTTCGGCCTGCAAAGGTTCCAGGACGCCGCCGATCACCGCACCGCCCGAGATGTGGCAGTGCGAACCGATTTGGGCGCAGGAGCCGATCGCCGAACCAATATCGATCATGGTCTCTTCGCCGATATAGGCGCCGACGTTGATGAAGCTCGGCATCACCACCGCCCCCTTGGCGACATGCACCGAGCGGCGCACGAAAGCGCCCGGCACCGCGCGAAACCCTGCGGCACGGAACTTGGCTTCGTCCCAATCGGCGAATTTGGACTCCACCTTGTCCCACCAAAAGCCGCCGGACGGCCCGCCGGACATCAGGTGCGAATCGGTCAGGCGGAACGACAACAGCACGGCCTTTTTCAGCCACTGATGGACGGTCCATGCACCGTCGATCTTCTCGGCAATGCGGAAGGCTCCGTCGTCCAGGCCCTGCAGCGCGGCTTCCACCGCCTCGCGCACGGCGCCTTGGGTGGACGGGCTAAGCTCGCCGCGGGTTTCCCAGGCGGCGTCGATGACGGAGGCAAGATCGCGGGTCATGTGGTTCAAGTCCTGAGCGAGAGAAGAAATTCGGGCAAGTCGGTGGTTTCGAAGTCGATATGCTGGCGCGAGGCAGCGGAAAAGCCGGGATCCTTGTTGCCCCAATGAGCGGTGTTGTTGATCCAAACCGTAATCATACCCAGATCGTGCGCCGGCACCAAATTACGCGCCAGATCCTCGAAAAATGTCGACACCCAAGGATCGATGCCGGTCTGTCCGATCATCTGACGATAGGCTCTGGCGGCAGGTTTGGGAACAAAGGAAAGACGGCGGATGTCAAAGATAGTTTCGAAGAATTCCCGGATCTCCAGATGTTTGAGAATCCGCTCGGCATGTTCGCTGGGACCGTTGGTAAGAATGATAAGCCGACCCGGCAACTGCTCTAGCGCTTGATGCAGTCTCGGATCCGGATGCAGCCCCGACAAATCGATGTTGTGGACGTAGGCGAGAAAATCGTCGGGATCGACGCGATGCAGCGCCATTAATCCGCTCAAAGTAGTGCCGTAAGCGCGGTAATAGGCGTGCTGCACCGCCTTGGCCTGTGCGGGTTCGAGGTCCAAAAGACGCGAGATGTATTCGGTCATCCGGGCATCGACTTGCGCGAACACGTCGCTGCCCGCCGGGTAGAGCGTATTGTCGAGGTCGAAGACCCAGGCTTCGATTCGACTGAAATCCAGATCGTCCTCGCCGCTCATGTCCGTCGCCGCTTTATTCGGCCGTAATCAAGGTTCCGGCGCCGTGCGGCGTAAACAGTTCCAGCAGCAGCACATGGGGAATTCTGCCGTCGAGAATGACGGCGGCCTTAACGCCGCTTTCCACCGCTGCGATGGCGGTTTCGATCTTGGGGATCATCCCGCCGGAAATGGTGCCGCTGGAAATCAACGCACGCGCCTCGGTTACCGTGAGTTTCTGGATCAGCTTGCCGCTCGCGTCGAGCACGCCCTCGACGTCGGTAAGCAACACCAGCCGCTCGGCCCGCATGGCGCTCGACACCGCGCCGGCCACCGTGTCGGCATTAATGTTGTAGGTCATGCCGTCATCGCCGATGCCGACCGGAGCGATCACCGGTATCATGTTGGATTTCAGAAAGGTGGTGAGCACTTCGGGATTAATGCTGGCCGGTTCGCCGACGAACCCGTAGTCGATCGGCAGTTTCTTGCCGGTTTCGGGATCGAGCTTGGTCTTCATCACCTTGCGGGCGCGGATGAGGTTACCATCCTTGCCCGACAGACCGACGGCGTGACCGCCGGCGGCGTTGATGCCACTGACGATCTTCTTATTGATGGTGCCGGAGAGCACCATCTCGACGACTTCCATCGCCGCCGCGTCGGTGACGCGCAAGCCGTCGATGAACGTGGAGGGAATGGCCAATCGCTTGAGCATGGAGCCGATCTGCGGCCCGCCGCCGTGAACGATCACCGGGTCCATGCCGGTCTGCTTCATCAGCACGACGTCTTGGGCAAAATCCTCGGTGACGCCGCCGGTCATGGCGTTACCGCCGAACTTCACCACAATGGTCTTGCTGTCGTATTTCAGGATGTAGGGCAGCGCCTCGACCAGGATAAGCGCGGTCGAACGCCAACGTGCCATGATCCGCATCCGTTTGTCTTGACTGCCGCCGTCGTCCTGCATTGCCATTGTGGCTTCTTTCCCGAAAAAACGTGGCTTATACTCCAGCTTCCGTCAACGCCGCCAGATGGGTTTTCAAGCTTTCCAGCCCCGTTTTGCGCAAGGCCGAGGTGACGAGCACCGCCGGATAAGCAGCGGTGTGACGGCGCATTTCCTCGCTTAGCCTGTCCACCGCTTCCGTACGAGCGGACGGCGTCAGTTGATCGAACTTCGTCAGCACCGGCAGATAGGACACCGCGGCGCCGTCGAGCAGCTTAAGAACGGCATGATCGACGTCCATCAGGCCGCGGCGAGCATCGATCAGCAATACCACCCGTTTCAAGGCCGCCCGACCGCGCAAGTAAATGTAAATCGACTCCTGCCATTCGGCGGCCAGTTGCTTGGAAGCCTTGGCGTAGCCGTAACCGGGCAGATCGACCAGCACCAGTTTGCCGGCCAGGGCGAAGAAGTTGATTTCGCGGGTGCGTCCCGGCATTTGCGAAACCCGCGCCAATGCCTTGCGGCCGGTCAACGCATTGATCAGACTCGATTTGCCGACGTTGGAGCGCCCGGCGAACGCGATCTCCGGCGCGCCGGCAGGCGGCAGACCGGACGCCGGTGCGGCGCCCCAATAGAAATCGCAAGGACCGGCGAACAGCTTTTCGGCGGCGGCGATTTCGGCTTCGTCTGGCTGGTCGGACATGAGGCTTATTTCGATCCGCCGAACAGTTTTTTCGCCAAGCCGGCCAGCCGCAGATTGTTGAACAAATGAACCTCGACATTCGACCGCCGCATCATCACGTATTGCTGGGCGACCGACAAGGCATTGTTCCAGGTCCAGTAGATCACCAGCCCGGCGGGGAACGCCGCCATCATGAACATGAAAATCCACGGCATCCAGGCGAACATCTTGGCTTGCATCGGATCGGCCGGGGCCGGGTTCATCTTGGTCTGAACCCACTGGGTCAACCCCATCAGTACCGGCCAGATGCCGACATAGATGAGGAACCCGATGTAGGGCACGTTTTGCGGCACCGAGAACGGCAAGAGTCCAAACAGGTTGACATAGGTGGTCGGATCGCCGGCCGACAGATCCTTAATCCAGCCGTAGAACGGTGCGTGGTACATTTCGATAGTGACGAACATCACCTTGTAGAGCGAAAACAGGATCGGTATCTGGACCAGCATCGGCAGGCAGCCTGATACCGGGTTGACCTTCTCGCGCTTGTACAGCTCCATCATTTCCTGTTGCAGCTTCTGCTGGTCGCCCTCGCACAGTTTCTTAAGGCGCTCCATTTCCGGCTGCACCTTCTTCATCTTAATCATCGATTTGAAGGACGCGCTGGCCAGAGGATAGAGTAGGAGGCGGATCAGCACGGTGGCGAGAATGATCGCCAGACCGAAATTGCCCAGATATTTGTTGAGAACGTCGAGCAGCCAGAACATCGGCCGGGTGATCGGACTGAACCACCCCCAATCGACGGCATAATCGAACATCACGATGCCGTCGTGCTTTTCGTAGGCGCGCAATGTATCGACCACTTTGGCGCCAGCGAATATCTTGTGGGTGATCGCAACCGTGGCGCCCGGCGCAATATCGCGCCCGCCCAGCATATAATCGGCCTGGTAGGACCGCCCCTCGCCGTAGGGCGAGGCGTGGAAACTGCCGTTGTATTGTTCGCTTTGCGGAGGCACCAACGCCGCCATCCAGTATTTGTCGGTGATGCCGACCCAGCCGCCGGTGGAAGAAAACGTCTCCGGTTTCTTGTCGTCGTTCTTAAAATCCTTGTAGGTGGGGTCTTTCAGCTTCTCGTTCGCAACCCCGATAAAGCCCTCGTGGAACACCCAGTAGTTCTGCTGGCTGGGCGTGCCGTCGCGTGCCGCCAGCGCGAAGGGGTAAAGGGTCGTTTTGGCGCCGGTCTTGTTGGTCACCGCATCGACGACTGTGAACATGTATTGATCGTCGATGGCGATCTTGCGGGTAAAGATCAGGCCGTGGCCGTTGTCCCAGACCAGCGTCACCGGATGGCCGGGGGAAAGCGTCTCGCCGCTTAGCAGTTTCCACGGCGTGTCATCGCCCGGCAGCGGCGCATTGCCGCCCGCCGCCGTCCAGCCCAACCGCACGAAGTAGGGATATTGCGTCCCCGACGGCGACAAGAGCTCGATTTCCTTGCTCTTGGGATCGACGGTTTCGTGATACTTGCGCAAACGCAAATCGTCGAAGCGCGCGCCGGTCAGACGCAGCGAGCCGGTGACAGTCGCCGTCGCTATCGGAACGCGTGCGCCCCCTTGCTTCAAGGCGGCAGCGCGCGGCAGAAGGTTCGCGGCATTTTGTTGCACGCCGGGTACCGAGGCGCCCGCAACCGCTGGCGCAACATGGGAACCGGGATTTTTCGCCTTTTTTGCAATTTCCGTCTGACGCGCCTGTTCGGCCTCCATTTTGGGGCCGGAAACGAACATCTGCCATCCCACCAAAACGAGCATGGAAAGCAGGATGGCGAAAATGAAATTACGGTTGTTGTCCATCGAAAAAATCCAAGCGCTTGATACGGCGACGATAGACCCTTTGCCGCAAGCCGAGGGTAAAAACAAGGAAACTAGTTTTTAACCGGCGGAACCGGGTCATAACCGGACGAACCACCCAACCAGGCGATCGGGTGGCAGCGAAGAAGCCGCTTGGTCGCCAAGGCAAGGCCCTTCAGCGGCCCATGCACCCTGATCGCCTCGACGGCATATTGCGAGCAGGTCGGCGTAAAGCGGCAAGCAGGGGGAAACAGCGGCGAAATCAGTAGACGATACGCACTGATCGGGGCGATCAGCACCGTTGTTGCCGCACCTTTTAACCACGCAGAGATCGTTTTCATCGGCCCAATTTTGTTCGATTCAACTTAAGATGGGCTTTATCAACCGCGGCAGCAAGCTCTTCGAGCAGCAAGGCAAACGGCCGGGTCAGTGTGGCGGTTCTGGCTATGAGAACGTAATCCGTACCCTCTAGGGCCGAATCCGGTAGCTGCTGGGCGGCGGCGGCCCGCAAACGTCGTTTTGCCCGATTGCGCGTTACCGCCCCACCGACCTTTCGACTGGCGGTGAAGCCGATGCGGAAGGTACCGTTTTTCCCTACCTCGGGCGGCGTTGGACATACTTCAAGCAGCAAACCACCAGCCGCGCTTCTGACACCACGCTGCGCTCTAAGAAAATCACATCGTTTCTTCAAGCGGATAGGGTATAATCGCGGCCGCGCGGAAACCAATGGACCGTCAGGCCGACAGCTTCTTGCGGCCGTGCGCACGACGGCTGGAGAGAACTTTACGCCCCCCCTTGGTCGCCATACGGGCGCGAAATCCGTGGCGACGCTTGCGCACGATTCTACTCGGTTGATAAGTGCGCTTCATGACGTGTCTCCGGCCGAAAGCGAAAAAGAGCGGCGTACTTAAGCGCTGGACTATTTTATGTCAATGCGCAATGCGTGTGAGAGATCATACGCTCACCGAACTTGTTGTTTACCATCCAATTGAGGCTTTATTTTGCACCATGCGGATAGGCATACGTAACCGATTCGGCGTTCTCAGACGGCTGTTGGCCTACAGCCTGTCGGGCAGACTATTGGCGTTGACTTGTCTGTTCATGCTGGTAAGCGAAGCACTAGTTATACCTGTACTTATCGGTAACCACCACCTCGAGTTGGTAAAAAATCGTATCCGCTCTGCCGAATCGGCGGTTCTGCCGTTTAACGAGGCACAATGGCATAGCCTGCCGATCAGTCTACGCCGAACGCTTTTGGATCGGCTCGATGCCGATGCGGTGATGCTGGATCAGGTCGATTACAAGGAATTTTATTTCGTCGTCGATCATCCGCCACCGCCCGGCAGGATAATCAGCCTGTCCGCGCCCACTCTGTTTCGGAATATCGGAGAAGGCCTGAACTGCCTGCTTATCGGCAACACACGGACGCTCCATGTCTATTCCCCGACTACCATCAAGGGCGCCAAACGCATCGGCGTGATCTTGAACGAAGCGCCCATTCGCGCCGAGCTGATCGATTATGCCGTCGGCATCGTCTGGATGGGCTTGATTATTCTGGTTCTGATCGCCGTACTAATCTTCGTCAGCATCTACAAAACGCTGGTTGCGCCGATGCGACGCATTATTCGGTCGATGGCGGCGTTTCGCGCCAACCCCGAGGACGCCGGCCAGATTCTTGTGGTGTCCGACGCCGCAGGGGAAATCGGCCAAGCCGAGCGAGAATTGTCGGCGATGCAACGAGATCTCTTCGCTTATCTTCATCAGCAGACGCGGCTGGCGGCGCTGGGAGGAGCGGTTGCTCGCATTCAGCACGATTTGCGCAATATTCTTGCTACCGCTCAATTGACCTCGGATCGGCTGACGGCAAGCGAAGATCCGGCGGTGAAGCGGCTGGCGCCTGGGCTTATCGCCGCGATCGACCGGGCAAACGGTTTGGCCACCAGCACGCTGAAATACGTCCGCAGTCAGGAACGCGTGCCCGAACCAGCCCGGTTCGCGCTGGCTCCCTTGATCGCCGAGGCAGTGCAATCTTTGACGTTTACCGGAACCGTTGTCGAACCGTCCACCGGTGCCGATCTTTCGGTTTGTGCCGACCGCGATCATTTGTTTCGAGCTATACTCAATCTTACGCGCAACGCCGCAGCAGCCTTGGCAGACAGACAGGACGGCGTTATCACCATCTCTGTCCGCCGCGTCAGCCGAGTGGTCGAGATAGATATTGCCGATAACGGGAAAGGTATCCCGCCAAAAGTTAGAGAGAGCCTGTTTCAACCATTTGCTATGTCTTCGAGCGGCGGTTCCGGCCTGGGCCTTGCTATCGCGCGCGAATTGATGCGTGGCTGTGGCGGTGATGTCGTTCTAATCGCCACAGGAAGCGAAGGAACAAGCTTTCGCATCTCGCTGCCGGCCGGTTAATCCCCCATTGCTACGCCGTCTCGCCGGGGATCGGCGGCACCGAGGTAGCCGCCGGATGCCGTCGCGACGACATGTAGACCGCTGTTTTCCGAACTCGCCGGCCGGACATCATAACCTAAGACGGCAAGTTGCGGAGCCAGCGCATCAAGTTCAGGACTTTTTTCCAGCATCAAGGGGCCATTGCGTTCGATGGTATGGGGTAGCCGTACCGCAGCCTCCGGCTTCAAACCTCCGTCGATCATACCGACCAGTGTCGAGGCGACGTAAGAAATGATAGCCGAACCACCGGGAGAGCCGAGCGCTATCTGAAATTCGCCCGCAGAATCGAACGCAATGGTCGGAGCCATCGAGCTTAAGGGCCGTTTGCCCGGCGCCGGCGCGTTGGCAGCAGGGAGGCCATCACGATTGGGATCGAACGAGAAGTCGGTTAGCTGATTGTTGAGCACAAAGCCGCCAGCCATCAGTTGGGAACCAAAAACCGATTCTACAGTTGTGGTCATAGAAACAACCTGGCCGGTGTCATCGACGATCGACATATGGCTGGTGC
>DBTZ01000052.1:85600-89046 GCA_002307315.1 Alphaproteobacteria bacterium UBA1303
TCGACGATCGACATATGGCTGGTGCCGCCATTTTCGTGCAGCCGCTGATGGCGTGCCTTGCCGTCGGAAAGATGACCGGGTTGCGCCGTTCCCATATCGTGCGCAGCGTCAATAAGCGCCGAGCGAGCGGCCAGATATGAGCGGTCGAGTAGGCCTGCCACAGGTACCGGGACGAAACCGGGATCGCCCAGGTATGCGGCGCGATCGGCGAAGGCAAGGCGGCTCGCCTGCGAAAACAGATGCACCCCGCTTGACGTGTTAAGTATAAGCTCCGCGGAAGGAAACCGCTCCAGCATAGCGAGAATCTGAACCACCGCCGTACCGCCCGAGCTCGGCGGACCCATCGAGCAGATGCGGTAAGCTCGGTATGAACCGCAGACGGGGATGCGTTCGACCGGACGATAGGCGGCCAAATCCGCCAGCGTCATGCCGCCAGGATTGCGCGGGGCACGGCGGACCTTGGCAACAATGGCTCTGGCGATAGGGCCTCGATAGAACACACGGGCGCCATCCCGGGCGATGGCTCGCAACGTTTTGGCCAACGCGGGATTTTTCAGTATCTCGCCTTCCGCCAACGGTCTTCCGTCGGGCTTGAAATAGTGTGCCCTTAAGTCGGGCATATTCGCGAGTTGCAGATTATCCCGTAAGGTTCGCGCCAATTTCGGCCCTACTGGAACACCGGCCTCAGCCAGCCGGATCGCCGGCCTGAACAGCTCTGCCCACGGCAGGCGGCCATACTTTCGGTGCGCCATCTCAAGCATCGCCACGACGCCCGGCACCCCCACCGACAGGCCGCCGGGGATGGCATCTTCGTGGTCGCGTAAGGTGCCTTTATCGTCGAGGAACATACCGGGACGCGCGAACGCCGGCGCCGTTTCGCGCCCGTCGAAGCTGGTGATCTTCTTGGTTTTCCGATCCCACACCAGCAGAAATGCTCCGCCGCCGATACCGGAGGATTCCGGCTCGACCAAGCTCAACACCATCTGTGCCGCGATGGCCGCATCTACCGATGACCCACCACGGCGCAGCATTTCGCGTCCTGCCTCGGCGGCGTAAGGGTTGGCGGCGGCGATTATGTGATGTCGGGCAAACGTTTCCGCAGTCGCCGACGAGGGTATGAGCAGCAACAGAACCAGTAGACGCAACAGCTTCAAGATGGTTTTGCCTTTCTTGCGCGATCGGATCGCGGGATAGCCTTGCCGCCACAATCCGCAAAGACAATCGTAATCTTATATCCGATGTCGAAGGCATCCGGGTAGGCCAAGAGGAGAACACGCATGTTTGGCGAGCGCCGCATCTTTCAGACGGAAGCGGCGAGCCGCTCAGGCGACATCCGACGGCGTGCGGATAGTCAGCGCGATGTAAAGCGCAGCGGTCATCGCCGCTGTATCGACGAACAGCAGATACCGGTAATCGCAAGCAATGGAGATGACGAAGAAACTTGCCATGAAGGCGAGCGAGGCTGCGAGCATCGCGGCCATGGCGATGTCGGGGGGGCTTCGCTGTCGCAGCAAAAACACCAAGGCGGCAACGCCCAACAGCGCAAAGAAAACATGAGAGCAGAACGCCGAACCGATCGGACCGGCCATATAGGCCGTCAGCCCGACGTCCCGCTTGTCCAGTCGGTGGGCGAGGCCCAGGCTTTGCATCGCCGCTTTCGGCCCGGCAACCCCGACCAGATTCATCGCCGGACAGAGGTGCGTATCAGGCGTTGTCGCCAACCAACGAAAGGTTTCGGCCCGCAAGCGCAGATACAGCCACGGATGGCCGCGCACAAGATCGGACCATTGCCGCGCCACAGCCTCGTCCGGCGCATTGTCCTCCGCCCCGCCGAACACCGTATCGCCGGACAGGGAATCATGCACGCCGGGACGATAGAGCCCGACGCCCTTGGTGCGGATTAGCCGTTCGAGCACCGGATCGGCGCGCCGCAGTTCGTCCAGGTTCAGGCCGGGCTGTCGGCGCACGGCGCCGACGATGTCGAACACCCGCAACTGCTTGATCTGTCCGGCGCGCGCGTCGAAATCGGCATCGACATGCGTTGCCAGTGCGGCGGAGATTAGCGCCATGGCCACGCCGGCCGCCGCCAGAGCACCACCGCCGCAGACGATGCCGTGCCGCGCACTGCGGCCAGCCACGCCAACGATGAAGCCGATCGACGCCGAGGCCGCCAGAACCAGAAGGATGCCGTTCTGGCGCGTCAACCCGGCCAGCACTACCAGCGCCATTCCGCCCGCAAACAGTGCTAGGCGCACCCGCGGACGTCGACATGCCGCGGCGTGGGCGAGGCAAACAAACGCCGCAACGCCCGAACAAGCGAACAGCGTATCCTTGAGGGCGACGCCGGGGAAAATCGCCAACTGCGGGCTGGCGATCATCAACCCGGCCACGACCGCTGCCGGCCAACCGCCGCGCCCCAGCCGGACTAGAGAGATCAGCGCCCCGTACAGCAGCAGAGTATCGAACAGCACAAACAACCGGACGCCGGGCCAAACCGCATCGGTTATGCCCAACAGCCACGACATGATCGCGGGATGCCAGTTCTGATAAGAACCCGACCGCCCTTCGGCGAGTTGGATCACACCGTCCCAGCCGATGTGCCCCGGCCAGTTTATCGCGATGGTGGCGGCCAAACCCGCCAGTAGCACCGCCGCGGCAGGAGCGGGCACCCTTCCGACCATGCGTCCGAATTTGCGCAATCCGATGCCCCTACGCGACAACCAAGCGATGCCCATACTACCTCTTGTGCAAGCCGCCGACACCAACCACCACGGCGACATCTTCGGCGGCCGGGCCTTGAACCAGGTGAATTCAGCCGCCGATGGCGTACCGCAAAGCGTCTTCGGGAAAATAACGATACCCGCCCTTTGTTGTTGGAAATGGCGAAGCGGTATCCGGCACCGCCGGAAGGGCACAATATCTGCCCTTGTATAATTCCGCATCCCCAAGCGATTGATCTTTGTTTTCACTGTTTGCGGACCCCTCCCACCCGCCTTTCGTCCCTTCTCATCCTGTGCGGCCTTTCTTCGATCAACCGCTTATACGGACGTGTATAGGTAATGCCCTATACACGTCCGAGCGTCCGAGCGGCCAACCGGTCGCCGCAGCCTTTCGTGGCGTTTGAGCGCCATAAATCTGCATAAGTACTTTCCCATGCAGCTTGGTATTAGAGTTTACCGCTGGTTCGGATGGATGGGATAAGCGGAAACGGCGGGTCTTACCGTCACCTCGACACCGCGGCCGAGGATAGCGAGTAATTCCATCAGCCGGCCGACAGCGCACACCCATGCATTTTTATGGCATGCAAACACCACGGCCAAACCGGCACCTAGACGTTCAAACGCGATCAGTCCGTCGCTCTAGCTCTTTGTTTTGTCGAAACTTTACGCGCAAAACCGATTCCACTTTTGCGCTCGTTGCTCTAGGTGACATACTCATAAATAGGC
>DBTZ01000064.1:0-11619 GCA_002307315.1 Alphaproteobacteria bacterium UBA1303
GCATGGCGAAGTTGAAGGTCATGAATTCGACGATGGGCTTCAAGCCGCCGAACGCCGCACCGACCCCAAGGCCGGCAAAGCCGTGTTCGGTGATCGGGGTGTCGATGACGCGCTTGTCGCCGAACTCTTCCAGCAGTCCTTGGCTGACCTTGTAGGCGCCGTGGTACTGCGCCACCTCCTCGCCCATCAGGAACACGGTGTCGTCGCGGCGCATTTCCTCGGCCATGGCATCGCGCAAGGCCTCGCGCACCGTCAGGGTGACGAACGCGGTGCCGGGCGGGATTTCCGGATCGGCGGCAACGACCACCTCCGGCGCAGTGGCGGATGCGGCGGCGGGCGCCGTATCAACCGGTGCAACCGCCTTGGGCGCCGGCGCGGCGGAAGCGTCTTCGCCCTCGCCCACCAATATGGCGATAGGGGTATTGACCTTTACCCCTTCGGTGCCGGCGGGAACGAGGATTTTGCCGACGGTGCCTTCGTCCACCGCCTCGAATTCCATCGTCGCCTTGTCGGTTTCGATCTCGGCGACAACGTCGCCGGATTTGACGGCGTCGCCCTCTTTCACAAGCCATTTGGCGATCTTGCCCTCTTCCATGGTCGGCGAGAGGGCGGGCATCAGCAGTTCGGTAGACATCAGGCGATCACATCCGTGTAGAGTTCGGAAACCTCGGGTTCGGGGGCCTGGGTGGCAAAATCGGCCGCCTCGGAAACCCTGGCACGGGTCTCCTTGTCGATGGCTTTCAGGTCTTCGTCGGTGACAATGCCGCGTTCGACCAACCGCGCGCCCAGCGTCTCGATGGCGTCATGGCGTTCGCGCATTTCGTTGACTTCGTCGCGGGTGCGATATTTCGCCGGATCGGACATCGAATGGCCGCGATAACGATAGGTCTTCATTTCGAGGATGATCGGACCGTTGCCCGACCGGCACCATTCGGCGGCTTTGACTCCGGCCTCATGCACCGCCTCAACATCCATGCCGTCCACCTCCTCGCCGGGGATGGCAAACGAAATGCCACGACGGTGGAAGCGGGTTTCCGACGAGGCGCGGCCGACCGCCGTGCCCATGGCGTATTGGTTGTTCTCGATGACGTAGATCACCGGCAGCTTCCATAAGCCCGCCATGTTGAAAGCCTCGTAGACTTGGCCCTGATTGGCGGCCCCGTCGCCGAAATAGGCCACCGATACGGCGCCGTTGTCCTTGTACTTGTTGGCAAAGGCCAGCCCGGTGCCGATCGGCACCTGGGCGCCAACGATGCCGTGGCCGCCGTAGAAATGCTTCTCGCGCGAGAACATATGCATCGAGCCGCCCTTGCCTTTCGACAAGCCGGCGGCGCGGCCGGTCAGTTCGGCCATCACCCCGTTGGGATCGATGCCGCAGGCCAGCATGTGGCCGTGATCGCGATAGGCGGTGACGATCTGGTCGCCCTCTTTCAAGGCCGCCTGCATGCCGACCACCACGGCCTCCTGGCCGATGTAAAGGTGGCAGAAGCCGCCGATCAGCCCCATGCCGTACATCTGCCCCGCCCGCTCTTCAAAGCGGCGGATCAGCAGCATGTCGCGATAACAGGATTTGAGATGTTCGGGGGAGAGCGGCGCGGGATTGGTTCCGTCCGTACCAGCCGGAGGTTGCGTTTCCATCATGGGTTAGGCCCTTGTTACGACCGTTTTTTAGAGGCGTTCAAATTCCCTACGCATGTTCAAGTACGATATGGTGCCGTTTGCAAGTGCAAACAATAGAACGATTAAAAATTTGTACCGACTGCTAAGTCTATGCAGCTACCGGTTACCACTCCACAACCAAAAATATATATTATTTCCGTCTATCGCGCTATTTATCGTGCGGTTCGCGCGGTACGGCAACCTGATCGGGTGCCCCGTCCATCAACTCGGTGCGCGCCAGTTCCTCGACCAAATCGGGATCGCCCTTTTCGAGCAAATCGATGCGATGTTCCATGCGCTTGCGCTCGGCCACCATCGTGGCCAATCGGGCCTGTTTGGCTTCCAGGCGGGTCTGGGTGACGATCTGCGCCTGATACCCCCGCTCGCCCCAGACGGCGAAATAACCGAAATAGCCCGCAAGCATCAGCGTACACAGCGGGAACACGGCCCGCCGGAACGTTCGGTTGATGCGTCGACTGATTCGCATCGGAAGAACGAATCACGGGCTGATTCTGTCGGTCAAGCTTTTTTTGGTTAACAATGACAAAACAGACCAACCCGGCACGCTACGCGTGCATATACGCAGAATTCTTTGTTTCAAAGTATCATTACGGTTGTAATTATTAACTATATACAACTAAGAGTATTTATATTCAGGACTCAATACTGGGGAACCGCAAATGTCGGAACACATGACCGTTGCAAAAGAACAGGGACGAAACCTTCTGGCTAGAAAAGCAGCCGTCCTCCCTTATTTAAAAAGGATATTGGTCGGAACAAGCGCGCTGGTCGCGGTGGCCGGCATCGGCCTCATGACGAACCAAGCTCAAGCCAGCGATCTGCTGAGCTTCACGTCGGCCGGCTCGCTGACAGGCTGGATTACCAAGAGTTCGGTGACCACTAGTAACACCTCAACGTCTCTCACGCTTGGGTCGACGAAATTCAATCTGACACCAGCTTCCGGCGAATATATGGTCGCCATTACACCAACCAGCTCTGTCGTCACTTTAAGCAATATCGATTCAACTCTTGGCCTGACTTCCGGGACGATCAATACGGTTTTTTCCGGTCTTTCCGGCGGCAACAAAGCCACTAATTTCGCCACGCTGACGGAAACGACCACGCTATCGGCCGGAACCTACACCTTCTATTGGTCCTATGCCGCACAAGACTATCAACCCTATAATGACGGCGTGCTGTTCGCCCTGTCGGGCAACGGGCTCAATACCGTGAGCGTGCTTGCCAGCAACGGCCCGGATGGGGCTCAAACCGACACGGTCGTCGTCGGCAGTTACGGCGCCACCCAGTGGGCGGCTTACAGTTTCACGATTGCCACTTCCGGCACTTATAGCATCAGCTTCGCGGCCTATAACTGGAAAGATCAGGGCGTCAATCCGATCCTGTACATCGGCGCTTCCGCCGGCACGGTGACGTCGGGCTCCGGTTCCTCGCCCATCGGCAGCGGCGCCAGCTATTATCTCGCCTCCAATCTCGGTTCGACGGTCTCGGCCGATTTCCAGGGCGGCACGCTAAAAATCGACACCAATGCCGCCATCGCCAGCAATTTTACCGTCGAAGGCTACACCGGCAACACCATCGACGCCTACGGCAACACGGCAACGTTTTCCGGCGTTTTGAGCGGTACCGGCGGACTGACATTCATCGACAGCGCCGGCAGCGGCCAGATCGTGCTGAACGGCGCCAATACCTATTACGGCGCGACTACGATCACCGGCGTTGCGCTGACGGCAGGTGCCGTCGATACCTTGTCGGCCAACTCCACCATTGTTCTGTCCGACGCCACCAACTCGCTGCTGAACCTAAACGGGTACGACCAAGCCATCCTCAGCCTGTCCGGCGGCGGCGCGACGGGCGGCAATGTCTCGCTGGGCGGCGCCACCCTCACCGTCGACAACGGCGGCACCTTCGGCGGCGTGATTTCCGGCGACGGCAATATCGTCTTGAACGGCGGCACGCTCACGCTGGCCGGCGCCAACACCTATACCGGTGCGACCACCGTCGAGGCCGGCGCCTATCTCAGCATCAACAACGGATCGGCGCTCGGCACCGGAACGCTCAATCTGATCGGCAGCGCCAGCACTCCCGCCTATTTGGTCGTCACCGGCAGCACGACCATCGCCAACGCCATCACGGCATCCGGCGATCCGGCGTTCGACATCGCCGCCGGCACGACGACCACCATATCGGGCGTGATTTCCGACGGCTCAAGCGCCGGCGACCTTGTCAAGCAGGGCGACGGCACGTTGATTCTGACCGGCGTCAACACCTATACCGGCCCGACGACGATCTCCGCCGGCATGCTTGAGGTCGGCGACGCGAGCCATTCAACGGCCAGAGTCGCCGGTTCCGTTACGGTCGCCGCCGGCGCCACGCTGCGCGGCCACGGCACGGTCGGCGGCACGGTCACCAACACGGCCGGTACGGTCGCCCCGGGCAGCGGCACCATCGGCACGCTGACCGTCGCGTCCTATACGCAAAACGCGGCAGGCACGCTGGCGGTGGAAGTCTCGCCGACGACAGCCTCGTTGCTCAACGTCACGGGCAATGCATCGCTCGACGGTACGCTCAGCGCGACGTTCGATGCCGGAACCTATACGGCAGCAATCCTGCCGGTGGTCAAGGCGTCCTCGGTCAGCGGTACGTTCTCGGCCTTCTCGGTTTCCGGCTTGCCGTCCGACGTCGTCTACGGTCTCTACTATGCGCCGTCGAGTACCGAAGTCGATATCGTCATCTCGTCGAAATCGGCGGGCCAGATTTACGGCGACCTCGCCACGGCCGGAATCGACGGCGCCACCGCGCTGGGCCGGGAAGTCCTCGATCATGCCGCCTTCGACACCTGTACGACGCACTGCGATCGCTGGTCGTTCTGGTCGCACGGTCTCGGCGGCACCGCCCATACCGAGGCAGGCAACAGCGCGGCAGCCTTCAACACCCAGACCTGGGGCTACATCGGTGGCCTCGATTATCGCTTTGGCAGCGGGGACACGATCCATGCCGCCATTGGCTACACCACCGGAAACCTCACCGTCAGCGGCGCCAAAGACAAGGCCGATACCGACACGATCTTCGCTTCGCTGGCCGGCCATGTGTCCGGGCCGATCGTGACGTTCGACGCGGCCGCCTTCATGGCTTTCGGGACGGCCGACGTCACCCGGGGCAGCGGATTGGGCAGCACGATCGCATCGAACGTCAAAAGCATCACCAGCGGCATTTCCGGCCAGTTCAGCCACCCGTTTGCGGGCGGCGACGTGGTTCCTCTGATCCGCGTGACCTACGCCTATTCCGTATACGGACCTGCCGACGAAACCGGCGGTTCCGGCCTCGACCTTGCCGGCAGGCACGGCCACATGGATTCCACCCGACTCGATCTCGGGGTCCAACTGAGCCATGCCTTTACCGTTGCCGACGACGTCACCCTGCGCCCGCGCCTGCTGGCGGCATGGGATACCGAAGTCCTGTCGACGACGCCGAACGTCGCCCTGCACCTGGCAAACGTCGCCGACACCGCCTTCACGGCACCGTCACCGTCGGCCGACAGAGCCGCGGCGCTGGTCCGCGTCGACCTCGAGGCGAAACTCGGCCGGGCTTGGTCGGTCGATGCCGGCTTCGACGGTCGCTTCGGCAACAAGCAGCAGCAAGGACTGCTGCACCTAGGCGCCGTGTACCGCTTCTGAATGTAGGAGCTGCGGCCGGCCGGCTTTTGCCGACCGGCCGGCATCAGTACCGTAGCAGGGCACACCGTCATGCCCTTGGGGATATCGACGCGGAATCCGTAGTCAACATTGTCATAGGTTTCAGCCGCAGCCCCGGCAAAGGAAAGAGCAAACAGAAACAAACCGACAAGTAAAGAATGCCTCATGGCGCGCCCCCAGAACCAGGCAGTATCATCTTTTAACGTATTCCATTCTTCCGAACCAACAGCCAGCGCTCGGACACGTGGTCCTTGCCCAGAGGAATGTTTTCGATGGTGAGAACAAGCCGGTCGGCCGACAGTCTTCCATAGATAATCGGCAAGCGATTTCGCTCCACGCGGCCACCCCTCCTTGGTTAGCGGTCCGGTGTCGTAATCGCTGAAATCCCAACCAGTATCTTTTAACGCTTTTCCTAAACGGACGGCGCATTGGTTTTCGTAACCCTCGCCGCTAGGATGAGCATGTGGCTCGCCATGTGTTGGTCGAGGATATGCTGCCCATATCTTGCCGAAACGAGGCATGCGTCGCTGGCCCGTCACCCCGGGGATGGCATTGGTTCTTGAGCCGGAATTCGCCTCCGCTAAACGTATATTAGTTGTCCGATAATGCACCCGCAGCCCCTCCCGTACCGGTCCATTGTCCGCCGTCGGAGCTTCCGGCGGGAACGCGCGGCTGGTCGGGATCGTAGGATGCCTTGTGCATCAACAGGTACAGCCGATACCCCGCCAGGAGCACCTGCTCGCCGAGAAGCTTGCTGCGCAGCGCCGCCAACTCCGCCTGGAACGACGGCGTGGGACATATTGTGGCGACTCATTGTCATTTTCCTCTGAGGCATAAAAAAAGCCGTCCACAGGGCGGCGCGCGACGGTCGAAGGCATTTATGCTGATTTGGCAGATATGGGCAGACCACCCACGCGGTTCAAGCCCCCCCAAAACGAACGCGCCGCCCCGGTTTTCCCGAGGCGGCGCGAAGGCATGAAAAACGATTTTTAACCGCGCAGGACGGACTTTCCGGCGAACACCGCCTGCTCGTCGAGCTGCTCCTCGATGCGCAGAAGCTGATTGTACTTGGCGATGCGGTCGGTGCGGCAGATCGAACCGGTCTTGATCTGCCCGCAGTTGGTGGCGACCGCCAAATCGGCGATGGTGGCATCCTCGGTTTCGCCCGAACGATGGCTCATCACCGCGGTGTAGGACGCGCGCTGCGCCATCTCCACCGCTTCGAGGGTTTCGGTCAAGCTGCCGATCTGGTTGACCTTGACCAGAATCGAATTGGCGATGCCTTTCTCGATGCCCATCTTCAGGCGCTTGGAATTGGTGACGAACAGATCGTCGCCGACCAGTTGCACCTTGTCGCCGAGATATTTGGTGATGGCGGCCCAGCCTTCGAAATCGTCCTCGGCCACGCCGTCCTCGATCGAATAGATCGGATACTTCTTGACCAGATCGACGTAGACCTTGGCCATCTCGTCCGGGGTCAGGGTCTTGCCCTCGCCCTTCAGCTCATAGACCTTCTTTTCGGCGTTGAAGAACTCGGTCGAGGCAGGATCGAGGGCGATGAACACCTCCTCGCCGGGCTTGTAGCCGGCCTTCTCGATCGCCTTGACGATGAACGACAGGGCCTCGTCGGCACTCTTGAGGTTGGGAGCAAAACCGCCTTCGTCGCCGACGTTGGTGTTGTGACCGGCGGCCTTCAGCAGGCCCTTCAGGGTCTGGAAGATTTCCGACCCCATGCGCAGGCATTCCTTGAACGACGGTGCGCCCGACGGCGAAATCATGAATTCCTGAAAGTCGATCGGATTGTCGGCATGGACGCCGCCGTTGACGATGTTCATCATCGGCACCGGCAACGTGTTGGCCTTGGCGCCGCCGACATAGCGATAGAGCGGCAGGTTGGCGGAGACGGCCGCCGCCTTGGCCACCGCCAGCGAGACGCCGAGAATGGCGTTGGCGCCCAGCTTGCCTTTGTTGGGGGTGCCGTCGAGGGCGATCATGGTCCGATCGAGGCGAACCTGATCCTCGGCATCCATGCCGCATAGAGCATCGAACAACTCGCCGTTGACGGCGGCGACGGCCTTCTCCACGCCTTTGCCGCCGTAGCGCTTCTTGTCGCCGTCGCGCAGTTCGACGGCTTCGTGGGCGCCGGTCGAGGCGCCCGACGGCACGGCAGCACGGCCGAACGAGCCGTCTTCCAGGATAACGTCGACTTCCACAGTGGGGGTACCACGGCTGTCGAGAATTTCTCGGCCTACGATTTCAACGATTGCGGTCATGGATTCGGCTTCCTTGGGGGTTGGGAAAGTGCATGCCTCGTTTAGGGCAGACGAGGGACGGCATCAAGCGCGACGGAGTGAGAGTATTTCGACGTTCAAGCTTCTGAACGCATCGCCAACGACCAAGGAGCCGACACATGTCGCCAATAAAAGCTTTATTGCCTGTTATTGCAGCGTTTTTCTTTAGCATCGGCGCTCTCGCCACCGACGCCCCTGCGGCCCCTCCCGCCTTTGGCTCCGGCATGGGCCGAGGCATGGGGCCGGGGATGGGCCAAAGAATGGGAATAGGCTTCGACGGTGGCTGCCGTGGGATCATGCGGACCCTTACCCCGGAACAACACATCATGCATTTCAAGGATATCCACCCGGCCAACATGGGCAGCATGACCGTCGATGCGTACCGCGCCTTCCGCAAGGACAAATGCGACAAGATCAAAGCCATGACAGCGGACGAAAAGAAGAAATATGCGCTCGGTCTTCAGGCCAAATGGGATGCCCTGCCCGATGCGGAAAAGGTGAAGCTCTATCAGCAGATAACCGATTTCCGCGGCAACATGGGGCGCGGACCGCGCGGTTTCATGGGCCGCAACCAGTAATACGGACGTGCATAGGTTATGACCTATGCACGTCCGAGCGGCCAAACGGCCGTAAGCGCCATATGGCGCGAAGAAGCCCACGTGGCGTTTCAACGCCATAAAGCTGCATGGGGTCTTTCCCATGCAGCTTGGCATAACGCCTGTTCCACGCCGGCCGACCCCTGCGCCAAATCCCCTCCTGGCGCGGGGATTTTTTGGTTTGGCTTTATGGGGCCGGAGGCGGCGGGGGCGCCGCTTTGGCTTTCCGAGCGGCGTCTTTCTGCTCGCGGAACGCCTTTTCCATCTCCGGCGTATATGGCTCGACCTTGGTGATAAAGCAGCGCACGCCGGGCACATGGTCCACGCCGCCGCCATGCGACACCACCCAATCGCCGCGCTCGACGCAGCTCATCGGCATGTCGCCGAAATTATGGACACTTAAGCCGAAGCCGTACTCGATATCACGGCACCAACCGGTGACGGACACAAGATACCTCCTGCCGAACCGATCGTTGATAACCACCGCGTGGGCGTCGTGCGTGCCCCATCCGTCGATCAAATCCATTCGTAAGCAAGGCTGACCGGCAAGAGCGGTCCCCGCCCCGATCAAGCCGGCCAAACCGGCAGCAGCGAAAACACGTTTCCTCATGGCCCAGTCCTTTCAAGCGCATTTCGGCAAAGGCAAAGCCGAAATTCGCGCTTCGAAACAAAGAACCTACGGTCTTGTCGATTCAATCGATCCGGAAAAGACCATAAGCATCCAGGCGCCCCGTCCGAAGACGATTATATGTTCATTCCCCCCTTACACAAAGCCGAACCGTCCTCTAAATTCCTCAGACAAACATAAGGAAATCGTCATGTCCCTACTCGGTTGGATGTTTTTCGGACTGATCGCCGGGTTCGTCGCGTCGAAAATCGTGAACCGACGGGGGAGCGGATGCGCCATCAACATCGCGCTCGGCATAGCCGGCGCGGTGGTCGGCGGAGCGATGTTTTCCTTCCTCGGTACACCGGTGTGGATGCATTTTTCGTTCAAATCGATGATCGTGGCAGTCATCGGAGCAATCGTGGTGCTGCTGGCGTTTCACGCTCTGGCGGGACGACGGAATTAATCCGTCCATGCCGTAGAATTGTTATGATACCAATTATCATGGCCGACCGATTGCCTCGCGCTCTCGCCCGAATAACGGAAAAAAACGGCCGAAAAGCGCTATAGTGCGTCCCGGGACTCGATACTTATAAAAATATCGGAAGGGGAAACGTCGTGAAAAAAATCATCCTTGCCGCATTGTGTACCGTTCTCGCCGCCACCGCAGCAACCGCCGCGCCGAGCACGGATTGGAAAGACGTATCGAAAGCCATGAAGAAGATTTACACCCGCGAGGGCGGATCGGTTCTCGACCGGATCAATGCCTGCAAGATAAAACCGCAGCAACAGGCATCCTGGATCGAGGTGCTGACCGCCGACAGGCCGGAATACGGCGCCAAAAAAGGCGATACCGTGGTGATGGTCAAGCTGGACTTTCCGCCGGTTCCGGCGGTCGGCAGCTACCCCGCCCATCCCGGCATGGCCGGCGTTTCCGCCATGTGGGTGATCGGCAAAAAATCAATCAGCGGGGTCAGCACCTGGGCCGAACAATTGATGTCCAAGCCCGCCCCGCTGGCGCCGAACTACGGCCTGAAGTGCTGAGACGATTTAAGTCGAGGCAACGGCCGGGTTCAGCTTCAGTTCGAGATAGACGCTGTCCACCAGGGTATCGCCGATTTGCCAGGTGTTTTTCTCTTCGCCGGTGACGAAGAAACCGAAGCGTTTGAGCAAAGCCAAACACCGGGCGTTGCCGGGATCGGTGTCGGCGGTGATGTGGGTGCGACCGCCTGCACGGCAACGCGCGATCACGGCCGCCACCGCCTCGGATGCGATGCCTTGGCCCCAAACCCGTCGCACAAACGAAAAACCGATTTCGTCTTTCCGCCAAATGCCGGCGCTGCCGACGAAAGCGCCGTCCATCAGCACGGTGAAATACTCTGCCGTGCCTGCATCGTTGGCGACGATGGTCTTTTCCAGCACCTCCAGGGTTTGCGCCATCTCGGTATGGGGCAGACGCGAGCCGTAGCGCATCACCTCGGCATCGGCAAACATGGCGTGATAGCCGTCCGCATCCGCCAACACGGGCGGGCGCAGCAGCAGCCGTTCGGTGCGGATTTCGCTCATCCGCCCAGGCGCGTCAGCGCCTCTTTCAGCCGCGCAGCCAGGGCTTGTGCGTCGGCCAGCTTTTCGCGCTGTTCGGTCAGCACCTCTTCGGGCGCGCGCGAGACGAACTGCTGGTTGGCGAGTTTGGCCTCGAAGCGGGCGATTTCGTCATCGGCTTTCTTGAGGTCTTTTTCCAGCCGCGCCCGCTCCTTGGCAAAGTCGATCACCCCTTCGAGCGGCAGCGCCACCGTGGCCTCGCCCACCACCACTTGCGCCGAACCGTTCGGGATGGCGTCGGCGGTGACGATGGAAGACAGCCGCGCCATGGTCCGGATGAGATCGGCATGGGCTTCGCAGCGATCGCGGGTCTCGAGCGATGCCCCCTTCAGCACCATCTCGATCTTGGCGGCGGGCGGCACATTCATCTCGGCGCGTACCGAGCGCACCGAGGAAATCACCGAAATCACCCAGCCCATTTCTTCGCACGACGGCTTGTTTTGCGGCAGTTTGGCAAGATCTGGCCACGCCGCTTCGATCAAAAGCCCGTTCCGCCGCCCCAGCTTGCTTTCCGTCCGCGCCCACAATTCTTCGGTGATGTAGGGCATGAACGGGTGCAGCAGTTTCAATATCTGATCGCGGGTCCAGGCGGCGGTCATGCGCGCCTCGGCCTTGGCGCCTTCGTCGGTACCGTTCAGCAGCGGCTTGACGAATTCGAGATACCAATCGCAGAACACGTCCCAGACGAAGTGATAGATGCAGCCTGCCGCATCGTTGAAGCGAAGCTCCTCCAGCGCCTTGGTCACCTCGGCGCAAGCGGTGGCGGTTTCGGCCACGATCCACTTGTTCACCGTCTGAGTGCAACGGGCGGGATCGAAATCGGCCACGGTCTCGCAGGCGTTCATCTCGCAGAAGCGCGCCGCGTTCCAAAGTTTTGTCGCGAAGTTGCGGTTGACCTCGACGCGGGCCGGCCCGATGCGCATGTCGCGCCCCATGCCCGCCGCCAGTGCCAGGGTGAAGCGCAGCGCGTCGGCGCCGTATTGGTCGATCAGCTCCAAGGGATCGATAACGTTGCCCTTGGTCTTCGACATCTTCTTGCCGTGCTCGTCGAGCACGCGGGTATGAATGAACACCCGCTCGAACGGCACCTGCCCATCCATGAAGTGGATGCCCATCATCATCATGCGGGCGACCCAGAAAAAGATGATGTC
>DBTZ01000064.1:11872-13091 GCA_002307315.1 Alphaproteobacteria bacterium UBA1303
AGAAAAAGATGATGTCGAAACCGGTGATCAGCACCGAGGTGGGATAGAACTTTTTCAGTTCCTTGGTTTCGTCCGGCCAGCCCAGGGTCGAGAACGGCCACAGCGCCGAGGAGAACCAGGTATCCAAAACGTCGGGGTCGCGGGTCAGCGTTTTTCCGCCGGCCTGTTTCACCGCATCATCTTCGCTTTCGGCGACGAAGACATTGCCGTCATCGTCGTACCACACCGGCAACTGATGGCCCCACCACAGCTGGCGGCTGATGCACCAGGGCTGGATGTTCTTCAGCCAGTTGAAATAGACCCCGGCCCAGTTCTCGGGCACGAACTTGGTCTTGCCCTCCTCCACCGCCTTGATGGCTTTGGCCGCCAGGGGGCGCACGTCGAGATACCATTGCTCGGTCAGCCGCGGCTCAAGCTGCACCGTCTTGGTCTTTTCGTCATGCGGCACGGCGTGGACGATGGGTTCGATCTTATCCAACAGTCCCAGCGCCTCGAAATCGGCGACGATCATTTTCCGCGCCACGAAGCGGTCGAGGCCGCGATATTTCTCCGGCGCGTTGTCGTTGATCTTGGCATCCTTGGTCAGGATGTCGATCATCGGCAGATTGTGGCGCTTGCCGACCTCGAAGTCGTCGAAATCGTGCGCCGGGGTGATCTTCACCGCGCCGGTGCCCTTTTCCGGATCGGCATGTTCGTCGCCGACGATCGGGATCAAGCGGCCCACCAGCGGCAGACGGACCTGTTTGCCGATCAGATGCTTCAGCTTTTCGTTTTCGGGATGCACCGCCACCGCGGTATCGCCCAGCATGGTCTCGGGCCTTGTCGTGGCCACGGTGATGAACTCGTCACTGCCCTCGACCGGATATTTCAAATACCAGAGATGGCCCTTGATCTCGATGCTTTCGACTTCGAGATCGGAAACCGCGGTTTCCAGCTTGGGGTCCCAATTGACCAGCCGCTTGTCTTTATAGATCAGCTTCTCGTTATAGAGCCGCACGAAGACCTTGAGCACCGCCTTCGATAGCCCTTCGTCCATGGTGAAGCGGGTGCGATCCCAATCGCAGGAATTGCCCAGGCGGCGCTGCTGTTCGAGGATGGCGCCGCCATATTCTTCCTTCCACTTCCACACTTCTTCGAGGAATTTTTCGCGACCCAGCGAGACCCGGCCAATCTGGCGCTTGCCAAGCTCGCGCTCGACCACCATCTGGGTGGCGATGCC
>DBTZ01000064.1:13348-13853 GCA_002307315.1 Alphaproteobacteria bacterium UBA1303
CTGGGTGGCGATGCCGGCATGGTCCATGCCCGGCTGCCACAGCACGTCCTTGCCGCGCATGCGCTCGAAACGGGCCAGCGCGTCCTGCAGGGTGTTGTTCAGGGCGTGGCCGATGTGCAGCCGGCCAGTGACGTTGGGCGGGGGAATGACGATGCAGAACGGTTCGGCATCGGCTTTCCGGCCGCCGGCGAAGGCGCCGGATTTGAGCCATTGGGCGTAGATGCGCCCTTCCACGTCTTTCGGATTGAACGTCTTGTCGAGCATCGAATGGAAAACCCCTTGCTTCCGGCGGGGCCGGGCTGGACAGGGGTGAACCAGCCCGGACGGCCCGCCGTCAAGGGAAATCCGCGAAAAACCCGCGAAAACAAACGGCCACAGACGCTAGAGCGCTTCACAGAAAAGTGGAATCCGGTTTTCTGGTATGAAGCGCGACAAAAAAAGGAGTTAGAGCATTTCAGTGTTTTCGATAAACAATGAAATGCTCTAGGCCATCGACTCATTAAAG
>DBTZ01000037.1:0-3563 GCA_002307315.1 Alphaproteobacteria bacterium UBA1303
GATCTCTCCGGCATCTTTGGTGGCGTTGCGCTGGGCATCGTTGAAATATGCGGGAACGGTGATGACGGCCTGGGTGACCTTTTCGCCGAGATATGCCTCGGCGGTTTCCTTCATCTTTTGCAGGATGAAAGCGGAAACTTCGGATGGGGCGTATTTTTTGGCTTCACGGCCGGCCACCCAGGCGTCGCCGTTGTCGGCTTTGACGATATTATAGGGGACCATGTCGATGTCGCGCTGGCACATCGGATCGTCGAACCGGCGCCCGATCAGCCGCTTGATCGCATAAAAGGTGTATTCCGGGTTGGTCACCGCTTGGCGCTTGGCGGGTTGGCCGATCAGCCGTTCGCCATCCTGGGCGAAAGCGACGATCGAGGGGGTGGTGCGGGCGCCTTCCGCGTTCTCGATGACCTTTGGGCTGGTTCCTTCCATCACTGCTACGCAGGAGTTGGTGGTGCCGAGGTCGATACCGATGACTTTACCCATGGTAATTCCTTCCTTTCGGGCGGCTGGGCTTGAGGCCTTCGTATACAGAAGCGCCGGATCGCCTGCCCCCAGCAATACGAACTGAAGCGGCAAGCTCCAGCTTACCGCGAACTGATGGGTATATAGGTAGGAGGGGTGGGGGCTGCAAGGCAGGGAGTAAGGCTAATTGCAGGAAAACAGCCGGAATTTGCCCATTCTGTCGCAGGATGGTCCGGTTGATCGCTGCGGCAAATAAGACTCGGGTAACGGCCGGATATCGTCGCCCAAGCGGCCGGTCGGCCGACCCGCGGAGGGGCATCAAGGTAAAACGGCAATTCAAAATCCTGTCGTTTACCGTTTAGAGCGCTTCACCGAAAAGTGGAATCCGGTTTTCGGGTATCCGGCCGTTTGTGCGGAGATAAGTGTAACATACTGATTTTTATTGGGAAACATGATCGGACGAGGCGAAGCGAACGCCCGCCCCTAACCTTGGCAAAGCCCCCAGCCCCATTTTCTTTGTGTTTTCTGGAGGTTCTTCTTCGTTCCTAACCTGTTGATCGCTCTTGCATAATGTCCTGGTCGTGGCGTTAGGGTCATTCCCGGAGATTCCGGGAATTTGCTTCCGTCTGCTTCCGTAGTGCTTCCGTGGAAGCAACCCAAAAGGCGGAAAATAGGAGTGAGCCGATGCCACGTTTGGCCAAGCGCGCAGTCGATGCCTTTCGGTCCGAGCCTGCCGGACGCGAGGCGTTTATCTTCGACGACCAAATGCCCGGCTTTGGCATTCGCAAAATGCCGTCCGGGGTGATGTCCTGGATCGTCCAGTATCGCAACGTCTATGGTCGAACGCGGCGGTTGACCCTTTCCAAGGTTGGCGTGCTGACGCCCGATGAAGCCAGGAAGCTGGCGCAAGATAAGCTGACCGAGACCGCACACGGTGCCGACCCGTCGGCCGAGCGGACCGCGGCGCGCAAAGCGATTACCGTCGCCGAACTAGCCGACCAGTATCTTGAGGCCGCCCGCGGCCGCTTCAAACCGAGCACGCTTCTGGTCGACGAATCCCGGATCGCCTGTCACGTCAAACCGCTTTTAGGCGCGCGTGCCGTAGCCAGCCTTACGGCGCTGGATAGCGCAAGAAGGCCGGCCGCGGCGGACGAACCACAGGCGGTCAGGGCGTTGCCAGCCGGACGCTGAGCATGCTGGGCACGATCCTGCAACGTGCGGTGCGCGATGGCATCTTACAAACCAATCCCGTCCGCGGCGTGAAGCGACCGAAAGACAAAATCCGCAAACCGCCATTTTCGTTCGAAGCATTGGCGCAGGTCAGCGAGACGCTGCGCAATGCCGAAGCGCAGGGCAATAACGCAACGGCCATTGCCGCCATTCGCTTATTGGCCATGACAGGATTACGCCGGATGGAGGCGTTGACGCTGCGTTGGGAGGAAGTTGACTTTCGGGCCCGCTGTCTTCGGCTTTCCGATACGAAAACCGGTCCGCAAATCCGCCCCATTGGTCGGGCCGCGTTGGAGCATTTGGCGTCTTTGCCGCGGATCGACGGAAATCCCTATGTGTTTCCCGGCAAGATGGGCGAAGGATATTTTATCGGCTTGCCGCACTTCTGGGACCGTATGGCCAAACGGGCCGATGTAAAGGGCGTTACCTTGCACGGTCTGCGCCATTGGTTCGCCAGTGCGGCGGCGGAGTTGAACTATTCCGAACTGACGATAGCCGGGCTTCTCGGCCATCACATCAAAAGCGTAACCGCCCGCTATGCCACGGCGCCCGACCGCGCCCTACTCAGTGCCGCCGACAACACCGCCTGCCGCATTGCCGAGTTAATGTAATTTCTTTTGGAGCATAGCAGATCACATATAGCCCCGACCAGGCGTGTGGTGCATCGCAGTTGTTATGGGGCTTTGTCCCCAATGGCAGCTGCGGGCTCCTACAGAAACTTTTTCTAATGGATGAGTTTTGTTGAAATTGTCAAAATTAAATTTATGGTAGCAGTGAACTGATTTCCCTCTTTAGGCTTTGGTGCTTGCTATGGGGAATATTCCTCCTTGGGGGAAATTCGATGAAAGCCGTGATGATATCCATCACTTGAGCCACCATTGTGCCGATGTGGCGGCGTGCTTCGAGGCTCTGGCGCGTCTGCCGGTTGTCGAGAACCGCCTTAACGTCGTGGCCGGCGGTGTGCTCGATGCGGTGACCTGTGCGCGCCTGACGGTGCTCGCCTTTCTGCACGATGCCGGCAAGCTGCATCCGGGATTTCAAGCCAAGGGCTGGCCAAAAGGCGTTCGGCGCGGTCCTTTGAACGGTCATGTCCACGAAGGTGCGGCGATCTTCACGGCCGATTTTTCGCCACAGATCGCGCAGGCGCTATGCTTCGACGATCTTTCCGCTTGGCTCAATAAAGACGCTTTGTTTGCCACGCTGGCGCATCACGGTCGGCCGTTTCGTGAGGCCGCGGCCGCAGAACGTGGCTGGCGATCCGTTCAAACACCGAATGGGCAATACGATCCGCTGGCAGCGGCATCCGAAATCGGGGCGATGATGCATCGCTGGTTTCCGGCGGCATTTGCCATCGGCAACGCATCGATGCCGAATGCGCCCGGCCTATGGCATCTGTTCTGCGGCTTGGTCACGCTGGCAGACTGGATTGGCTCTGACCGCGACTTCTTTCCTTATGTCCGAGCACTCGAACCCGATTATATCGGCAAGGCGCGGGTGCAGGCGGCACGGGCGATCGGGATCGTCGGCCTTGATACCGCCAGTCTTTCGCGCCGCATCGCCGCGTGCTCCGATTTCTCTTGCGTGGCGGAATTCGCTCCGAATGCGCAACAGAAAATGGTCGGAGCCTGCGATCCCGACGAACGGCTGGGGTTCCCCCGCATGCGCGGGGATAGACCCTGGCGATGAAAACGCTGCGGCTAAGGCTATTGGGTTCCCCCGCATGCGCGGGGATAGACCTCCCCAACACCCCCTCCGGCTGCTTCCGTAGTGCTTCCGTGGGCAAAACGCTGGGGACGGCGGAAAATCCGCCGCCTCATAACCGCATGATTTTATGAGAGAAACTGGAGCGGGCGAGGCGAATCGAACGCCCG
>DBTZ01000037.1:3856-24983 GCA_002307315.1 Alphaproteobacteria bacterium UBA1303
GCTCTACCCCTGAGCTACGCCCGCACTCCAAGTTGGGGGCGCGTTATCGCAAAGCCATGCGCCGGATGCAAGGGATTATTCCTTCAAGGCCCGTTCGAACACGGCATGCGTCCGTTCCTGCAAATCGGCCAACAGCCGGCAAAGGTTGTCGAAATCGCCCACTTCGCCGGCCCGCGCCAGAAGCGCCTTGAGGCCGGGGGTGGCGGTGTCGGGATCGAGGGTGCCGTCGAGCGCAATCCTCAGCGCCTGGGTCAGCGCGTGCTGAAGCTTGGCGCTGGCGATCAGGGTTTCGGCGTCGAGCGGCGACAGGACGCCCGCCTCGGATTGGCGTTTCAGCGCCTCGATGGTGTTGGGCGAAAGAAGCCAGGCGTGCTGGTTCGCATAGCGCAGTTGCAGCACCTGGGCAACGAACTCGATGTCCATCAGTCCGCCGGGGGCGTATTTGATGTCCCAGGGCGACTTGCCGGGATATTGCGCCTGTACCTTGGCGCGCATGTCGCGGGCGTCGCCCGCCAGGGTGGCCCATATGTGCGGCATACACAGCGTGTCGCTGATGGCGCCGCCGAGCGACAGCGCGAGTTGCGGCGGCCCGGCGACGATGCGCGCGCGGGTCAGCGCCATGCGTTCCCAGGTCCAGGCATCGCTTTGGTGATAGCGGCGGAAGGATTCCAGACTGACCGCCACCGGCCCCTTGTTGCCGGTGGGGCGAAGGCGCATGTCGACCTCGTACATCTCGCCGGCGGCGGTGGCCACGGTCAGGGCCGCGATCAGCCGCTGCGCCAGCCGCGCGTAATAGACGATCACCGGCAGCGGTTTCGCCCCGTCGCTTTGCTCGACCCCGTCGGGTACGTCGTAGACGAAGACCAGATCGAGGTCGCTGCCCGCCGTCATCTCGCGTCCGCCCAGCTTGCCCATGGCGATCACCGCGAAGGTGCCGCCCGGCATCCGCCCGGCGCTCGCCGCCAGTTCGGCTTCGACATGGGGCAAAAGGCCGACGATGGCGCTTTCGGCGATGGCGGCGAAGGCGGGGCCGGCGGCATCCGCCTTGGCCAGACCTTCGATCACCTGCACCCCGACGCGGAAGATCTGTTCCTTGGCGAGGCGGCGTGCCTCGTCGAGCACTTTTTCGTAAGAGCCGGCGCGCGCCAGCCGGTCCTTCACTTGCGCATCGAGATCGGCGCGGGTCGGCAACGCACCGAGAAAACCGGGATCGATCAGCGCGTCGATGGTGTTGGGCGCGCGGCCCAAATGCTGCGCCAGACGCGGCGCCGATCCCATCACGTTCGCCACCAGCCGCAGCACGTCTTCGTGGGCGATCAAAAGCGAAAACAGCGGCACGCCGGCGGGCAAATTGGTGACGAAATGATCGAATTGGGCGAAGGCGGTGTCGGGATCGGCGGTCGTGGCCAGCGCCGCCAGCAGCGCGGGGACCAGTTTGGTCAGCAACTCGCGGGCGCGGCCCGACCGGGTGGCGCGGATATGGCCGTGATGCCAGCCGCGGATCGCACCCGACACGTGTGCGGCATCCTTGAACCCCATCGCCTCCAGCGTTTTCAGGGTTTCGGGATCGTCTTCCACCCCGGTGAACACCAGATTGCCGTGGGGGCCGAGCGGCGCCTCGCGTTCGAACAGCCGGGCGTAATGGCCCTGTACCGACGCAAGTTCGCGCAACAGCGCCGCGGCAAACGCGCCGGCGTCGGAAAAGCCCATGAAGCAGGCGATGTGCGCCACCTCTTCGTCCGATTTGGCGATGGTGTGGGTCTGCTCGTCCTCGATCATCTGCAGGCGGTGTTCGAGGGTGCGCAAGAAACGATAGGCGCGCGCCAAATCGCGGGCCGCTTCGGTTTCGACCACGCCCCGGGCGTACAGCGCATTGAGCGCCGCCAGGGTAGACGCAACGCGCAAGGTGGGGTCGCGCCCTCCCAGGATCAACTGCTGGGTCTGAACGAAGAATTCGATCTCGCGAATGCCGCCGCGGCCGAGCTTAATGTTGTGGCCGGCGACCGCGATTTTGCTGCCGCCGTTATGGGCGTGAATCTGGCGCTTGATCGAATGGATGTCCTCGATGGCGGCGAAGTCGAGATTGCGCCGCCACACGAACGGCCCCATCGCATCGAGAAACGCCTTGTTGGCGGCCGGATCGCCGGCGACGGCGCGCGCTTTGATCAGGGCGGCGCGTTCCCAGTTCTGCCCCATCTCCTCGTAGTATTCGATGGCGGCGGCGGTCGAAATCGCCACTTGCGTCGCGCCGGCGTCGGGCCGCAGGCGCAAATCGACCCGGAAGACGTAGCCGTCGGCGGTCACTTCGCCGATCAGCTTGACCACGTGTTTGACGATATCGACGGCGGCGGGGCGGGCGGCGAAGAACTTGCGGAAGGGAAAGACCGCCTCGTCGTAGAAACAGATCAGATCGATGTCGCTGGAATAGTTCAGTTCGAACGCACCGAACTTGCCCATCGCCAGCACCACCATGCCGGTGGCCGCTTCCAGTTCGGCGCCGGTTTTGCCGGCCCGTTCGGTGCGGCTTGCCGCATCGCGCAGGGCGAAGCGCAAGGCCGCTTTTACTGCGGCTTCGGCAAGGCGGGTGAGGTTTTGCGTCACCTTGGCCAGCGACCACGCCCCCGCAATGTCGGCCAGCGCGACAATCAGCGCCGCCTTGGCCTTGGCGGCGCGCATCTGCCGCATGACCTCGGCCTCGGTTCCGGCGGTTTCCGCCGCCGCGGCGTCGGCGACCGCCTCGTCGAGCAAGACATCCGGGCCTTCCTCGAACAAACGCGGCAGCAGTTTGGGCTGACGCAACGCCAGCCGGCACAGATACGGGCTGTTGCCGAACGCCGCCTGCAACAGCGCGCGCGGCAGATCCTGCGGCGCATAACCCAGTTCGGCCAACTGCTCGAAGGTGCGCTGCGCCCGCGCTCGGTCGAAGGGGGCGGGAAGGGCGGAAGCCTGGAAGACGAAAGCGGTCATGGGCGCAAGCTTACCCGAAAAGCCTTAGAGCAATGTGCGCAAAGTTGTGTTCGCTTCTGCGCTCGTTGCTCTATAAGCAAAAAACCGACGCAATCTCCTACTACATATTGTGCCGGGAAAACTCGATTTCCCCAACCGGTTGATCTTTGTTTTCACTGTTTGCACCCCCCTCCCCCCCCCCTTTTTAGGTTCTTTGCCGCCGGCGGCGGTCTCAGGGCAACGTGCGCAAAAGTTGCGACCAGCCAAAAGAATAAAGCGGCACCCGATTCCGCTCCGAAGGCGCGGCGCAGCTAAAGGATGGGCGAGGGGATGCGGACATCAATCACGGCTCCAAGCATGGCCGGACGATGATCGCACCGTTTTGCGCATGTTGGATAAGCGCCTATTTCATATGCGCAAGGAGAACCGCCCTCTCCAACGGGGAGAGGGAAAGTAAAGTATCGGTCGGCCTTCCCGCCCCACGGGATAAGGGACATTTACTTCGACCGGCTGCCGAAGGTTTTCGGTACGTTTGGGCGGCTCATCCGCTGGCGGCGGGTGCGGCCGGTCTGTTTGGGTTTGCCGTCCCGTCCCTGCGCGGGGGCGGAAAGGCTTTCAACCTCGCTCTGCCGCGCGAACGGATCGTCGGCGATCGCCAAGTCCACCGCGGTCAGGCGTTTGATTTCGTCGCGGATGCGTCCGGCTTCCTCGAATTCGAGATTGCCGGCGGCTTCCTTCATTTTCTTATCCAGCGCCGCCAAATGCGCCTTGAGGTTTCCGCCGATATATTCGCGCCCCGCCTCGGCAAGACCGGCGTCCACCAGCACGTGATCGCGTTCGTAGATCGATCCCATCACGTCCGAAATGTTTTTCTTGATCGAAGCCGGGGTGATGTTGTGCTCTTCGTTGTAGGCTTTTTGCTTGGTCCGGCGGCGGTCGGTTTCGGATATCGCCCGCTGCATCGAGCCGGTGATCTTGTCGGCGTATAAGATCACCCGGCCGTCGACGTTGCGCGCGGCCCGCCCGATGGTCTGAATCAAACTGGTCTCGCTGCGTAAGAAACCTTCCTTGTCGGCATCGAGAATCGCCACCAGCGCGCATTCGGGAATATCGAGCCCCTCGCGCAATAGATTGATGCCGACCAGCACGTCGAAGGCGCCGAGGCGCAAATCGCGGATGATCTCGATGCGCTCCAGGGTGTCGATGTCCGAATGCATGTAGCGCACGCGCACGTCCTGCTCGTGCATGTATTCGGTCAAATGCTCGGCCATCTTCTTGGTCAGCGTGGTCACCAGCACCCGCTGGCCTTTCTTCGCCAACAGCCGGCATTCGGCGATCAAATCGTCAACCTGGGTTTCCACCGGACGGATTTCCACCGGCGGATCGATCAATCCGGTGGGGCGGATCACCTGCTCGACGAAGGTGCCGCCGGTGCGCTCCAGCTCCCAGTTGCCCGGCGTGGCCGAAACGAACACCGTCTGGGTGCGCATCAAATCCCATTCGTCGAATTTGAGCGGCCGGTTGTCGAGGCAGGAGGGCAGGCGGAAGCCGTATTCCGACAGCGTCGACTTGCGGCGGAAGTCGCCTTTGTACATCGCGCCGATCTGCGGCACGGTGACGTGGCTTTCGTCGATGAACACCAGCGCGTCGTCGGGGATGTATTCGAACAAAGTGGGCGGCGGCTCGCCGGGTTTGCGCCCCGTCAGCCAGCGCGAATAGTTTTCGATGCCGGCGCACGACCCGGTGGCCTCGATCATTTCGAGATCGAAGGTGGTGCGCTGCTCCAAGCGCTGCGCCTCCAACAGCTTTCCGTCTTTGCGGAACTGATCGAGGCGGACGCGCAGTTCGGCTTGAATGCCCTTGATCGCCTGCGCCAAGGTGGGGCGCGGGGTGACGTAATGCGAGTTGGCGTAGATCTTGATCGTCGGCAGCTTGCCCGCCGAACGGCCGGTCAAGGGATCGAATTCGGAAATCGCATCCACGGTATCGCCGAACAGCTCGATCCGCCAGGCGCGGTCTTCGTAATGCGCGGGGAAGACGTCGATCACGTCGCCGCGCACACGGAAGGCGCCGCGCACGAAATTGTCGTCGTTGCGGCGGTATTGCAGGCCCGACAAATCGCGCATCAGATCGTTGCGGTCGTATTTGCCGCCCACCGTCACGCTGATCGCGGTGCCCGAATAGGTTTCCACCGCGCCGATGCCGTAGATGCACGACACCGAGGAAACGATGATCACGTCGTCGCGCTCCAGAATCGACCGCGTCGCCGAGTGGCGCAGGCGGTCGATCTCCTCGTTGATCGCGGAATCCTTCTCGATGTAGGTGTCGGTGCGCGGCACGTAAGCTTCGGGCTGATAGTAGTCGTAATAGGAAACGAAATACTCGACCGCGTTTTCCGGGAAGAAGCCCTTCATCTCGGAATAAAGCTGGGCGGCCAGCGTCTTGTTGTGGGCGAGAATCAGGGCGGGGCGCTGTAGGTTCTCGATCACCTTGGCCATGGTGAAGGTCTTGCCCGAGCCGGTGACGCCGAGCAGAACCTGATCGCGGGCGCCTTCCTTTGCCGCTTTGACCAGATCTTCGATCGCCTGCGGCTGATCGCCCGCCGGCTCGTATTCGCTGTGCAGGATAAAGCGCTTGCCGCCTTCGGATTTCGTGCCGCTGTCGGCGCGGCGCGGTACAAAGCCGGCAATCTCGGCCCCGGTCATGTTGCCGAAACCGCGAGCGATCTCCGTGCCGCCTCTGGGAACCATGCCGTTATTGTGCATCCCGGCACTATAGCGGATGTTCGTGTTTTGTACAGGTATCGGCACACTTATAGCGTATTAAACTCAAGCATGAATCTGGGGGAAATATTCATGCGTTTTTACTTGCTGATTTTAGCCGCGGGGCTTGCCGCGGCGGGAGCGGCCGGCGGCGAGCGGGTGGCGCTGCCGGGTTTTTCGATGGCGGCGCCGGACGGCGCCTGGGTTTTGCGCGACAACGGCCCCAATCAGACCAAGGATGGCAGCGTATTCGATCAATACGAGGGCGGGGCTTTTGTGCTGCATTTCGCCACGACGGCTGCGCCGTTCCAAAAGGGTAGCGGAAACTCGGCCTATATCAAGGCGACGGGTGCGGTCTATCCGGTGATGCCGAACGATGCGCGCGCCGTACTCGACCGGTTGAAAGCCAAATTGGAGCGGGAGGCGCAGACCGGCACGGCACGCAACACCTTCACTGCTTCGGCGTTTTCCGAGGCTGCGGTGGACGGCGTGGCGTGCCTGCGTTGGCGCTACCGCACCGAAGACCGCGGCGTGCCCGGTCACGCCGGCGAAGCCTTCAACATGCTGAGCGACGAGGTGATGTGTCCGCATCCCGATTTTCCCGCCTTCGTCGTGACGGTGATGTTCAGCACAAGGATGGCGCCCGGCGTATCGCCGATCTCCATAGATGCCGACGGTTTTTCGGCGCAGCAAAGCCTGAAATTCGCGCGCCTCGGCTATCGCGTCCGCGTCATTCCGCTTGGCGAGTTGCCGCAAGGCGTGACCGAGGCGGACGGATCGATCTGGGTCGCCTATGGCGGTACATCCGGCAGGGTGGCGCGGGTCGATCCCAAGACCGATGCGGTGACCGCCGTCGTTCCGGTCGGCCGGCTGCCGGTCGGTATCGCCGCCGACGAAAGCGGCGTGTGGGTTGTCAATCGCGGCGACAGCAGCGTCTCGCACATCGACCCCAAGACCGACAAAACGGTCGCTACGATCAATGTGCCGGACGGACCGGCATTGATCGCCGCCGGTGGCGGGGCGCTGTGGGTGACGTCGGCTAGGAACGGCTCGGTCGTGCGTATCGATCCGGCCGGCGACACGGTGACGGAGATTTCGCTCGGATCCGCTAGCGTGCCGGCCGGCATCGCCTTTGCCGGCGGCATGCTCTATGTCGCCGATTATCAAGACGGCCGGATCTTCCGTATTGACCCTGCGACCAACAAGGTTACGGGAAAGCTGAAGGGGCCGCGTTTCGCGCAAACCTTGATGGCCGACGGGCACTATCTCTGGGCGGTGGCACAAGAGCCGCCCGCCACGGGGCCGTGTCTGTTCTGTACCCAGGAAGACCGCAGCGCCACCTATCGCGAGAAGAAGACGGCAATCTGGCGGATCGATCTTGATGCGCCGGATGTGCCGCTAATGTTCGATCATGCCATCGGCAATCGGCCCTACGCGCTGGCGCGCTGGGGCGGCAAGGTGTGGGCGACCAACTGGACCGGTGCGAGCTTGTCGATGTTCGATCCGAATGTACCGGCGAATAGCGCCTTCGTGCCGATCGGTACCGAACCGGTTTTCCTTGCGGCGGCGCAGGGCGCGCTGTGGGTCACGGTATCGGGGCCGGCGCGTGCGCTAATGCGTCTTGATCCCCGATAGGGGGATTATCTGAATGCGATTTAGGCAGGTTTTACGGGTGAATTATTATTGCTGCGCTCATTGCGCAAAATGTAGGCAATGTAGGTATTTGTGCATTTTAACGAATTGTGATTGTATAGGGTAGGGTAAAGTGGGGGTGTGTGATGGCTTTCTTCGACATCGGGCATGATGGTCTGGGTCGGTATCGCCGGCTCGACGGTACGGACAATACCGCCGCCGCGCTGACCGCATTGTGGGAAAAGCAATGGTGTCGCCGTCAGGTCGCCGAGGCATCGGCGAGCGGGCATGACCTCAAAAAACTGCAAGCCGAAGAGATGAGCGAAGAAGCCGAAGTCAATCGGGCGGCGCTGACCTCGATTTTGCTCGACGCCGTCCGCCACCGTCCGGCGATCGATTGGTCGGCCTATCTCGACCATCGTGAATTTTCCGAACCGCCGCCGGTGCCCCCCGCCAAGTTCAACATCGCCCGCGAACCGCAAATCGGCGAGGGGCGTTTTTCGCCGGTCAAGCATTCGTTCTTCGCCCGCATGCTGCATCCGTCGCGGATTCAAGAGCAGGCGTCTGCGGCGCAATCCGCTTTCGATGCCGCCCATCAGGAATGGCAACTGACCACCCAGTGGCACATCAGCGAACACGCCGCCGCCACCGCGCGCTATGAGGCGGCGCTGGCGGATTGGGACGCGCGCAAGGGGGCGCACTTTGCCGCGCAAGCCAAGGCCAATGCGCGGATCGAGGATTTGCGCACCCGCTTCGACGCACACGAGCCCGGCGCCGTTGCCGCCGCCTGCGATCTGGCGCTGCTCGCCTTGCCGCGGCCGCAAGGCTTTCCGAAATTCTGGCGCATCGCCGTTCATCCCACCGGGGCGCTGCGGGTGGATTACGATTTGCCGGCGCCCGACGATATGCCGGCGCTGAAGGCGGTCAAATACGATACCGACCGCAACGTCTTCGCCGGCACGATGCTGAACGAACGCGAATTCGCCGCGCTCTACGAAGAGACGATGTATCAAACCGCGCTGGCGGTTTGCCATCTGCTGTTCGCCGTCGATCCCGGCGAGGCCGTGCGCTCCGTCGCCTTCAACGGCTGGGTCAACCATGTCGACCGGCGACGGGTCTGTCCGGCACGCTGCTGTCTCTTGGCCCTGGGGGCGAATAAAACCGATTTCGAAGCCATCGACCTGACGTCGGTCGATCCCAAGACCTGCTTCCGGCAGCTCGGCGGTGCGGCCGGGGTTCGGCTGGCCGATCTGGAAACGGTGGAGCCGGCCGCTTGGGGGTGATTCGTCGTCCGTGAAAAAGTCCTTCGGCCTAAGGCCTCAGTGTACTTTTTCACGATATTATAGGGCCGCCCCAAGCGAGTTTTTTCCTTACGTTTCAATTGTGAAAAAGTGCTAAAGCGCAGCGAGGGACTTTTTCACAGGCAACCGATTAGCCCGGCAGCGGAAAGGCTGGCGCGATCGACGGGCGTTGATAGATCACGGTATCGCCGGACCAGACTTTGATGCGCGTGCGGCCCTTTTTCTTCAGCGCGTGGGCGAGGATTTTGGCCTCGCGGTCGTCGGCGCATTCCGCCTTGACCTTGGACGACACCCGGCCGCCGGAATCGAGATAGAAGATGTCGTAACTCGGCATGGGCCACTCCTTACAACCTATGCCCCTTCCCAACCGTAAAGATGGGGATCGCCGGCGCGGATGTCGAATGACAATTCGTTTCGATTCCTTGCACGGTTCGACAAAAGCCCGGCGATATTGAAATCGCCGTCGCCGCCCCCCATGTATTCTTCGTTAGAAAAAGGATGGCAGCGATGCCCGAGGGCGAGAGCGTTGTGCCGGTTTCCGATTCGACCCGGATTCTGGCGATCGTGGTCTATCTGCTTTATCTGCTGTCGCTGCCGCTGGGGCTGCCCGCGGTGGTCGGCGTTATCATCGCCTATGTGAAGCGCGACGAGGCGGTTGGCACCGTCTACGAAAGCCATTACGCCAACGCCATCGAAACCTTCTGGGTGTTTGCCGTCGGTCTGGTGGCGGCGATTCCGCTATGCTTCGTGCTGGTGGGCTTCGCGCTGATTGCGGCACTGTTCGTGTGGATGGTCTTTCGCACCGTCAGAGGCTTGGTGCGGGCGCTGGATGGCCGGGCGTACTGACCTGGGCCCCGAGGCGATGAAACCGCCTTATTCGAACGGATTATTCTCGCCGCTATCGCCGAAGCGGCGCATCGGCATGGTGGTCTGATGCTGCGGTTTGGCATCCCGGTGGCGACATTGGTAGGCAAGAAACCAGCCGATCAGCCCCATCATCACCGCCAGCGCCGCGCAGGTCGGCGCCAGAGCGACGATCATGTCGGGCACCAGGATGGCGGTGCCGAAGCTCTTGCCCATTTCGGCGCCCCACAGCAGGCAACCGTCGATGCCTTCGGAACCGACATGGCAATCCGGGTACAGCGTGACGTAGACCGCCAGCGCGGGCAGCGCCAAAGCCGAAATCGGCAGCAGCAGCAGGCTTAAGGTTCCGATCACCGTCCGGTGCTCGCAATAGGCCGCGAGGGCGGCAATGACGGTCAGCGAAATCAGCACGACCCCGTTGGTCGGAAGCGTCCAGGCGAGGTTCAACGCATCGCGTAAGCCCGCACCCAACGTCATGCCAAGGCACGGCGCCGCACCCGGCGCGCACGAGCCGGCGAAGGCAACGCCCCGCACCAGCCAGGCCAGCAACGACGGCACCACGAGCAGACCTGCACTTACGCACCAGATGATCCGTGCGGCCCGTTTTTTGGGAGCATCATCGAGAATGTCTTCGACCATGCGGCTTATTCTAGGCAACTTTGTCGTCAGGTGGGTGAATTTGCTTAAAGAATACTTAATGACGGCAGTGTTGCGCGTGGTGGTTGTTTTGCGCCGGGTTCGCCCGGATCGAACCGGATGGACAACCTCTTGAAGGCACACATCTAGAGCGCCGCGCCTTCAGACGGAAACGGCGCGCCGCTCTATCCCTTTGGTTGGTCGCAACTTTCCGCGCAAAACCGATTCCACTTTTGCGCTCGTTGCTCAAGTGCCGTGGTTTCGAAGTTCGTTAGTGGTTCTTGACCCTGGCGATGAAGATGCGGACCAGATCGGCATTGCGTCCGGCATCGCCCTTGCCGACCCGGCTCTTGGAGCGGATGTCCACCCGTACGCCGATAACGCCGGCGGGGCGGACACGGATCACGATGTCCGAGGAAATGCCGAACCAGAAACTGCGCGAGATCGCCTCGATCCGCCCGGCCTTGATGTCGTATCCCACCACCTGCCAGTTCAGCGCGTTGACGGCATTGAGCGAGCGCCAGAAATATTTATTGACGAATTCGTTTTGCGGAATCGCACCGGCCAGCCGCTCCAGCGGCTTGATGTCGAGATAGGCGTATTTCTGGGCCAGCGAAACGGGCATTTTTTCGCCGTCGACCACCACCGGCTTCGGGCCGTCATATTCGGGCGGGTTGGCGGCGCCATGGCGCAGGGCAAGAAGATCGCGGAATTGCGGTGCATCGCCGATGTCGGTGGAGATGTCGCAGATCGGGGGGCGTGCTCTCAGCAGCCATTGGTGATGGGCGGGAATGCCTACCAGCAGCGCCGATCCGATCAACCCGGAGGCACCGATCCGCCAGCCGCGGCTGTCGTTGTGCCACAAAGCCCGTACGATCCAGGTCAGACCGGACGCCAACGCAACCATGCCAATGCCGACGCCGGGGGCGACAATCGTCAAGCCGTGCGCGTAATCCCACAACCCGAAACGCGTGCCGATACAGCCCGTCGACGCCACGGCAGCGCCGACGGAAAACCCGACCAGGGCAATCCACGCAAAAACGGTCTGGTATCGCATCGGTAGCGCAACACCTTGAAAGATACGCCGAAATTTCCAAATCGGGTTAGCATAGCACGGTTCGCCCGTGGAAGGGGGCAAATCCGCTTTCCGGTTGACGCTGACGTAAACGTTAACATAATACCCGGTAATAGCCTGAATCGCTCGGTTGGCCGGAAGGCGGGCCGCGAGGATACGAAGATGGACAACCGCACCTATACGATCCGCCAGCTCACCAAGGAGTTTTCGGTCAGCGCCCGTACCTTGCGCTTTTACGAGGAAGAGCTGCTGATCTCGCCGACCCGCCGCGGCCAGACCCGGATTTATTCGGCGCGCGATCGCGCCCGCGTCATTCTTATCCTGCGCGGGCGGCGGATGGGGTTTTCGCTCGCCGAGATCCGGGAATTTCTCGATCTCTACAATCCCGACAGCGATCTCAAGCAGTTGTTGCTGGCGAAAAAGAAGTTCGAGGAGCGTATCCGCACCTTCGAACGTCAAAAGCAGGATATCGACGCCACCATGACGGAGCTGCAGAGTACGCTCGATGACGTCAACGTCCAGCTCACGGTGCGCCAAGCCAAGGCTGCGGCAAAAGGAAAATCCTAAGGCGCTTCATGGTTTAACGGGAACGCCAAAATGCCCCAGAACCGGCGGCTCTAGAGCGGACGTTCAAACGCGATCAGTCCGTCGTTGCCCTTTGTTTTGTCGCAACTTTACGCGCAAAACCGATTCCACTTTTGCGCTCGTTGCTCTAGCGCTGCCGCCCGCCGCCGGGACTGTTGTCCGGCACCGGGCTCTTGTCCGGCGAGGGCGAATTCTGGGTCCGACAGTTTGCCAGTCCGCTGGCCCAGCCGGCGCGATAACTTTTATCGGTATCGTAGGAGCGCTGATCGCGCACCGTGCCGGTGGTATCGCTGGCGGCGGCGGCGGACGCGGCGGCACAGCCGTCGGTGAAGCCGGCCCTAAAACCCGGCGTGTTCTTGGTGGCACGCATCTTGGCGCTGGGAAAAAGGATACCGCATCCGGCAAGCGAAAGCGCAGACGCGGCGACGACGGCAAGAACGAGCGGGTTTCTCATGGGCCGACAGTATCAGGCGTCGGGAAGGGCTGTAAAACGATATCCTCGATCTCCCCTCATTTCCATCCGCCGCATTCGGCAAAAGATGAAGCGCGGCAACACAACGGGTTGGGGCGGAGCTCCGTTTCCGCACGGCGGCGTGCGCTCAGGCGCTGGTCGGCAGAAAAATCCAATTATCAGGTATAAAATCCTGCAATTTGTAGTTATTTCTCGCGTGCATATGTGTGCGGCAAAATAAACATATCCATACGAATATGCTACACTTTGTTTTGACTAAAGTTAAGTTTATCAATGAAAATTCGCGCGTTAACGCCATTACAAGTTGTTTCCTATCCAATACGAGAAATTATGTAGGATAATGTTCCTGCATGAGCCGGTGTGGGCCGGCGCTTCGGATAGAGGAAATGACCATGATGCGATGCGAACCCGTTCGGTCGAAAATACCGCTCGTGAGGAAATCCAAACCGCTGCAAGAGCAGGTTTGGCTAGTGCAGGCGGCGTCCTCGCATGTTTTCGGCGTTGCTTTGGGCGAGTTGTGCGCCGCCACGCGCCGCGCGCCACGGGCGGCTCTGGCGCGGCAGGTGGCGATGTATCTCTGTCATGTGGTGTTTCGGATCGGGGTCTCTCAGATCGCCCGCGCCTTTGGCCGCGATCCTTCCACCGTCTCCCATGCGCTGGCGAGAATCGAGGACATGCGCGACGACGGCGAGTTCGATCGGACCGTCGGTCTGCTCGAAACCATGCTCGATCGCGCCTGGGGGGATGCATGAGCGCGCTGGGCGAAAACGAATTCAAACGCGAAGCCGTCCGCGTCCTTCGCAAGCTCGATGCCGGGGCGACGCTGCGGCCGCTGGCGGACGGGCGGTTTGCTCTGGCCAAGCGTGCCAAACGCATTGGGGACGCCCGTTTGTGTGCCGGCGCCGAATTGACCCGTGAAATGCGCGCGCGCGGTCTCGTTCAGCCGTGCGCCGAAGGATACGGGATCAGTCCGGCCGGGCGCGATTACCTCGTCCGCAGCCAAGCGGTGGTCGAGCCGTTCGCGGCGCAGCATCGGATGCTCGAAACCCGTATCATCGAGCGGCAAGGCGGCAAGGTGCATGTCGCCGTCAATCTGGCGGAGTCGCCCCTGGCCATGTTGCGCCGGCGCAATCTGGTGGATGCCGATGCCTTCGATGCCGGCGAACGATTGCGCCGCGACTACACTCTGGCGCAACTGACCCCGCGCATGGGCGTCGATTGGAGCGCGCCGTGCGCGTTCGGTCGGCGGGCGGCCAAACCCGATTATCTGCCCGATACCGTGCTGGCCGCCAAACAGCGATTCCGTGCGGCTATGGCTGCCGCGGGGGCGGATCTATCGGGCCTGCTGTTCGACGTCTGCTGCGAGTTGATCGGAATGGAGGAATGCGAAAAACGGCGCGGATGGCCGCGCGCCAGCGCCAAGGTGGTGTTGAAAATCGCCCTTAGCAAGCTGGCGCGCCACTACGGTATCGGCGATTGCATCGAACGTGCGCCGACGCGCGTCTGGGTCAGGGAAGCTGATCCTCCGCCTTGAGGGCGAACTTGCCGATTTTGTCGCCGATCGCGTCCGTCGTTTTTGCGACCATCGTAGCGGCGATCCTGTCGCCGATCGGATCGGCCGCTCTGCGCGCCTGATGGATGGTATGGAGCGAATGCTTGGTCAACGCTTCCACCGCCGCGACAATCGCAGTGCCGCCGTCGTGGCGGGCGGCTCTGGCTTCGCGGATTTCAGTGCCGACCTCGACGATACGGGTTTGGAGGTTGCTGCAGATGACGGCGGAGAGGCTGCCGCTGTCGTTCGGCCGCCCATAGCCGAGATCCGGCTCGTGCGGCATCAGAATCGCGACCAAGGCGATTGCAAACGCTGCCCTGAAGATCATTCCACCACCCCATGACTGGGTTTCTAGCCCGGATGCTAGGGGTGGCACTTTGCATTGGATTGAAAGGATTCGGTAAAGTTTGATGCGATTTGGTTAATTCCGGCGTTTGTCTAATACGCGGAAAATAAGGGTTTTATAAAATCGTTACGTCTCGATTCAAGAAAGCTGAAAATTTTACGAGAGATTAATCCGCCTCTAATTCAAATTTGAAACAAGTTCTTCGAATCGACGGAGAACGAGACGTATGCCGTACACGAAACACCTTCGTATTGGCGCAATATGGGACAAACCGATTCATCCGGCGGCGATGGCGTGCCGCGCCGCGATGCCGAGACGGAGGGCTTTGAACGTAAAACGTACAGAATACGGCCGAAACCAAGGTTAATAAGTCGTACAAAGAAAAACTTGCGAATTTACCAACAACCTGCGCCGGCATTCAATTTTTGTTAAGAAGCGCGGGAAGATTATCGCCTCGCTATAGTCTTGGCGATTCTCGGAGATCGGTTGGTTAATGGGCGCTTTGAAGTCGATTTCCGCGCGTTGTCTATCGCTGCTCGGTGGGCCGCGGCGCAGCTTCGTCGTCGTTCAGGGCGCCAAAGGCGCCGTCGGCGTGGCGCTTTGCGTTTTGTTTTTTACTGTCGCCGGCGCGCCCGATCTGGTCGCCGCAATCGGTTTGGCCGGTTTGCTGTTGCCGGCGTTGTTGGCGCCGTTGGCGTTTTCGAAGATCCCGCTCGACACCCTAGAACTATGCGGCCTCGGCGGGTTTACCGCGCTGATCGGTTATTTTTGCGCCGTCACCGGCGGTTTGCCGTCGCCCTTCATCGTATGGTTTGCGCTGGTGCCGGCCGAGGCGGCGATCGCCGGAGAGAAAGCAACGGTATGGCGTGCCGGGGCGGCGGCGGCGCTCGCCGTGGCGGTGTTGGGGCTTTGCACCGCGACCGGAATCTTGCCCGCATCCCGGTTGCCGTTATCGTCTTTGGCGATCTATGGGCTATGCACGGCCGTTGCCGTGGTCCAGGGCGCCGCCATTGCCGCCGCGGCCCAAATGCGGCAGCGGGCAGCACAGAAAATCGCCGCCGAAGGTGCGGCGATGTATCGGTTTCTTGCCGACAATGCGATGGATCTGATTACGCGTCACGCCGCCGACGGACGAATTCTTTATGCCAACCCGGCGTCGTTCGCTTTGCTCGGTGTGTTGCCGCAGGAATTGGCGGGATTGCCGTTTGCCGCCGTCACCCATCCCGGCGATCTTTCGGCGTTGCAAAACGCCTTTATGGAAGCGAGTTATTTTTCCCGCCCGGCGGTTGCCGAAATTCGTTTGAAACGCGCCGACGGATCCTATGTCTGGGCCGAGATGCGCTGTCGCCCGGCACCCGCCGGCGAGGCCGAGGGCATCGTTGCCGTTACCCGCGATCTCACCCATCGCAAAGCCTACGAGCGCGAACTGATCGCCGCGCGCGATCAGGCCGAGGAAGCCAGCCGCGCCAAATCGCGCTTTCTCGCCAACATGAGTCACGAACTGCGCACGCCGCTCAACGCGGTGATCGGCTTTTCCGAGGTGATGAGCCACGAAATGTTCGGGCCCTTGGGTGCGGTGCGCTATGTCGAATATTCCAAGCTGATCAACGAATCCGGCAACCATTTGTTGGAGCTGATCAACGATCTTTTGGACATGTCGAAGATCGAGGCCGGCAAGTTCGAGATCGCCGAGGAAGTATTCGACATGGCGGCGACCGTCGAGGCGGCGCTGCGCTTCGTCAAGTTGCCGGCCGAACGCGCCGGAGTGGCGTTGCACTGCGAGCTGGGCGGCGATGCGCACAATGTTTTCGCCGACCGCCGGGCGGTGAAGCAGATGCTGGTCAATTTGCTGTCGAATGCCGTTAAATTCACGCCTAAGGGCGGCCAAGTGTTTATCAAGGTCGCGCGCCGAGACGGCGGCATCGAGATCGCGGTGTCGGATACCGGTGTCGGCATTTCCGCCGACGACATCGTCAAACTCGCCAAGCCGTTTGCGCAGGTCGAAGGCGAGCATGTCCGCACCAAGGAAGGCACCGGCCTCGGCCTGGCGCTGGTCAAGGCGCTGGCCGAAATGCACGGCGGCGAACTCGATCTGGAGTCGACGCTCGGCGAAGGCACCACCGTGCGGGTGATGCTGCCCCACGCCGTCGCCGGCAAGTCCGACGCCGCTTAAAAATACCGCCAGACGATATAGACGTGGCTGATCAGGATGCTGATCAGCATCATCGGAAACGCCATCGCGGTGAATTTCAAAAAGCTGAAACGCACGCCGGCCTTTTCGGCTTGACCGGCCACCACCAGATTGGCCGAGGCGCCGATCAAGGTGCCGTTACCGCCCAAACAGGCGCCGAGCGCCAGCGACCACCACACCGGGTCCATCTGGGTAACGCCGCCGAATACCGGCGACATGTCCTTCAAAAGCGGGATCATGGTGGCGACGAAGGGAATGTTGTCGATGATCGCCGAGGCGAAAGCCGAAACCCATAGGATTCCGATCGCGGTCAGCTTCATGTCGCCGCCGGTGGTATGGGTCAGCCAGTCGGCGAGAAACCCGAGCAGTCCGCCCTTTTCCACCGCACCCACCACCACGAACAGGCCGATAAAGAAAAAGATGGTGATCCATTCGACTTCGTTTAAGGCTTTCAGAATGTTGTCGTTCTGTTTGTGGGCTTTATAGGGCAGATTGTCCAAGAGCAGCATCAGCGCGCCGCCGCACAGTGCTATCGTCGCCGATTTGATGTGAAACGCCTCACCGAGCGCAAATGCGGCGATGATCAGCGCCAACATGGCGACGGAAATCCGAAACATGCGTTTGTTCTTGATCTCGACCTTGGCGTCGAGCGCCATCAACGAGGCGCGGTGTTCCGCCGTGGTGTGCAGCTTTCTGCCCCAAACCGCATAGTTGATGACCAGCTGCACCGCCATCACCAGCGCCGCAATGGGGCCGAGATGAACGAGAAAGTGGTTGAAGCTCAAATGGGTGGCCGAACCGATCAGGATGTTGGGCGGATCGCCGATCTCGGTGGCCGTTCCGCCGATGTTGCTGGCGAGGATCTGGGCGAACAGATAGGGATAGACCGGCAGCTTAAGGTGGTTGCAGATCGCAAAGGTCACCGGCACGATTAGAAGCACGGTGGTGACGTTGTCGAGCATCGACGACAACAACGCCGTGGTCAGCGACATGCTGATCATGATGCCGAAGGCGCCGCCGCGGGCAAGTTGCGCCGATTTGACGGCGACGAATTCGAACAGCCCGCTTTTCTTCGCCACCGCCACCACGATCATCATGCCGGTGAGAAACCCGATGGTGTTGAAGTCGATGGCGCGGATCGCTTCGTCCTGGTCGAGCAGACCGACAAGAATGACGGTCGCGGCGCCGATCAGCGCAATCACCGCGCGGTTGATCTTTTCGCTGATGATGAAGGCGTACACGACGATCAGAATCGCGGTCGAGGCAATAAAGGCGAAAGACGTGTGGTCGAATGCGTGGCCGATCATGTTTCGTCTCCTTGACCTGCAATACTATTCCCGCCGCGCTTGCCGCATGCAAGCGAAACCGGATAAGCTCCGGCATGGCATTCCGTCTCAAATCCGGCATTTTCGTCCGTGCCCTGATCCGCCGCGCCGAAGTCGGCGGGGCTTTCGCTTACGTGGCCAAGAAGGGGCAGGAGGACGCGGGGGCGGTTTTCCTCAAAATCGACCGGCCGGACGGCAGCGTCACGGTGCTGAACCAGGCACGGCAAAGCGAAGGCGAACTGGTATGGACGCAGCCGCTGGGCGGCCCTTGCGACGAGGAAAAAGCCGACGCCTACCTGGAAAAGCAGCAAAAATTCGACCCCGATCTGTGGATCGTCGAAATCGAGGACCGCGAGGGGCGGGCCTTCGTCGACGAAAAAATCGTTTAGCTGGCTTGTCATTCCCGGCGAGTGTGGACCGCTTTGCGGTCTGCGCGAGGGAAGGGAACCCAGGTGGCCGGGTTCGCCCGCCATCGGGGGGGGGCGCGACAGCGGCCCGACTACGACGTCGGCGTGAAGTCGATGCCGAAGCGTTGGTATTTCTCCTTAAGAATGTTCATGGCCCGGTGCCAACTCTCGCCACCCCATTGGTTCGAGAAAGCGTAGGTCTTTCCATTGGCTCGAACCAATTCGCCATCCTCGCCGAACCAGCGTCTGGCGCTATAAACTGTACCGTTCGATGTCGCCTTTTCGGATGCCCGATTGAGAAACTCCGCGGCATCCGCCACGGTGCCGTCCACTGCGTACCAGACGCGACTGGGCCGCCAGTCGAAAAGCGCGGTGATTTCCTCCGGGGCGATGCCGCGTTCGCACAGCTTTTTGCAGATCAGGAAGATCGCATTTCGTTTCCACTCGCCTTTAAGCCGTTCTTCGCCGATTTGAATGTCGAAGCGGGTGAAATCGATATTGCTTGTCCGCGCCTCTCGTTCCTTCTGACTTTTTTCGCGAATTTGTATTTGATAATCGACAGTATCGGGCAGAGGAATGATTTGCTGCACATCGACCAGCAGCCGCCCATCCAGCGTATAGGGCTTCAGCCTGACGCAGCGGATGTCCAATTGCCGATCGTTGAGCCACAACACGGACGATGTCAGTTCCTTGGAAAACTCGGCGGACGCCAATACGATGCGAACGTCCTGCGCAAACAGATCGTCGTTGGGTTCGTCCCATTCCAGGAAATCGAGGATTGCCGCTCTCGGGTCTTCGTCTTCCTTCCCGTGCTGTTTAAGATATTGGCCATAGGCATCCAGGGCCTTGTCGAACGTCATCGCCGAGACCATCGCGGCATAGCGCAGCGATTGCAGCTCCATATGTCCGCCGTCTTCCGTGCGCTTCAGTTCGATGACGACGAGATTGGCGTCCTTGTCGATGGCAAGCAGATCGATGCGGCGATGCGATTCGTCCCAGCCCCCGAATTCCTCCGCGATTACAAACGTATCCGGCGCGATAACCTCGACATGCTCGCGCAAGAGGCGCTGCAAGTCGCGGCGTTCGTGCACACCGGCCTGACCGAAAGTCGTCTCGCTGAGAAGCGTTATTCCCGTCTGACCAAATTCGTAGATCGGCATTTTGTCCCACCAGGGCCGGATAATTCCACGTATCCTAGAACCCGTCATCCGCACTGTCCACATCCGCTCGGGCGCAACTGGCGCGCTATAGCAAATGTTCAGACCTGGATTCCCTTCCCTCGCGTAGACCGCAAAGCGGTCCGCGCGTCGCCGGGAATGACAAGGGGGGGGGGCGGGGATGACAAGCGGCGCGGATTTGTGTATCTCCCCGTTCGCCATGTCCGATCCCACACCCGCTTCCGAAGCCGCTCGGCGCCGCACTTTCGCCATCATTTCGCATCCCGATGCCGGCAAGACCACCTTGACCGAGCATTTGCTGCTGCTCGGCGGGGCGATCCACGAGGCGGGCAAGGTCAAGGCGCGCGGCGAAGCGCGGCGCGCCCGGTCCGACTGGATGAAGATCGAGCAGGAACGCGGCATCTCGGTGACCTCGGCGGTGATGACCTTCGAATACGAAGGGGCGGTGTTCAACCTTCTGGACACGCCGGGCCACGAGGATTTTTCCGAGGACACCTATCGCACCCTGACCGCCGCCGATTCCGCGGTGATGGTGATCGACGCGGCCAAGGGCATCGAGGCCCAGACCCGCAAGCTGTTCGAGGTCTGCCGCCTACGCGACATTCCCATCGTCACCTTCGTCAACAAAATGGACCGCGAGGCCCGCGATTCCATCGAACTTCTCGACGACATCGCCGATCAATTGCAGCTCGAAGTCTGCCCCCAGGTCTGGCCGGCCGGTTTCGGCCTCAACTTCAAGGGCATTCTCGATCTGTCCGCCGACCGCTTCTCGGTGTTCGGCGGCAAAACGGAAGAGCTCATCGGCGCGGACGCCCTCGCGGCGCGGCTTCCCGCCGACGTCAAGGCCAAGCTCGACGAGGATGTCGATCTGGTTCGCGGGGTCTATCCCCACTTCGATGCCACCGCCTACGCGCAAGGCCACCTGACGCCGGTGTTTTTCGGATCGGCCTTGAAGAATTTCGGGGTGCGCGATCTGCTTTCGATGCTGGCGCGCCACGCGCCATCCCCGCGTTCGCAGGCCGCCAAGGGCCGCGAGATCAAGCCGGAAGAAAACGAAGTCACCGGCTTCGTGTTCAAGGTCCAGGCCAACATGGACCCCAATCATCGCGACCGGGTGGCGTTTTTGCGGCTGTCTTCCGGCCGCTTCCGCCGCGGGATGAAGCTGACGCAAAGCGGTACCGGCAAGACTATGGCGATCCATAATCCGATCCTGTTCTTTGCCAAGGAACGCGAAACGGTGGACGAAGCCTGGCCGGGCGACATCATCGGCATTCCCAACCACGGCGTTTTGCGGGTCGGCGACACGCTGTCGGAATCGGGCAAGGTGGTGTTCACCGGCATTCCCAATTTCGCCCCGGAAATCCTACGCCGCGTGCGCCTGGGCGATCCGTTGAAGCAGAAGCATCTCGCCCGCGCCCTGACCAGCTTGGCCGAAGAGGGCGTGACGCAAGTATTCAAGCCCAACATCGGCTCGTCCTGGATCGTCGGCGTGGTCGGCGCACTGCAGCTCGACGTGCTGAAGTCGCGGATATTGAGCGAATACGGGCTGGAGGTCGATCTTGAACCCTCGCCCTTCGATGCCGCCCGCTGGATTTCCGGCGCAGCTGCCGACGTCGAGAAATTTATCGAGAGCAACCGCGGCGGCATGGCGTCCGATCGCGACGGCGCCCCGGTATTCCTGGCCAAAAGCGCCTGGGAGATCGGCTACGTCGCCGAGAAGTTTCCCAAGATCGTCTTCGCCAAGACCCGCGAACGCGCCGACGTGCTGGCGGAATAGCGCGCTTCACACCCGAAAATCGTTCCCGCTTTTGCGCTCGTTACATTATTTGCTCGCAACTTTGCGCGCAAAACCGGA
>DBTZ01000037.1:25358-31777 GCA_002307315.1 Alphaproteobacteria bacterium UBA1303
ATTCCACTTTTGCGCCCGTTGCTTTATGCGGCGGTGCGGACGCGGCCGGTTTGCGCCTGCCAGAAACCGGTCAGGCTTTCGCATCCCCGTTGCGGCGGCGCCTCGAAAGCTTCGAGGGCGGAACCGTCGCACAGCTTCAAAAGTGCCAGCGCCGAAAAATGGGCGCGCTCCAGATGCGCGCCGCGACAGGCCACCGCCAGGGCTTCGCCGGAGGCATCGGCGAGGATGGCCGCCGCGGTAAAAAGCGGCACGTGCAAGGCACTGGCGAAGGCGCGGGTGAAACTGGCGCTTGTGTCGTCGCGGGCGGCGAACAGCAATTCTTCGGGGTCCGCCACCGGATTGGCGTGGGTACCGCCTTCGACGTCGTTGCGTTCGAGGATGACATGGCGGACCGGTGCGGGGGCGCTGAGATAAAATTCGTTGACCAGGTCCAGCGGCAGTTCGCGCCGTCCGCCGAGTTTGGCGGCAAGGTGCAATCGGGTGTCGTCGTCGGCGTCGCGCAAGGACAGATCGAGCAGGGTCAACACCGCCTCGCGCATGTCCGGCGGAGCATCCTCCGGCCAAGCGTCGATAAAGTCGGCCACGCCTGCGGCAAGCTCGGCCGCCTTGGCCGGGCCTTGGTAAGCCAACGCCAGAAAATGCTGCAAACGCTGTTTGGCCGACGGCATAACCACCCCTCGCTGAGAGACAGCCTAGTCGATCAAAGTTTCGGTTCGTTTAAGGAGAGGCTTAATTTCCGATTAACGCCCAAGCGTCGGGAAAGAAGCCGTTGAAGGGCGTCCGCGACGAAACCGAATAGGCGCCCATCGAATCGAATGTGATAAAATCGCCGGGCTGGATGGTCTCGGACAGCATAACGGGGCGCGGCAACACGTCCAGGCTGTCGCAGGTCGGTCCGTAGACGCGGAACGGCCGCTTGGGCCCGTCCTTCACCGTCGCCGTCCCGTGATCGAATGCGTAAACGGTGGCGGGATAATCGGCGTCGAAGCCGGGCAAGGTAAGCTCGTCGAAGCTGCCGTAGATGCCGTCGTTGATGTAGAGCTTGTCGCCGCGACGCAAAACCACCTGGGTGATCAGCGAAATGCCCTCGGCGCACAGCGCGCGGCCCGGCTCGCACATCAAAGGCAGGTTGGCGAGCTCCAGCGTGCCGAGAGCCTCGCGGATGGTGTCGAAATACCAGTAATAGGGCGGCAGTTCGTAATTGGCGTAAGGCGCCGGAAAGCCGCCGCCGATGTCGAGCGCGCCGATCGTCACCCCCGACTTGATGATGGTGCGGCGCGCCATCTCGATCGCCTGGGCATAGGAGAACGACGACAGGCATTGCGAGCCGACATGGAAGGTCAGGCACGGAATCTCACCGTATTCGGCCACCCGCTTGAGCAGCCGCGCGCCGTCGTCGGGGGTGGTGCCGAACTTGCTGGACAGCTCCAACAGCGCCCCGCCGGCCGTCGCCGACAGCCGCACGAAGATGCGCAGACGCTTCGGGTTGCCGGTTTCCCGGACGAGCTTGTCGAGTTCGGCGTCGCAGTCGATCACGAAGTCGGTGACGCCGTATTTCTCATACGCGATTTTGCCATGGCCGGGCAGCCTCAGCGGCGCCATGAAATGGCAAAGCGCGTCGGGAAACTGCCGGCGTATCAGCTCGATCTCGCCCAAGGACGCGGTATCGAAGTGGCGAATGCCGGCAGCCCAAAGCAAATCGAGCACGCGCGGGTTCGGGTTGGACTTCACCGCATAAAGCGCGTCGCCCGGAAAATTGTCGAGAAACCTGCCGGCCGCGCCGGCGAACTTGCCCGGTCTCAGGCAGTAGACCGGTTCGACCGGCTGCAAGCCGGCAATCGCCTCTTCGATCGAGGCAAAACGCGGCATTTCGGCATAACGGGCGGTCATCGGGACGCTTTCGAAAATGGCGGGCGCCTTTTGCGGCAAAGGAGGGGGGGGGTCAAGCGCAAAAGCGTTTTTTCAAAATGCGTGCGGCGGTTTCGGATAAAGCGTAAAAAAAAGGCCTTGTGCGACATGCGCACAAGGCCTTGCATTTCCACATACGTATGGGGGGGGCCCTTGCGGAAATACTATTCTTTCGGCCCGCCCGGCGGTGGCGCGCCGGGGCCTCCCGTTGGGCCATGTCCGTTATACGGGCCTGGGCCGCCCTGCGGTCCACCCTGCTGCGGGCCGTCGTGACGGGGCGGTGCGAGCAAGCGCTTCTGCTGGTCGCTTAACGAGGCCGTCAAGGCTTCCAGTGCGGGAATTTCCGTTTTGAGGTCGGCCAACCGATCTTTGAGATGTTTCTCTTCCATCCTCAGGCCTTCGGCCGGATCCGGCACCGGCGGCATCTTGTCGGCGGCATCGGGCGGCTCCGGCAACTTCATGCCGACGCACGCGTCGGCGCGCGCCTTGGCGCTCTTGAGCTTGACGTGTTTCCAGCGCTCAAACGACGATTTCTGCTGGTCGGTCAACTGCAGGCGGACCTCCAGAGTAGCAAATGCACCGACTTCGTGCGCATAGCCGTCCAGGCACTGCTGGGCATGGAACTTCGCCAAGTCCTCCTTGCTGATTTTTTTGCCTGCGAAACCGGCGCCCTGCGGGCCTGCCGCAGGACCACCGGGCGGTGACGGCGGCGCGCCTTGCGCCAGAGCGGTCGCAGCGCTCAGAAAAAATGCCGCCGCGATGGAAAGTGACATTTGGTAAGACATCGTCCCCTCTTTCTTCCTACTATTCTCTCGATAAGATTAGCATGCCGTCGGGGGGGAAAATTCCCAATTGCTCTTCGACGTTGTCTCAATTTGTCGAGCTTGCCACCGGTGACAAAGCTTCGAGCGGAATGTTTCGTTTTCGTTATGCTTTGTAAGGCCTGCGTCCGGTCAGTTACCGCCGCTCGGGTCTTCGTCCTGGCCGGTCTTTCCACCCAACAGCCAGTTGAAAAAACCCTTTTTCTCTTTTTCCCTGGGCGCCGTCGACGCTGCAGGCGCCGACGCTGGCGTTTCGGCCGCCGGTGCGGGCGTTGGCGCTTCGTCGTCGATGGCGGGAATGCCGGAAGCCATCATGTCTTCGTCGACCGGCATGTAGGGGGCGGAACGGTCGAGCGCTCGGGCGGGCAGGTGCGCCTCTGCCGCCTTCATCACGTCGCGCCAGATGTACGACGGCAGGGTGCCGCCGGTGACGTTGTTCATCGGCGAGGCGTCGTCGTTGCCGACCCAGACCGCAGTGACATAGTCGGTGGTGAAGCCGACGAACCAAGCGTCGTGATAGTCCTGGGTGGTGCCGGTCTTGCCGGCGGCTTCGTGAGTCCAGATGCCGGCCCGGCCCCCGGTGCCCGACGTCACCACGCTGTAGAGCATGGCGGTCAAGTCGCGCATGATGTGGCTGGCGATTACCCGTTCCTGCACCGGATCCTTGCGCCGGTAGAGTACGTGTCCGGTGCCGTCCTTGACCTCGGTGACGTAATAGGGATGCGCCCGAATGCCGCCGGCGGCAAAGGTGGCATAGGCCGAGGTCAACTCCAGCGGCGTCACTTCGCTGGTGCCGAGCGCCAGCGAGGCATGCGCCTTGAGCGGCGAGACGATGCCGCTGCGCTTGGCCGCTTCGACCACCGCGCTGAGGCCGACTTCCTGCGCCAGTTTGGCGGCGATGGTGTTGACCGAATGGGTCAGCGCGTCGTTCAGCGTCAGCGAGCCGTAAATCTTGCCGCCGAAATTGGTCGGGGTCCAGCCGTCGATGGTCACCGACGAATCGTCGCGCACGTCCCACGGGGTCATGCCTGCTTCCAGTGCCGCCAGATAAATGAACGGCTTGAACGCCGAACCGGGCTGGCGATGCGCCTGAATGGCACGGTTGAAGCTGCTTTCGGCGTAGTCGACGCCGCCGATCAACGCCACGACGCCGCCGTCGGGCTTCATCACCACCACGGCGGCTTCGCTTGCCTTGGCTTTTTGCCCTTGCGGGCCGTTGACGACGGTTTCGGCGGCTTTGCGCGCCGCTTCCTGGATGCGCGGATCGAATACGGTACGCACCGTCAGATCGCCGCTGGCCTTCTGTCCGCTGGCTTCGGCGCGGCGCTGGGCTTCCTCGGCGGCGGCATCGAGATAGTAGTTGCGGGCATTGACCGAGGTGCTGTCGCTGATGTCGGCGGGATGCGCTTTTGCCTCTTCCGCCTCGGCCTTGGTGATGATGCCTTGGTCCGCCATGACTTCGAGCACCAGCGAGGCGCGCTTTTGGGCGCGCCGGAGGTTGCGCCGCGGCGAGGAGGCCGAGGGAGACGTGGTCAGCGCTGCCAGCATCGCCGCTTCGGAAAGGCTGAGGGTCTTGGCCGATTTGCCGTAGTAGACGTGGGCGGCGCCATCGACGCCGTAGGCGCCGGAACCGAGATAGAGCCGGTTGAGATACAATTCGAGAATCTGTTTCTTGGTGTAGGTCTTTTCCAGCGACTCTGCGCCCAGCATGTCTGACAGCTTGCGGGCGAAGCTGCGCTCGGAATTGGTGAAAACGATCTTGGCGGTTTGCTGCGAGATGGTCGAACCGCCCGCCACCACATGCCGCGCCCGAATGTCCTTCAACAGCGCCCGAAGCATGCCTTGAGCGTCGATGCCGATATGATCGTAGAAGCGCTGGTCCTCCATGGCGATGAATGCGGCGGGAAGATAGCCCGGCATGTCCTCCAGCTTCAGCCGCTCGCCGACGATGGCGCCGCTGCGTCCCACCACCTCGCCCTGGGCGTCGAGGAAGGTGAAGGCGAGCGGCCGGTTGGCGGAGTAAAGATCCTGCGAAGAATCGAGCCTGGCGGCGAACGGCCACAACAAATAGGGCAGCAGAAACAGCAGCAGCAGCGGAATGCCGACGACGCCCCCTCCCCACTGGGCGGTGCGCTTCAGCCCGTGCCGGTGGAGGTAGGCCCATTGCAGCGCGTCGTAATACGCCTTCTGAACCGGCGGCGGCGCCTTGGCGATCAGGCGGTTGGTTTCGATAATGAGTTTCTTCAGGAGATTTTTGATGAAGGCATTCATCGATAGACGCTGCTCCAGCGGTCGCGTGCGATGGGCAATGCGCGAAATGGTGCGCTAGAGTATTTCACCGTTTAACGAAAAACACTGAAATGCTCTAACTCCTTGTTTTGTCGCGCTTCATACCAGAAAACCGGATTCCACTTTTTCTGTGAAGCGCTCTAGGTGTACGATATTTCCGGCAGATTCAAGGCATTGGGCGTTAAGCGGCGTTAATGCGCCGTATGCGGAAGCCCCTAAAACCGCCTAGGCAGCGGAAATCTATTGCAATTTACCAATTTACGCTGACGAGCGAAAAATGCGCGTCCGTCAGTCGGCGGTGTGGGTTTTCGTGTGCTCAAGCCATACCTCGCCCGCCAGCATCCCGGTCGAGATACCGATGAAGGTGCCGGCGATCACATCGCTGACGAAATGCCAATCCCCCAGGATCAGTAAACCGGCGGCGACCGCCAGCAGGGCCAAGAGCAATAAAACGCTTCTCGGGTAAAGCCTCATGAAAACTCCGGCGAAGGCTCCGGCAAGGGCCATATGGCCGGACGGAAAGCTGCTAAATGGGGAACCCCGCAAGATGTGGAGGGAATGCGATACTCCATTCAGCACATAATGGGGGGGGGCGACCCCAAACCACACCTTCAGAACGCCCGAGTTGATCGCATAGACGCAGATGGAGCTTATGCATGCCAGGGCCACGGCCTCGCCGATCGGCGAAAGACGTCCCCGCATGATCCGCGCCGTCACCAGCGTCAGACAAGCGACGGCCTCGATCGTCAGGAGGACGGCGCTGCCCAATCCCGCCCCCAATCCGCCGAGATGTCCCGACAACGGATAGACAAAGTGCGCTATTGCCACGTCGAGGTGCTTGAAGGAAATCACCGTCATGCTCGCACTGAGCAAAAACGACAGGAGCCAAAGCTGGGCGGTTCTGGACAGAGGTTTCACGTCGGGTGGGCCTTTTTCGCCGCCGGTCCGATTGGACGGCGTTCGTCGATTCTTTTAACCGGCCTGGCGCGCGGCGAGAAGGGCGTAGGGTTCGTTTGGCAAGGATGCGACGAAAAATTCAAATTAGGACACTACCCGCCCCTTGAACCGTGTCGGTGGTGTTCCCATATCGCTTAAATCCGCAAACTTGCATCCGAACGCCGCCTTATCCCGGGCGGCGTTTTTTTATGCTCCCATAATCGGAACCTAACCATGCGTATGGATGACAACGCCTTCCAGACGGAACTAATGCATTTGCGTTGTGACCTTGCCGCCGAACAAATGATGATGGCGCTGTGGAAGCTCGGCCGGTTAATTAATAAGGCGCATTTCGATCCGAACCAACCGCGCGCGCCCGCCGGCATGCCCGGCGGCGGGCGGTGGACGGAGGTGGGAAAAAGAACAGGTGGAACTGGCCGGACTAGGCCATCGACTCATTAAAGC
>DBTZ01000020.1 GCA_002307315.1 Alphaproteobacteria bacterium UBA1303
AATCGTCAGGACACTAGCCAACCTATTGATGCTAGTGTCGTTTTGGTTTCGAAGTTCGTTACCCGTGCCGATATAGCGAATAAAACGAACTTCGAAACCACGACACTAGGCCGGGTTCTCATACGCCGTCAGACTATCCTGGATAGGGGGATGGTGGAGCTGAGCGGAATCGAACCGCTGGCCTCCTCATTGCGAACGAGGCGCTCTCCCAACTGAGCTACAGCCCCAAGCCAAGCTTGGTCCCGGCCGCATTCATGGAAAACCGCCGGGCATGGGGCGCGTATCTAGGAAGTGGGCCTTCCCCCTGTCAAGCGGTAGTTAGATTTAGGCGCTATTATCTTGCTAAGATAGGATCGTATCCGGCAATACTGCGGCTGGCATCGGTTCAAACGTGCGGAGCAAAGACGGTGTACCCAACCAACCCTATCATCTGGCTGATTCTCGAAATTCTGAACATCTACACCATCGTGATCATCGTGGCGGTAGTGGTGAGCTGGCTTGTCGCCTTTAACGTCATTAATCTTTATAATGCTTTCATCCGCAGCGTGGTCCGCATTCTGGATGCCTTGACCGAGCCGGTATTCGCCCTGGTGCGCAAAGTGATACCGTCGATAGCCGGTCTCGATTTGTCGCCGTTGATAGTGCTGCTGGCCGTTTACTTTCTGCAATATTCCGTCGGCTGGTTCGCCTTCCGTATGGGCATCTGAGCCATGACGGCGCCCCGTCCGAACGGCGTCCGCATCCAAGTGAGGCTGACGCCAAAGGGCGGAAAAGATGCTATCGACGGGTGGTTGACCATCTCGCCGGAAACAAAATACCTCAAGGCCAGAGTACGAACCGCGCCTGAGGACGGCAAGGCAAACGCCGCCTTGATCGCGCTTCTGTCCAAACGGCTTCAGGTGCCCAAATCGGCCGTACGGATAGCGTCGGGCGCCACATCTCGTCTGAAAATGATTGAAATTGAAGGCGATAGTGCAGATTTGTCCGCTCGTTTGGCGAACATCGGCAAGGCCGAATGAACGCCACATGCAGCGTAACAATCGCTGCGACACAGACTGAATGGTATATAGTCGTCCGAGAAAAAGTCCTTCGGCCTAAAGGCCTCCGTGTACTTTTTCACGATATTATAGGGCCGCCCCAAGCGAGTTTTTTCCTTACGTTTCAATTGTGAAAAAGTTCCAAAGCGCAGCGAGGGACTTTTTCACAGGCAACTATATACTGGCCGATATTACGCTATTTTTGACATTATATTTCAATTTGCATGATTTTTCTTAAGTACGAGAGGAACGCTTTTGCTGAAATTTTAGACTTGCCGCAAAATTGACACGAAAAGCGCGCCCAAATTGCCTGTCAATTGAGGCAAGCCCTTCGCATTCTCGCAGCGAAAGCATGCGGGGGAGTGTTGTTTGGTGTGAGACTGATTGTTAATGTTGAAAAATTGTCGCACCCGGTGCAGATAAGCGCGCGCAAGACCGGGCTGTAGATATGGCAAGTGCGCAGGCAATGGGCCGCAGGATTTCCGCCGGACAGGATGCCGTCGGCGGACGAGTGCGGGCGCGTACACTATCGAACCTCAGATGGATGGCGGCTGGCGGACAGACAGTCGCCATTTTTGTCGTCTATGTCGGCTTTGGCTACACGTTGCCTTTGCTCCGCTGTCTGGCTTGCGTCGCCTTTAGCGCAGGACTGAACATTTTCATGGCACTGCGTTATCCGCCGAGTCGGCGGCTGACCGGCCGGGAGACCACCGTCATTCTGGCATATGACGTGATCCAACTGGCCGTGCTTCTCTATCTCACCGGCGGGCTCGCCAATCCGTTTGCGCTCATGTTCATCGCCCCGGTGGTAATCGCTGCGGCGACCCTAGAATTGAATAATATCTTGATCTTGGGAGGCATCGCGCTTCTTTCGATCTCGCTGATCGCCATCTTTCACGAACCCCTGCCCTGGTCCGCAATGGAAACGTTGGCGCTGCCGGCGTTGTACCAAGCGGGATTATGGGCCTCGTTGGTGCTTAGCATCGGCTTCACATCGATATATGTCTGGCGCATTGCCTCGGAAGGCACCCGGATGTCGGCCGGACTGGCCGCCACCCAGTTGGCTTTGGCGCGCGAACAACGGCTGTCGTCGCTGGGCGCACTGGCCACCGCAGCCGCGCATGAATTGGGTTCGCCACTGGGCACCATCGCCGTGGTGGCGAACGAACTTTCCAAGGTGCTGCCGGAAGGATCGCCGGAGGCCGAAGACGCCAAGCTATTGCGCGGCCAAGCCGAACGCTGCCGCATGATCCTGATGCGGCTGGCCAACCCCGAAGAGGCGGTGGTCGGCGCCACCGCCCGTCTGCCGATATGCGCGCTGCTCGATGATCTGGCAAACGATTATCGCGGCGAAGACATCGACATCACCATTTCGGCGGCGCCGAACAATCGCGGCGAAAACCAACCGCAGGTTTGGCGGGCGCCCGAACTTCTGCACGGCCTGGGCAACATCATCGAAAACGCCGCCGATTTCGCCGTCTCGAAGGTGCGATTGGAGGCGGCCTGGGACAAAGGTTATTTACGCATCACCATCGAGGACGACGGCCCCGGATTTTCGCCGGAGATATTCGAACGGATCGGCGAACCTTACATCACGTCGCGCCCCAGCGACCGCCCTTTGCGCGATGCGGATCTGGCACCGTCGAACGACGTCACCGGCAAACATGAAGGAATGGGACTGGGGTTTTTCATCGCCAAGACGTTGCTGGAACGCACCGGCGGCGTAGTCAGGGCGGTCAATCCGGCCGAAGGCGGTGCGCGCGTCAGCGTAACATGGCCACGCGGCATGATCGACGGAGAAACATCGCCGTCGATGGCGGCCGAGGATTGACGCATGCATTCTAGAAGCCTATTTGCGTTTGAAGGAAATACGAAATGACGACGCCAGAAGACAAATCCCTGCTTATTGTCGAGGATGACAATCCGTTACGCGATCGTTTGTCGCGTGCCATGGAAAGCCGAGGTTTCTCGGTTCGTTCGGCAGCCAGCATTACCGAGGGTAAAGCCATTGCCAAGGAGGCACCGCCTGCCTACGCGGTAGTCGATCTGAAACTGGACGACGGCAACGGCCTCGATGTGGTCGAACTTCTGCATCAGATCCGCCCGGATTCGCGTGTGGTGGTATTGACCGGCTTCGGCAACATCGCCACCGCCGTTGCCGCGGTGAAATACGGTGCAATCGATTACCTACCCAAACCGGCCGACGCCGACGACATCACTGCGGCGCTGCTGGCACCTCCCGGATCGAAGCCCAAGCCGCCCGAAAATCCGATGTCGGCCGACCGGGTGCGCTGGGAACACATTCAACGGATCTACGAATTGTGCGGGCACAACGTTTCGGAAACCGCCCGACGGCTCAACATGCACCGCCGCACTTTGCAACGGATTCTCGCCAAGCGTTCCCCGCGGTAGCGCGCCGTTGAATGTGTTTCGTTTCCGTCGCGACGCGCGGCGCTCCGGCGGAGGATGAGACCGGGATTAACCGGTCCTGACAGTCTGCCCGGAAGCTGTTTTGCGTTTTTCCGCCAGTGCCTGCACCAGTTCCCCGGCGATGCGCGTTGCGGCATGCCCGTCGACATTCATCAATCCTGCGGCATGCATGTCATGACGGCGCTGTCGGTCGTTTAACAACGCCGCCACGGCCGCTGCGATATCGGCGTCGGTAAGATTGTCGGCCAAACCCAGCGATTGCCCGATACCGGCCGCTTCGAAACTCGCGGCGCTAGTCGCGTGATCGGGCGAGATGCTCAAGTAAATCGCCGGCACGCCAAAAGCGGCAAGCTCGAAGGCCGTGACGCCGAAGGCGACAAGTGCCAGATCGGCCGAGGCGTATTCGGTCATCAGATCGTCCGCGCCTTCGATGGTTTCGAAATTTGCCCGCATCGAAGCGATCTCGCGCGCCAGTCTTCCGCGATCCTTAAAACCAGGCCCGATCACAAAGCGGGCACGAAACACCGGATCGAGCGTCGAAAGCGCTCTGGCGGCGCGCAAGGTCAAGCCGAAGGGGTCGCTACCGCCCATAGTAACAAGAAGATTTCCGCGTCCGCCGCCGCCGCGCGGCTTAATCGCCGTCTGAGGCAAGCCGAGCAGCGACCACTGCCAACCGATCCGCACTTGGCAATGCGTATCCCGCCAGTTCAGACGATATGCCTGCGGCACCGGCGGAAAATAGGCGAAGTCGGCGGCAAGCCGCCGTTCCGACGCATCGTCGATCACCGCACTGACCGGAACATGTGCGAGAAAGGATTTTAGCTCTTCCCGCGACGGACCATCGCGGCAGTCGAGAATGCAAAAGTCGGGGTGTTCGCACACTTGGTCGAGCGGCGTTTTCGGCGAAGGTAACAGCACCGCCTCAAATCCGGCCCGGCGGATCGGCGTTAGCGCCGCTGCCTCGCCGTTCACCGCAAACATCGCACCGCACCCTTCGCGGTCTCGAAGCGCGCGTGCCAACTCGATGCAGCGCTTGACATGGCCGAAGCCGTACATCCCGCCGCCGTCGCAACGGATCAGCGCCAGCGCACCCATTTGCGCGATTTCCTTCTGACGAACGTGGGCATTGATTTTACGCAAACCGGGCTCGCGTTCGAGCAACAGCAGCAGATCTCCAAGCGAAGCTTCGCCAGCACGGGCGTGCAGCCGATCATACACCGCTTCGACGAAAGCGAGGTCGTCGGGAGTATCGATCGATACTCTGGGATCGGCGCGACCGGAATCGGGAAACGGCTTGGCCCGCGCGATGGGCACAAAATCGGGATGCAGCTTGAAATACCCGGTGACATGTTCGTGCGCCACCGGATCGTCGCCCGCGTCGGCAATCAGCTTGTCGAGAGCGCGACGAGTGAAAACGTCGATCCCTTGATGGGCGTTGGGTGTACCGTCGGCAGACGAAACATAATCGCCATCCTGTTCGACCATCGCAGCAACCAGATGGTCGATGTACCCGCCTTCGATGAACGGCGAATCCGAACACACCCGCACGACGATGGCAGCATTGCATTCGGCGACCGCTTTGGCGAAGCGGGCGAGCACGTCCTGTTCGGAACCGCGTGTTACCGCTACGCCGTTTTTCTTCCCGAATTCGACGATGGCATCGTCGCGCGGATTTTCGCTGGTGGCAATGACGATCTTGTCGAGCGACTTCGCTTTTTCGAGCCGGTGTACGATGTGCCACAGAAGCGGTTTTCCGGCCACCGGTTGCAGTACCTTGCCTGGGAATCGGGTCGAACCCATCCGCGCCTGGATCACCGCAACGACACGACGGCCGCGGGACGTTTCGCTCATGCACCAGGCTCCCAACTTCCGCGAATCTGTTTCAACGGACGCAAGCCGTCGGACGGATCGGCGCGCCAGTCGCGGTCGGCGTTCTCGGCCGGCTGCGGCTCTTTGAACCCTGCACCATCGGCGGTAAACGCTTCGCGAATGCGGGCGATCACGGGAGCTATCTCTTCCGGCAACCAACAGTGGCCGGCAGCGTATTCCGCCCCGGTGCCGTCTAAATCGAGATGAAATTCGACCGCCACCGCACCCCAGCGATGCACGGCCCGCTCGATCACCGCCGGCCGGCGGGTATGGTCGGACCAACCGACGTCGCAACCGGTTTCGCGGGAGATGACGGCCATCGCCGACAGATTGGCTTGGCTCGTCGGCGTGGGGTAAGCGGAAACGCAATGCAGTAAGGTGACATCCTTGCAGCCACCGTTATGTAACACGGAAACCGCGTGACGAATTTCCGCCATTTTCGCCATCCCGGTGGAGAGAATGACCGATTTTCCCGTGGCAGCGCAGGCGGTTAACAGATCGTCGCGCAAGAGTTCGTAAGAACCGACCTTATAGAAAGCGACGAACGGCTGAAGCTCGGCCACCGCTTCGAGGTAGAACGGCGTACAAGAAAAGGCGATGCCGGCTTTCGTGCAATGTTCGGCCAGGGGCCGCAGAAACGACAATGGCAGTTCCCAGTCGCGCCGTGCCCGATGATAAGCGCTTTTTTCCAGGACTTCCGGGGCAAACAGCTTGTCGATGCGGAAAAGCTGAAACTTGACCGCCGTGCAACCGGCCTCCGCCGCAGCATCGACGAAACGCAGCGCCCGGGACAGATCGCGGCCGTGATTGCTCGAAGCCTCGGCGATAAAGATCGGTCGCATGGGAATTCGCCCTTTTCCTTAACGAATCCTAAATCCGATGTGACTAAAAGAGAGTTAACAGCAGGTTACCGGTCCAGCAATGAGCACAAACACACAAGCCTTTTTCATCGTCTCCAGCGGCCGGTCCGGCACCGCCATGCTGCATAAGGCGTTATCGACGGCCGAAGGATGCGACATCCAGCATGAATATATGGTGCATATCGTCCAGCCTTTGGGCGTGCGCCGCTATATGGGGCTTTGCGATTCCGCCGAAGCCAAGAAAGTCCTGGCCGCCACCCATATCGCCGCCGTTCGCTATAGCAAAATGCCGGTCTGGGGCGATTCGTCGAATAAATTATCATGGCTCATCAGCGAGTTGTCCGATCTCATGCCAAACGCCAAATTCGTTCATCTGGTGCGCGACGGACGTAAAGTGGTCGGTTCCTATTTCCGCAAATTAGCCGACGAATGCTACGATGATCGATCCAGCGCTTTGTTGGGCGCCTATGTCCGCGATCCCGTTCATACCCCGGCCCCGCCGCCGGAAAAGAAATACTGGTGGCCGCATCCGAGGCTCGACGATCCGGCCGCCGTCGCCTTTGGAACATTCGATCAATTCGAACGCATTGCCTGGCATTGGGCGGAAATAAATCGGGTCATTCTCGAATCTCTGGCCAAGCTTCCGCCCGAACAAAACCTGTTCGTCCGGCTGGAAGACTTGCGAAAGTCGGAAGTCGAAGCCCGATCCCTGGTCGAGTTCCTCGGCCTTGCTTATCGCCCGGAGATCTATGCCCTGTTTCAGCGCCCCCACAACGTCAACCGGCCCGAGGACAGGCTGCTCGACAAGGTTCAAAGCGCGAAGTTCGAAAGCATAGCCGGCGACATGCAAAAGCGGCTCGGATATGCCGGGCGGGCCGAATATGTAGTAAATTATTAACGAAACCCGGCGGAATATGGTCACCAGTTCCTTAACGGACCACGCGAAAATGCCGGAGTTGTGCGAGTTATGCCGTCAGGCGGCCCTGGAACCGGTTTACGTCCCGGACGGTACGGCGAGAGAAATCCGCGTCTTCCTCTGCGGTTATTGCGGCTTGGTCCAAAGCCTGCCGCGCGCCGACACCGGCGCGCGCCTGCCGCCGGCGGTATCGGGTGGCGCCGATTGGGGAAATGTCCGCTACGGCAAGGGGTTCCGTACCCCCATTGCGCTTGATGCCATCGCCCGCCACGCCGATTTGACGGCACCTTTATGCGTGCTGGACGTCGGCTCCAACCGCGGCCGTTTTGCCAAAAGCTTTCTCGACGCAGCGTCACAGGCAAACCTGGTGGCGGTAGAACCCGACGAACGGGTGGCAGGATCGTGCGCCGATTTTCCTCGCTGCGAGTTGATCGGTGCGCGGATCGAACAAACGGCATTTGCCGACGAATCCTTCGACATCGTCCACTCCTGCCATACCGTCGAGCATCTGGCTCACCCGCTGACAACCTTGCGCGACCACGCCCGCGTATTGAAACCGGGGGGGATTCTCGTCCTCGATTGCCCGAACATCGCGCTGATCGGCGCCGAAGACGTGATCGAAGAATGGTTCATCGACAAGCACTTGACCCATTTTTCCTCCCGGACATTGCTTCGTATGCTGAAAGAAGCGGGTTTCGAAATTCTCGAACCGCCCGTTTCCGAAGATCGGGAAAATCTGTTTGTCGTCGCACGCAAATCCGCGCCTGCCGATGGCGAGACGGCCGCCGATCCGTCGGAGGTTGCCGCCGCGGCAGCGCTGATTTCGACCTACGAGCGGAATCTCGCACGCAACCGTGCCGCACTGAAGGAAGCCGCCGCAGAACTTGCAGGCCTGGCGCCCAAGGGCGTGGCGATGTGGGGCGCCGGGCGTATTTTCGACGCTCTGGTGCGTCACGGCGGGTTCGAGGCCGATAGCTTGGCTACGCTGATCGACATCCATCTCAAGGGTTTGGTCGGAGAACGGTTCGGCCGTCCGCTCGAAGGCCCCGAAGCGCTTTGCCGCATACATCCCGGCGTCGTCGTGGTGATGTCGCGCGGGTTTGCGCAGGAAATCGAAACCGAGGCCAGAAATCTGGCCCCTCAAGCCGAAATCATTCGTTACCGCGATTTGCTGGACCGGGCGCTGAAACGCACGGCCGCAAAGTACTGAAATGAAAAGAGGGGAACGCTCATGAAACTAGCCGCCAAGCTAGCCGCGCAAAGCGGCGATACGAGCCTGAACGCACCGGAGATAGAAGCGCAGATCCGCGATGCCGCCCGCTACACGCGCCAACACACCATCGCCTCGATTTTCCGCGCCGAGTCGGGTCATCCCGGCGGCTCATTGTCTTGCGCGGATATTCTTGCCACGCTGTTCGGCGCCGAGATGAACGTCTGGCCCGAGGGGGTAAGCGATTTTACCCGCGATCGTTTTGTGCTGTCGAAAGGGCACGCCTGCCCGGCGCTTTACGGCGTAGCCGCCTATTACGGCTTCTGCGACAAGCGCGCCGCGCTTTCTTTGCGTAAATTGAACAGCCCCTATCAAGGCCATCCGTCGGTGCGCGATCTGCCGTGGGTGGAGACCAGCACCGGTTCGCTCGGACAAGGCTTCGGCGTAGCGCTCGGCATGGCGCTGGGCCTCAAGATGCAGAAAAACAGCGCCCGCGTGTTTGCGCTTTTGGGCGACGGCGAATTGCAGGAAGGCATGGTGTGGGAAACCGTAATGTGCGCCGCCCACCACAAGTTGGACAATCTCTGCGCGATTCTCGACTACAACAAGATGCAGAGCGACGCACTCAACGCCGACATCTGCGGCCTGGAACCGATGGCCGATAAATGGAACGCCTTCGGTTGGAACGTCGAGGAAATCGACGGCCACGACATTCCAGAGATTATTGCCGCCTTGCAGCGTGCCCAAAGCGCCGCAGGCAAGCCCACCGTCGTTATCGCTCATACCATCAAGGGCAAGGGCGTATCCTACATGGAAGGCAGTCCGGCTTGGCACGGCTCGGTAAAATTCACCCGCGAACAGGCCGAGGCCGCACTCGCGGACCTTGGCGCCTCACCATCCGAAATCGAGGAGCTTCTCTATGTCTGACAATTCCGCCCCCACCTTGATCGGTTCGACCGGCGATTCTCTTCGCGAAGCCTTCGGCAAGGCACTTTCCGAAATCGCGCCGGACTATCCCAATCTGGTAGTCCTGGACGCCGATGTCGCCGGCGGTACCGGCGTACACAATTTCCGCAAAGCCCACCCCGATAAATTCGTTCAATGCGGCATCGCCGAACAAAACATGATGGCCGCAGCCGGCGGCTTGGCCGCCGTAGGCATGCTGCCGGTGGTGACCGGTTTTGCGGTGTTTCTTACCCGCGCCTACGAACAAGCCCGTTTGTCCATCGCCTATGCCGGCCGCAACGCCAAAATCGTGGCGAGCCATCCCGGTCTCGATGTCGGCCCCGACGGCGCTTCGGCCCAGGCCTTCGAGGATTTGGCCGCCTTCCGCGCCATTCCCGGCATGACGGTGATTTCACCGGCCGATCCGGTGGAAATGAAGCTCGCCACCCGCGCGGTGCTCGACTTCAATGGCCCGGTCTACATGCGCACTGGACGCAGCGGCGCCAAGCGCATCTTCGGCGAGGATCATGTCTTTGAAATCGGCAAAGGCCAGATCGTCCGCCACGGCAAGGACGTTACGCTGATCGGGTGCGGCGTCGAAGTGGCACGCTGCCTGGAAGCGGCGGACCTTTTGCAGGAAGAGGGTATCAACGCCCGGGTCGTCAATATGGCGACGATCAAGCCGATCGACGCCGAGCTTTTGACCCGCTGCGCCCGCGAGACTGGCTGTATCGTCACGGCCGAAGATCACAATGTCTACGGGGGCTTGGGCAGTGCGGTGGCCGAGGCCATTGTGCAAGGACAGCCTTGTCCGATCGAATATGTCGGAATCAAGGACCGGTTTGGCTCGTCGGGCGAGCCGGACGAGTTGGCCGAGCTGTACGGCATCACCGCGCCGTTCATCGCGACCGCCGCCAAGCGCGCCATTCAGCGTAAAAGGGAACTGGCATGAACCGGTTTTCGCTAGCAGGAAAAAATGCCGTCGTCACCGGCGCCAGCCGTGGCATCGGCAAGGCGATCGCCGCTGGCTTGGCCGAAGCCGGCGCCGATGTCGTGCTTACCTATCGCGAACAGAAGGCGGAGGCCGAGAAGGTGGCGGAAAGCATATCCGCTCTCGGTCGCCGCGCGCTTGTCGTTCGGATGGACGTGACCGACCGCGATAGCGTCGAAGCGGCGGCCGCGGCGGCGCGCGACTTCGGTCCCATCTCGATCCTCATCAACAATGCCGGCATCAATAAGCCGACCGACTTCGACCAGATTAAGGACGAAGACTGGGACCGCATTGTCGACACCAACTTAAAAGGACCGTACGTCTGCTCGCAGGTGTTCATGCCGCTGATCGCCGCTGCCGGCGGCGGGTCGATCGTGCATATCGGTTCGGTCAGCGGTCAGTATGGCGGCCCGCGCACCGCGCATTATGCCGCCTCCAAGGCCGGCCTGATTTCGCTCGCCCAGGTGATCGCCCGCTTTGGCGCCAAGGACAACATCCGCTCCAACACCTTGTGCGCCGGCTTGATCGAATCGGAAATGGCGGCGGCCGGACTCTCGGCCGCCAGCGTACAAAAAGCGGCCGAGGGCATTCTGCTTAAGCGTCAGGGTCATCTTCACGAAGTGGCGGACGCGGCGGTGTTCCTCGCCTCCGAGGCTTCGAGCTACATCACCGCCCAGGTGCTGAACGTCAACGGCGGCATTTACTTCTGATGAAAACGCTGCTGATCGTCTCCGGCGGAATCGAGGCCTGTCACGGCATCCGCCACGCCAAGGACATGGGCTTCAAGGTGGTGTGCAGCGACGCCAATCCCGAAGCGCCGGGGTTCGATCTTGCCGACGGACACTTCGTCGCCTCGACCTACGATGCCGAGGCGACGGCGGCAGGAGCGGAAGAGTACGTGCGCAAACACGGCCCTATCGACGGCGTCACTACCATCGGCGCCGACGTGCCCTTGACCGTGGCGACCGTAGCGGCACGGCTTAAGCTTCCCGGCATTTCCCTTGCGAGCGCACGGCTTGCCACCGACAAGCTGGCGATGAAAGAGCAATTCGCCAAATGCGGCGTGCCGGTGCCGTGGTTTTCCGCCGTGGCATCGGCCGAAGACTTGCTGAAAATCGTCAAGGCACGCGGCCGCAATCTGGTGATCAAACCGGTGGACAGCCGGGGATCGCGCGGGGTGCAGCGGCTTTCCCATGTTGCCGATCTTCCGGCCGCCTTTGTTTTTGCGCACGATTATTCGCCGACCCATCGGGTCATGGTGGAGGAGTATCTCGACGGGCCGCAGGTTTCGACCGAATCGACGGTGATAAACGGTCGGTGTTTTACGCCGGGGTTTTCCGACCGCAACTACGAATATCTCGACACCTACGCCCCATTTTTCATCGAGAACGGCGGCGATTTGCCCAGCCATCTGCCACAGGCGATTCAAGACGAGGTAAAGGATGTGGTGGCGCGCGCCGCCGCCGCGCTCGGCGTCGAGACCGGCACGGTCAAGGGCGACATCGTGGTGCATGACGGCAAGGTTTTCGTCATCGAACTTGCCGCGCGACTGTCCGGCGGGTTCTTCTGTTCGCGCGAAATTCCGCTCAACACCGGCGTCGATTTCATCGGTGCCGCCTTCAGGCTTGCCCTCGGACTGCCCGTGACGGAAGAGGGTGTGACGCCGAAATATCAGCGCCATATTATTCAACGCTATGTCATTCCCAAGCCGGGCACGGTGGTTTCAATCGGCGGCAACGAAGAAGCGCTGAAAATTCCGGGGGTTATCGAGGCTTTTATTACCGCAAAATCCGGCGACGTGATTCCTCCGGCGGGCGACAAGCGCCCGTCCGCGGCCATGGTGCTGGCCACCGGCGAAACCCGCGATCAGGCGCTGGAAGCCGCCAAGGCCGCCATCGCCAAGCTGGCCATCGTCACCGCATGAACGCACCCCGTAAAACCGTCTCGGCGAACGGCGCGCTGAATCTGTTCGCGTTCTTTCACCTCAATCTCGCATTTTCTTCAATCGAAGAGGACCAGCGCGGCGCCGTCATCGCGCGGTGCTATCGGCCGCTTCTGCGACTAGCGGAAAAGTGCGGCCCCATCGGCATCGAGGCATCTGGCTATACGTTGGAGGAAATCGAGAAACGCGACCCGGACTGGATCGACGAACTGAAACGATCGATCGCAGGCGGTAAATCCGAGTTTATCGGTTGCGGCTTCAGTCAGATGATCGGCCCCTTGGTTCCCGCCCGTGTTACCGAGCAAAATCTCGCCATTGGAAACGAGGTCTACCAACGTCTTCTCGGCCTTAGGCCGGCGATCGCTCTGGTCAACGAACAAGCCTATGCCGGCGGGTTGGTCGGACTTTATCTGGACGCCGGATACAAAGCGCTGCTGATGGACTGGGACAATCCCTCGTCGCATCATCGCTGGCCGTCCGAGGCGCGCTTCAAACCGCAGCGCGCTTTGGGGCCTGATGGACGCAGCATCGGCCTTTTATGGACCGACACCGTCGCCTTTCAAAAGCTGCAGCGTTTCGTTCACGGCGACATCGAACTTGACGATTACCTGAATTTCGTACGCCGGTTGCGCGGGTTTAAGGACCGTATCGTTTGCCTATATGCCAGCGATGCCGAAATTTTCGACTACCGCCCCGGCCGCTATCGCACCGAGGAAGTGTTCGACGCAAACGCCGGCAGCGAATGGGCAAGGCTGCAAAGCGCTTTGGCTGCGCTGGCGGCCGAACCGAATTGCCGGCTGACCTCTCCCTCGGCGCTGCTGCCGGAAAAGCCGACCGCCCGCCCGTTAAGGCTGGAAACCCCGGAATGCCCGGTGCCGGTCAAGAAGCAACGCAAATACAATCTGTCGCGCTGGGCGGTCACCGGGCGCGACGACATTGCGCTCAATGCCGCGTGCGAACGCCTATATCGCGGGCTGTCCACCGGGTCGGCCATGCCCGAAGATTGGAAGGAACTGTGCCTTCTGTGGGCGAGCGATTTTCGCACCCATATCACCGATAAGCGCTGGGCGGCCATGATTGCGCGGCTTGAGACGATGGAGAAGCGTTTCCCGTCCCCCTTACCGCCGCTACCCGCACCGCAAGGCGAGGACGTAATCGCCCGCCATATCGAAATTGCTACCCGTTCCTTGCGCGCCCGACTGGACCGTCGTCGCGGCATGGCCTTGTCGGCGGTTTCCTTCGGCGGAGCGGATTTGATCGGCATGCTGCCGCTCGGCTTTTTCGACGACATCGCCTTACAGGCCGATTGGTACACCGGCGATTGCGTGTTCGAAGCTCCCGGCGAGCACAAGGTCACCGACCTCGAATGGTGCTCGGCCAAATTGTGGCAAGACGGCGAGGATAAGGTGGTGTTCGCGCGCATCGACACGGCCAAAGGCCCGATCGACAAGACCATGCGCTTTTGTGGCGGCACCCCTCGCATCGAATTCGATATCGTCTTTCACTGGACCGACTGGGGCAAAGGCAGCCTACGGCTTGGCTACGTCACGCTTTTGCCCGATGCCTTCGACGGCGACAGGCTGACGCTCGTCACCCACAACGGCGGGCGGATGTGCGAAACCTTCGACCTCAGCGGCCACGCCATCGAACACGGCGCACCGGTCTCGTTTCTGGTTTCCGCCTCGGATGGACTGGGCATGACCGAAGGCTGGGCCGAAATCGGCGACGACAAAAACCGCATCCGGATCGAAGTAGACCGGGCAAGTGCCCCGCTGATGGGACTTTTGACCCACCGCAAACGGCGCAGCGGCCTATTCTGCCAATTTGCACTGTCGGCGCTGGAACTCGACGACACCCGTAAGCCCGCAGCGCTGCTTGCCGGACTGCGGCGCTTTCGTTTTAGCGTTAACAGACGGTTTTCATCAGCAACTTGTTAACTAACTTCTGCAACGATTGCCTACCGTTAAAGGACGGCATTCCATGATTCAGACGGCGAACACCCTTCATCTGGCATCCCAGCAGCCGGCGGAGCCGGACGCCTATACGACGCCTTTACGCGATTTTTCCCAGCCCTGGCTGGACCTTAACGAGAAATCGGTACTGGTGACCGGCGGAACCGGCTCGTTCGGTAAGCATTTCATGCGTCTGGTCATCGAACGTTATCGGCCGCGTCGGCTGATCGTGTTCTCGCGGGACGAGATGAAGCAATACGAGATGCAGCAGGTTTTCCCGGTCGAGAAATATCCCTTCATGCGCTATTTCATCGGCGATGTGAGGGATCGCGACCGGCTCGACCTCGCCATGCGAGACGTCGACTACGTCGTCCATGCTGCGGCCCTGAAGCAGGTGCCGACCGCCGAATACAATCCGTTGGAGTGCATCCACACCAACATCAATGGGGCCGAGAACGTAGTTTATGCCGCGCTCAGCCGGAACGTAAGGAAAGTCATTGCGCTTTCCACCGACAAAGCGGCAACACCCGTCAATCTCTACGGTGCCTCTAAACTGGCCTCTGACAAAATTTTCGTCGCCGCCAACAATTTGGCCGGTGCCAATGGGACTCGCTTCGCCGTGGTGCGCTACGGCAATGTGGTAGGATCGCGTGGTTCGGTGGTGCCATTTTTCAAGAAGCTTGCCGATCAGGGGGCGGCGGAACTGCCGATCACCGATCCCAGGATGACGCGGTTTTGGATTACCCTGACCCAGGGGGTAAATCTTGTGCTGTCGAGTCTGGAAATGGCCAAAGGCGGCGAAATTTTCGTGCCCAAGATTCCGTCCACCACCATTACCGGCTTGGCCAGTTTGATCGGCCCTCATCTCGAACAGCGGGTCGTCGGCGTGCGACCGGGTGAGAAGCTGCACGAGACTATGATTCCGGCCGACGATTCGCGCTGGACTGTGGAACTCGAAGACCGCTACGTCATGCTGGCGAGCTATGCTACGGCGGTACGCGAAGCTTATTTGCACGGCGGCGCCAAACCGGTCGAAGAGGGCTTTGCCTATTCGAGCGATACCAACCCGGAAAGGCTCGACGCGCGTGGATTGCAGATGTTGCTGCAGGAAGCGATGTCGTGACGGACGAGCCGTTTCTACCCTACGGCCGTCAGACCATCGAAGACGACGACATTGCCGCAGTAACGGATGCCTTGCGCGGCGATTACCTCACCACCGGCCCGCTGATTTCGCGTTTCGAAGCATCGCTGGCCGAAAAGATCGGCGCCGCCCAGACCGTCGTCTGCGCCAACGGTACCGCTGCCTTATACATGGCGGCGAAGGCTCTGAATCTGGGACCGGGCAGCAAGGTCGTCGTTCCGGCCGTCACTTTTCTCGCCACCGCCAGCGCCCCTCATCTTTGCGGCGCGGAAATCGTATTCGCCGATGTCGATCCTGCAACCGGTCTGATGCGCCCGCAGGATCTAAAAAACGCCCTAAAGCGCGCCGGGACGGCCAATGCCCTGTTCAACGTGCATCTTGCCGGCCAGTGCGGCGATCTCAAAACGATATGCGACATCGCCCGCTCTCACGATCTCAAAATCGTCGACGATGCCTGTCACGCCATCGGCGCCGAATACGTCGCACGCGACGGCACGCGCCGTGCGATCGGCTGCAACGCCTTTTGCGACATGAGCGTGTTTTCCTTCCACCCGGTTAAAACCATTACGATGGGAGAAGGCGGGGCGGTAAGTACAAACGATAAAAATTTGGCGCAGGCCCTGCGGCTGGCACGCAATCACGGACTGACCCGCGATCCGACCGACTTTGTCAGACCGGCAGACGCGTTCGATAAAAACGGAGCGCCTAATCCTTGGTATTACGAGTTGACCGCGCCGGGGTTCAATTTTCGCGCGACCGATTTTCAATGCGCGCTGGGTCTGTCGCAACTGACAAAATTGGACCGCTTTGTTGCACGCAGACGGCAGTTGAGCGAGCTTTACGATGCGGCGCTGTCGCCGTTGGCGCCGCTTTTACGGACGACGAAACGCGAAGAAAACTGCCGACCGGCTTGGCACCTTTACGTCGCGTTGGTAGATTTTGCCGCGCTTGGCATCGAGCGCGCGAAATTCATGCGGGCACTAGCCGCCGACGGCATTGGCAGCCAAATACACTACATCCCGCTGCATCGCCAGCCTTACTACGCCGAGCGCTACGGTCCGCAAACGTTGCCCGGCGCCGAAGAATACTACGCCCGCGCCCTGAGCCTTCCGTTGTTCGCAACAATGCGCGATGCCGACGTTGCTCGTGTAGTGCGTTCGTTGAAAAATATCCTTGGCCGGTGAAGGCGTAGACGGGCGGAGTTTTCTCCGCCCGTATTTTTTGCGTGCCCCACCCGACACGAACCCACGCCCAGGGGGCGAAGCCGTCTTGCAAACGATCTTCGCCGATCCATGAGATGTGCAGTCGGCGGACGAAGTATCGCTTCGCCCGCCGGGTTTCCGCACATTACTGGAACAGCGAGAGCACGATGGCGGAGGAGGAGTTTGCAATCGACAACGCCTGGACCGCGAGCTGCTGCTTGGTCTGCAACGCGGTAAGATTGGCGCTTTCTTCGGACATGTCGGCGTCCACCAAGTTTCCGATACCAGACGTCAACGTATCCGACAAAGACGACACGAAGGTCAGCTGAATCGAAAACTTCTTCGAACCGGCCGACATCGTCGCCAACGCGGAGTCAACGCTCTTGAGCGCGGCGGAGATCAACGAGGCCGCCTGAGAGGCCTTCGCCACCGAACCGATGGTGAAGTTCGAGGTGAAACCCGTTCCCATAATCTTGCCGCCGTACGAGAAACTCTGAGCGGCGACGGAAATCTTAGAACCGTCAGTCGAAGCCAGCGCGGTAATTGTCTTGGTCGAATCATCGAGCATATTGACGCCGTTGAACTTGGCGTTCTTGACCACGGTAGCGATCTGATCGCGAAGGGCGGTAAAATCTTCGTTCAACGCCGCGCGGCTGTTCGTATCGAGAGAGCTATCGGACGCTTGGGTGGCGATGCTCTTCATCTCGATAAGCAGGTCGGACACCGACTCGCCGGCAGAGATCCCGGTATCGAGCACCGACATGCCGGAATTCAGGCTGGTCGAAACCGCCTTGTAGCCCGACACTTCGCCACGCATGTTCTGCGCAATAGCGAATATCGAACCGCTGTCCCTGGCAGACGCAACCTTGTAACCGGTCGAAACCGCAGATTCGGTCTTTTCAATTTGTGCGTTGGTTTTGTTGAGATACTGCAGCGCGGTCATTGCTGCGGTATTGGTGTTGACACTGAGGGTCATTTTTTGCCTCCGTTCTGGCGTTGTACGCGAGCATTATGCTCTCAGGGTGTTCCGCCCCGCACTGGAGTGAAGGCAAGGCGCATGCCGCGCCGTTGGCAACGAACGCTTAACTTTCGATTTTCCGTTTGGCCGCGAAAGCGGCTTCCGTAAAATTTGCCGGCAGGAAAATTTTACCCGGCAAAAATTGCCGCTGAAGGGAAAAAAATGCCGCCCCGAAGGCAATTTTTGCCGGGCGGCGGAATATTGATGCGGCGCCCGGCTTTATGCCGGCGCCGCACCGAAAACCTTGCTTGCAAAAGCTGCGTCTACTGGAACAGTTGCAGAATGATCTGTGGCGTCGAGTTGGCAATCGACAAGGCCTGAACACCGAGCTGCTGTTTGGTCTGCAACGCGGTAAGGTTGGCGCTTTCCGTAGCCATATCGGCATCGACTAGGTTACCGATGCCGGTTTCGAGAGAATCCGACAATTTCTGGGTAAAAGTTAGCTGGATCGAATACTTCTTGGCACCTGCGGACAGCTTCGATAACGCCGAGTCGATATTTACCAGCGCTACGGCAATAACGCTGACCATACTCTCCGCCACTGCGGCAGAGCCGATCGAGGCATTGGAGCCGAAAGCCGCACCGAGAATGGATCCCCCGAAGGAGAAGCACTGCGCCGCCACGGTAATTCGACGGGAACCGTCGGTAGAGGCCAACGCCGAAACCGCCTGGGTCGTCCCGTTGAGCAGGTTGAGCCCGTTAAAAGAAGCATTCTGAACGACGGTGTTGATCTGCTCGCGCAAGGCAAGAAAATCTTCGTTCAAGGCCGCGCGGCTTGCGGAATCGAGAGAGGTGTCCGCTGCCGCTAATGCTTTTTGCTTCATTTCGATCATCAGATCGGAAATCGATTCGCCGGCCGATGTAGCGACATCGAGCGCCGATAGCCCGCGATTTAGGCTGTCCTCGATCGACGAACAGCCGGCGACGTCACCGCGCATGTTTTGTGCGATGGCGTAGGTTGCGCCGTTGTCGCGAGCGGTCGAGACTTTCAGGCCGGTCGAGATTGCGGTCTCCGTGTCGGTGATCTGGCTGTTGGTCTTGTTCAGGTACTGCAACGCCAGCATTGAACTTGAATTGGTGTTGACGCTTAAGCTCATTGTCTGTCTCCGTTCTGGTGGCATACGGGTCTGCAAGCAAGGCACGCTGCCCAAACCGACTTGCGCAACCGGCATGCCAAGTTTTTGGAGAAAATGTAAAATTTATGCCGTTGTTTTTATTGAATAAAATAGATCGGCGGTTTGGTTAAGGCCGGAATATTTTGCCGCCCGGGAAAAAAAAGGACCGGCCAAAACGGCCGGTCCCAATGTATTTCATACCTCGTTCCGCCTCATGCCGAGCCGGTCAGCCCTTGCATGATAGTACGATTGATCTCGATCAGAGGATCGATCGGCGCCTTCTTGCGCACTACCTGACGGGTATAACGGGCAACCCACATGGATAGCGAGATGATCTGCGCCCGCACCGGCGACGGCAATTGATTGCGCGAATCCATGCAATCGTTCGCCATCGCCTGCCAGACGCGCCGATTCCAATCGAGCGCCTCGATGAAGGGCGCTCCCTTTGCGCTGGTCTTTTTGATGTCGATCAACGCGCCGGTAACCTGACCGAATAGCCGATATTCGGTCTGGCGCGAATCCTCAACTACGCGCTGTGCGTCTTGATATGCTTTCAGAGACATAGCTCAACCGCTCTCGCTCGAATTCGAACAGCTTCTTACAGCCCATTAACGCCTTGTAGTAGGAGCCTGCCATCACATCGCGGCTGATCTCGACGCAAGTGGCAAGAGCCGCACGGTCGCGTACGGCCCCCATGAATTCGGTCATGCGTAAAGCAAAATCGTTATAATATTGTTCGCCGTTTTCGCTATCGAGATACATCATCATGATAGGTAGATAGATGCGCCGCGCCGGAGTATTGGCATCTGCCGGCTGCATGATATCCTTCTCCCTCAGCAGACAGGCCTTGTTTTGAACGAGCAAACTGGCACGTTTTTCGCCGTTGGTCAGTACCGCACCGTTGAGAACGAACTTTTCTCCTGGTTTGAGCGATAATTTCAGTGGCATGGCGGCCTCTTGCTAGTGTGGCGAGTGCGGTATCGCAGCAAAGATACTCCGGTAAGGGTTAACGAAATCCTTTTAAAAAACGACAATTCATTCACTGCATATTAAGTCTGTTTCGACAATTCTCCGTGCCGTGCATCAGGGAGAATGAATATGGCCAGGGGTCTTGCGGCTGTCAGCCTGGAAAACGACGACGGGGTCGATGTTAAAACCCAGACGTTGGCGAAACTCGAAGCGCTGGCCGATAACGTCGATATGGCGTTGGCCTCCCGCAAAGCACACGGATACCTTCTGCGCGCCGTCAAGTCCTGGAACAAGGGACGCGTCGCCCGCACGGCCCAACTGGCACTCGATGCCATCAACGCAGATCCCGAAAACGCCACCGCCTATCATGTCCTAGCGATCGCGCTTGAGAAAATGGGACATCTTTACAAGGCGCTGGTGACCTACGAAAAAGCCTATCAGCTTAGTCCCGACGATCTTGATATCGTCATTAACCTCGGGCAGCTTGCCGGCAAGTTCGACATGAAGGATGCCGCCGAAAAGTTATACCGAACCTATATTTCCAAGCGCCCCGATTCGCCGCTCGGCTACAATAACCTTGCCAACGTTTTTAGCAGTCGCAACCAGATAGCCGAAGCGATCGATCTTCTGAAATTTGCCATTAACAGACTGCCGACAGAGGCAATTCTGTGGAATTCCGTCGCTACCATTCTCGCCGAAGAAGGCAGAATGGAGGAAAGCGTGATTTTCTACCGAGAGGCCATCCGACTCTCCCCCGATTGTACCCGCTATTATCATAATCTCGGCTATGCGCTGATGCATCTCGAGAAGATCGAAGAAGCCATCGCGCTTTACAATGAAGCGCTCAATCATGTCAGAGATCCGTTCGAGCGCTACGAAAGCATTTACTCGCGAGGTATTTGCAGTTTGCAAATCGGGCAACTGGAAAACGGCTTTAAAGACTACGAAATCCGCAACAATCAGCGTTTCCGCGGCCATACCTATTATATGCTTAAAACCCCGGAATGGCAGGGCGAATCGTTGGCCGGCAAGACGGTGTTGGCCGTGGGCGAGCAAGGACTTGGCGACGAAATTATGTTCGCCAGTATTCTGCCAGACGTAATGCGCGCGGTCGGCGACAACGGCTTGGTGCAGGTCGCCGTCGAGCCGCGGCTGGTTCCGTTGTTCAAGCGTTCGTTCCCCGAGGCACACGTCGGGGCCTACGACGACCGCAAACTGGTCGAAAAAGACGGCAACAAAGAGGTGCGCTTTTTCCCTTCGATCCGCGGGCAAAATGCGCCGGACTACTATTTCTCTCTGGGAACCGGCCTGATGTATTTCCGCAAAACATTAGACGACTTTCCCGGCAAGGCATATCTCGTCCCCGATCCCGTGCGTGTTGCCTCCTTTCGCGAGCGGTTACATGCCGGTGGCGAGGTGCCGTTGATCGGCATTTGCTGGCGTTCGATGATGTTGTCCAACAAACGCGGCAAGTATTACAGCTGTCTCGATCAATGGGGGCCAATTCTCAAAACCCCCGGCGTCAGGTTCGTTAACCTGCAATACGGCGACTGCGAAAAGGAACTTGCCGAAGCCGAGGCGCTGCATGGCATACGCATCGAACGTGTGGACGGTCATGATCTTACCAAGGATATCGACGGCAATGCCGCGCTTTCCGCCGCGCTTGACTTGGTGATTTCCGCTCCCACCTCGGTGGCGGCGACGGCCGCCAGCGTCGGCGTGAATACATGGTTCATGGTCAACAGTGCGAGTTGGCCGCAGCTCGGCACCGATCATTATCCCTGGTATCCCAGGACTTCGGTCTTTAAGCCGGAAAAGCCATTCGACTGGCCGCAGATCATCGCCGGCGTAGCCGATGCCTTACGTGACTATTCCGCTGCCTTTTAAATTATCCGGTCATACAGAACCGGAATTGGCTGCAGCTTTCTTAGCCGCAGCACGTTTCGGCGAAACGGATTCTGCTTTTTTTCGTGAAGCGCTCTAGGACCAAGCTTCCGAACCATCCCGAGGTGCGGCCGCTGTTGTCGGACGAGCATTTTTCGGTGGACGGAACGCTGATCGAGGCCTGGGCGTCGCAGAAGAGCTTCCGGCGCAAGGACGGCAGCGACGATGGCGACGGCTCGAACTTCCATGGCGATAAGCGCAAGGTCGCCGCCCTTCGCGCCATCGCGGCGACCCCGCGCGTGACCCAGAACAACAC
>DBTZ01000031.1:0-259 GCA_002307315.1 Alphaproteobacteria bacterium UBA1303
CTCGACGTCACCCCGCTGTCGCTGGGCATCGAGACGCTCGGCGGCGTGTTCACCCGGCTGATCGACCGCAATACCACCATCCCGACCAAAAAATCGCAGATCTTTTCCACCGCTGAAGACGGTCAGACCGCGGTGACTATCCGCGTGTTCCAGGGCGAGCGCGAAATGGCGGCCCACAACAAGATGCTGGGCCAGTTCGACCTGATGGGCATCCCGCCGGCTCCGCGCGGCGTACCGCAAATCGAGGTCACCTTCGACA
>DBTZ01000031.1:528-32605 GCA_002307315.1 Alphaproteobacteria bacterium UBA1303
CGACATCGACGCCAACGGCATCGTCTCAGTCACCGCCAAGGACAAGGCCACCAACAAGGAACAACAGATCCGCATTCAGGCTTCGGGCGGCCTCAGCGACGCCGACATCGACAAGATGGTCAAGGAAGCCGAGGCCCACGCCGCGGAGGACAAGAAGACCCGCGAATTGGCCGAAGCGAAAAACCAGGCGGATTCGCTGATTCATTCCACCGAAAAAGCGGTATCCGAGCACGGCGACAAAGTCGGCGCCGCCGAAAAGACCGCGATCGAAACCGCCGCGGCCGACCTCAAGGAAGCGCTGAAGTCGGACGATGTCGAGACCATCACCGCCAAGACACAAGGCCTCGCACAGGCGTCGATGAAGCTGGGCGAGGCGATGTACAAGGCGCAGGCCGCCGCGGGCGAAGCAGGCGCCGGGGCGGCACCGGAAGGCGATAAACCCAAAGACGATAACGTCGTCGACGCCGAGTTCTCCGAAGTCGACGATACCAAGAAGCAGTAACGCATTTCTCGTAACGCGAGAGCCGGAAAAACCTTCCGGCTCTCGTCGCATTCAGGATACGCGGCGTCGATGAAACGCGATTACTACGAAACCCTCGGTGTCGGGAAAAGCGCAAACCCCGACGAACTAAAGGCGGCCTATCGCAAGCTGGCGATGAAGCTGCATCCCGACCGCAATCCCGGCGACAAAGAAGCCGAGGCCCAGTTCAAGGACGTCAACGAAGCCTACGACGTGTTGCGCGACGAACAGAAACGCGCCGCCTATGATCGTTTCGGCCATGCCGCCTTCGAGCAGGGCGGCGGGCAACCCGGCGGCGGCATGGGCGGCGACCCGTTCGGCTTTGCTTCCTCGTTCTCCGACATGTTCGAGGATTTGTTCGGCGAGATGATGGGGGGCGGTCACGGCGGCCGTCGCCAGAATCGCGGCGGCGATCTCAGATACAATCTCGAAATCACTTTGGAAGAGGCATTTGCCGGCAAGCGCGCCGAAATCAAAGTGCCGACGGCGGTGGCGTGCGACTCATGCGGCGGCTCCGGGGCGGCACCCGGCTCGAAGGCCGAAACCTGCCCCTATTGCAAGGGACACGGCCGCGTGCGCGCCACGCAAGGTTTCTTCACCGTCGAGCGCACCTGTCCGCAATGCCACGGCACCGGGCGTGTCATCAAGACCCCCTGCAAGGTATGCGGCGGCACCGGACATCTGCAAAAGGAACGCACGCTGGCGGTGGAAATACCTCCCGGCGTCGAGGAAGGCACTCGCATCCGCTTGTCGGGCGAAGGGCAAGGCGGCGTGAACGGCGGCCCACCGGGCGATCTCTACGTCTTCCTGTCGGTGGAGCAGCATCCTATTTTCGTCCGCGACGGCGCCGATCTTCATACTCAGGTGCCGATCGGTTTCGTCACCGCTTCTTTAGGCGGCGAGGTCGAAGTACCGACGCTCGACGGCGGACGCGAGACCCTGCACATTTCCGAAGGAACCCAAAGCGGCAAGCAGATGCGCTTACGCCGCAAGGGCATGCCGATCCTGCGCGGTGGCAATCAGCGCGGCGATCTTTTCGTCGAGATCAAAGTGGAAACTCCGGTGAAACTGTCCAGGCGGCAAAAGGACATTTTGCGCGACTTCGCCCAGGAAAGTCCCGCCGACAGTCAACCCGAATGCGAAAGCTTCCTCAAACGGGTGAAGGCATTCTGGAACGGAGAAGCGTAGAACCGCTTCCATTCTCGGTTCGAAACGTTCCTCGTCCACATCTCTTTTACCAAGCTGCATGGGAAAGTACCCATGCAGCTTTATGGCGTTCAAACGCCACGCGGGCTTCTTCGCGCCATATGGCGCTTACGGCCGTTTGGCCGCTCGGACGTGCATAGGTCATAACCTATGCACGTCCGTATTACTGCCCTTTGGGCTATGGTATTTTCCGGCCGTTCGGTTATGAAAGGCAACGGTTGGGCCTGTAGCTCAGTTGGTTAGAGCTGGCCGCTCATAACGGTCTGGTCGCAGGTTCGAGTCCTGCCGGGCCCACCACGCACAACCTGTTGAGATTACAGAGATTTTTTCGTCCTTGGCGTCTCAGAATACCCTATAAATTCAGAAGGTTACGTCTGCTGGCGACGGATTGGATGCTTCATTGCCCCGCGCGAATCCTGCGCTCACCACCAATACCTCCGAGCGCACGCACGGCTCCCGGCGGAATCGAAAAATCGAAATTTGCTCGGACCATGAACCCGATGACCGCAGCGGCGACGTGCGGCCGCAGAAAGCTCGATCTTCTCCAAGCCCGCGTCATCGGTGCAGATTGGATCGGGCGTCATCAAATGTACGTCAGAGCCTTGTGAGCTGCCTCCGGTTCCATAAAAACACCTAACTCGGTGTCTTCGAAACCGGCAGCAGCTCAGAAATAAGATGCGAATATATAGATCAATAAACCGTTCGTGCCCAGTCTAGGTAGCGTTTGCATTCTTCCTTAGCGACCTGCAAATCGAGAAATTTAGGCTGCTTTTCTCCAGGAAGAATAAGTACGGTCATGTCGTCGTTGAGCTTCAAATCTCTGATGAGTTCCTGTGTCAAAACCTCGTGCCCGGCACTTTCCGTCCGCCGTCCCAGAACGTGGACGACATGGAGAATGTTGTTGGCAAACCAGTGATGCGGAAGCCCCGATTGCTCGGCAATATGCGCCAGCGGCAATTTCTCGTCCAATGCTGTCTGGTAGACGGCATGCGCCGTATCGCGCAGCATGAGTTTGTCCTGAGCACTTCCAAGGGAAACGGTTCTAGATCGGGTGAAAAACATCGGCGCACTCATATCCCTGCGATGATGCCACGCGCAGACATTGTTACCGGCTTGCGAAACAGGCACCGCCATCGGTTCTCCGTTTTGGAGAAAAGGAGCCTTTCAAAACATGTGTTATACGCATATAAATAATAGTCATTTTTTTTATATCATAACAGATGTTTATAGTGGTAATATATTTATATTATATAGTTTTTATAGCCGCAATACCGACATCGAGGATAATAGAGTAAATTGATAGACTGATTGTCGCATACATGATTTTTTTACAATAAATACAGTCACACCTTACAGAAAGCCAATGGTAGCAAGTTTGATACTTCAACCAATAAATAGAAATTAACTACAAGACAGCCATTCAAAACATTTTTACGTTTTTATTTTACGCAAAACCATAATATATAATATATAAAACATCATACTAAGATGTATTCCCAGATACAGCGATGTACGTCTTTCGCGGCTCGGGCGGCTGTCTGCTTCGAGGTTGGCGAGTAAAGGGTCCATGTTGGTTGCCGTGACGTTGTTTGGTGTTGCTCTGCTGTTGGCGACGGCATGCTTCGCGGCACTCGCCGGAGCACGGCCGTGGGCGAGTGCAGCGGTTTACGGCATCTGCGCATTGATGTCGGCTATCGGATTGGTTTGTGCTGGCTTTGGCATTGGCGCGCCACCTTCGGTGATAAGCTTGCCGCTCGGGCTTCCTACCATCGGCATGCATTTTCGCATCGATGCCCTGGCGGCGGTATTCCTCGCCGTGGTCGACTTGGGTGGACTGGTGGCCAGCCTCTTCGCCATCGGTTATGGCCGCCGCGAGCGCGATCCGCAGAAAGTGCTGCCGTTCTATCCGGCATTTCTGGCGGGGATGAATCTGGTGGTCATTGCTGACGATGCGTTTGCGTTCCTGCTGTCGTGGGAATTTATGTCGCTAATGTCGTGGGCGCTGGTTGTCAGCCACGGCCGCATCCATGAGAATTTACGCGCCGGACTGGTTTACATCCTGATGGCGAGCCTCGGCACGCTGTTGCTGCTGCCGGCATTTGCCCTGCTCGCCGGTTCCGCAGGCCAATTCGCCTTTTCCGCCATGCGCGCGCACGGCCCGAACTCAACCGTCGCGCTGGCGGTTCTGTCGTTGGCGCTGATCGGCGCCGGATCGAAAGCCGGCATTTTTCCGCTTCATGCCTGGCTGCCGCTGGCGCACCCGGCCGCGCCCAGTCATGTCTCGGCGTTGATGAGCGGCATCATGACCAAGGTTGCGGTCTATGTCTTCATCCGCATCGCCTTCGATCTGGTCGGTCCGGTCGATTGGCGTTTCGGCATGGCGGTGATCGCCGTGGGCGGCATCACGGCGCTGCTTGGCGTGCTCTACGCGCTGATGCAGCACGATTTGAAGCGTCTTCTGGCTTATCATACGGTCGAGAATATCGGCATCATTTTCGTCGGCTTGGGATTGGCGCTGGTCTTCCGCGCCGATGGGATGCTGGCCGCCGCCGCGCTCGCGGCCAGCGCCGCCTTGTTTCACGTCTTCAATCACTCGCTGTTCAAAAGCCTGTTGTTCTTTGCCGCCGGCGCGGTGCAAAACGCCACAAATACGCGCGACATGGACAAACTCGGCGGGCTTATTCGGGTAATGCCGAAAACCGCCATTGCATTCCTGATCGGTGCGGCGGCGATTTCCGCGCTACCGCCGCTCAATGGCTTTGCCTCGGAATGGATGGTGTTTCAGGCGATATTCTTAAGCTCGAACTTACCGCAATGGGGGCTGCGCTTATTGACACCATCCTGCGGAGCCGTTCTGGCATTGTCGGCGGCGCTGGCGGCGGCATGCTTCGTCAAAGCCTTCGGTGCAACCTTTTTGGGGCGACCGCGCAGCGACGAGGCAAAGACCGCAAAAGAAACCGATAAGACATCGATTCTGGCCATGTATATTCTTGTGGCGATCTGTGTTTTTGCCGGCATTGCGCCTTTCGTTTTTATCGCCTTGCTTGCGCCCGCCGTAAACCTTCTGACGGCGGGCGCTATGCAGGTGCATCCGCTGATCCCCTGGCAACCGCTGGTTCCAGTCGCAGGCAGTCACAACAGCTATAGCGGACTGGTTATTCTTGTTTGCCTGATTGCGGCCATAGCAGCGACTGCGCTGTTCGTCCATTTGTTTGCAAATCGTATCACGCGACGTAGCGACATTTGGGATTGCGGACATCCGGAGGATAATCCGCTGACGCAATATACCGCTGCCAGCCTGGCGCAGCCCATCCGCCGCGTTTTTGCCTCGGTGTTGTTTCACGCCCGCGAAACGGTCGATATGCCGGCGCCAGGGGATACCCGTGCTGCGCATTTTTGCGTCACCATGCGCGATCCCGCCTGGGATAAATTTTACGTACCGCCTGCCAAGTTGGTCGGCTATCTCGCCGACCGCATCAACCCGCTCCAGTATCTAACGATTCGCCGCTATCTCGGCATCGTGTTCCTGACGCTGGTACTGCTGCTAATGGTGCTGGCAATATGGGAATGAGCGGTATGCTGGTCATGCAAATTGCGCAAACCGTTCTGGCGGTAGCGGTGGCGCCGCTGCTCACCGGCATGGTGCGCAAGGTAAAAGCTCGGTTGCAATATCGCACGGGTCCCAGCGTCTTTCAGCCTTATCGCGATCTGTCGCGGCTGTTCACCAAGGAAACCGTGGTGGCGCATAATGCTTCCTGGTTGTTTTGCGCCGCCCCCACATTCGTTTTTGCCGCCACCTGGGTTGCCGCGGCGCAGGTTCCGACCATATCGTTCGATGTGGCGTTAAGTCCGGCCGCCGAACTTATTGCGCTGTTCGGAATTCTAACCAGCGCCCGTTTTGCGTTGGCGCTGGCCGGTCTCGATATCGGCACCAGCTTCGGCGGCATCGGCTCCAGCCGGGAAGTGATGATCGCATCCATTGCCGAACCGGCAATTTTGATGTTGATATTCGTATTGGCTTTGGTTGCGGGATCGACCCGGCTTACCGACATCGCATTTTTCGTGGCGTCCCCGTCGGTGGGGTTGCGCATTTCTCTGCTTCTGGCATTCGTCGGCTTGGCGATGATCGCCATTGCCGAAAGCGGCCGCATTCCGGTCGACAATCCCGCCACCCATCTCGAATTGACGATGGTGCATGAGGCCATGGTGCTGGAATACTCCGGACGGCATCTGGCACTGATCGAACTGGCAGCAGCGTTGAAACTGCTGTTTTATGTTTCGCTAATCTCTGCCGTGTTCGTTCCCTGGGGAATTGCACCAAGCGGTGGCACGTTCGTGCAATATATCATTGCGATGACGCTATATCTGTTCAAACTTGCCGTGGCGGCTGCTACCCTCGCCTTCTTCGAGATATCGATTGCCAAAATGCGGGTTTTCCGGGTGCCGCACTTTATCGGTGCGGCGCTAATGCTGGTGCTGTTGGCGGCGCTGCTTCGACTGGTTTCGCAGAGCTTCTAGATGATCCCATTGGTTCCCGACATTGCCCACTTCCTAGCCGGTCTTTTGGTGCTGCTCAGTTTCGTACAGCTTTACCAGAGCCGCCTGCCGCCGCTGATCAGCATTTTTGCCGCTCAATCGTTGGCACTGGCCACATTTGTAGCATGGCAGGCGCAAATTCAGCATGCGCCTCATTTGGTGATTACGGCAGGTATCACTTTGATCTTCAAGGTGATGATCATTCCTCTGGCGCTGCACGGATTGATCCGCAGCCTCAAAATTCATCGCACTGTCGAAACCGTCGTCGGCATTGGCCCCGCGATGATGACCGGCATGGCACTGGTTGGCCTTTCGATGGCGCTGATGATGCGCACGTCGGCGGCGGTCGATGTCGTCGTGCGTGAAGATATAGCGTTTGCGCTTTCGGTGGTTCTCCTAGGCCTTCTGATGATGGTAACGCGCCGCAATGCCGTTAGCCAAGCGATCGGGTTTATGTCGCTGGAGAACGGTCTGGTGCTGGCAGGAACCGGCGCCAAAGGAATGCCACTGGTGGTCGAAATCAGTGTCGCCTTCTCGGTGCTGATTGCTTTTATTGTTGTCGGCATTTTCATTTTTCGCATTCGCGAACGTTTTGACACCGTCGACATCGCCGTGCTCGACCGTTTTCGGGGCGAACGGCCATGAACATGCTGCTTAGCCCCGCCGCCGACATGCTGCTAATTCCCATTGCGGCAGCGGCGCTTCTTGCGGCAATTCCATTTTATCGCTTAAGCGCCTGGATTAACGTGCTTGCTTCGCTGGCAACGTTTGTTGCGGCACTTGCCCTGCTGGTATGGCCGACGGTGCCAACAGGGCATTTGATTCAAGTCGACGATCTGAACATCGTTTTTTTGCTTTTGAATGCCTTAATCGGGTTCACCGCCAGTTTGTTTGGGAAAAGTTATCTCGCGCACGAGCTGGAAACCGGACGGTTGTTGCCAGCACATTTGCGCTTTTATCACGCTGTCTATCAAATTTTGATGTGTATGATGAATTTGGCGCTGTTGACCAGCGTTGCCGGATTGATGTGGGTCGCTATCGAAATTGCCACACTTGCCACGGTGTTGATGGTCGGCATCTATCGCACCCACGAGGCACTGGAAGCAGCCTGGAAATACTTTATTCTCGGCAGCGTCGGCATTGCGCTCGCTTTGTTCGGAACCATTTTGGTTTATCTTGCGGCGCAAGCTTCGGTCGGTGCCGGCTTAGCGGCGATGAGCTGGAGCACACTGACGTCGCACGCCGCGCATTTCGACCCCGCCATGCTCAACATCGCCTTTGTATTTCTGCTGCTTGGCTACGGCACCAAGGCGGGACTAGTGCCGCTGCATGCTTGGCTGCCGGATGCCCATGCCGAAGGCCCGACACCGGTTTCTGCAATTCTTTCCGGTCTGCTGCTGAATTTAGCGATCTACGCCATTTTGCGCTTTAAAATTGTATTGACCGCAAGCCACGCCACCATCGCTGCGGGACCGATGATGATGACGCTGGGGCTGGTCTCGGTGCTGGTCGCGGCGCTGATGCTCTACCGCCGCCGCGACATCAAACGCTTTTTCGCCTATTCGTCGATCGAGCACATCGGCATCATCGCTTTTGCATTCGGCCTCGGCGGGCCGCTGGCCAATTTCGCCGGATTGCTGCATATGACGATGCACAGCCTGACCAAATCGGGAATATTCTTCACTGTCGGCCACATCGTTAGCATCAAACATACTCAAAAGATTGCCCACATTGGCGGCCTTACCATCAGCCACCCTCGGTTGGGATGGCTTTTCGTCGCCTGCATTGCCGCCATTGCCGGATTGCCGCCGTTCGGCGTCTTCACCAGCGAGTTTCTGGTGGTAAGCTCGGCGTTTATGCAAAATCCGTTGTTGGCGGCTGTGCTGGTGATCGGCTTACTGATTTCTCTGGGTGCGCTTTTCTTGCGCTTGAACGACATTGCTTTTGGTGAGCCGAAGGGAAGTCTGACGCCGAACAAGATGTCGTATTTTCCCGAACTTGTTCATCTCGCGCTGGTGCTGGCGGCTGGCATCTTCATCCCCAGTCAATTGGCAAGCTGGTTCCAGCATGCCGCAAAATTGTTGGGTTAGGAGGCGCATGTCCGAACCGATCGACATCCCCACCGCCGATGCCATGAGAACACATCCCTGGCTGCGTGTCATGGTTTCGCGGGAAGTCTGGGAACGGGTCGGCCATCGGCTGGCCGAAGGAACCCTCACGCTGGTTTCTCATTGGGCCGACGGCGCCACGGTTCATACCGCATGGCGCGATCCGCACAGCGGCGATACCGGCATCATAAGCCTTGACGCCACAAACGGTTTTTTTCCCTCGCTAGGGGGTATGCATTCTCCTGCTATCCGGTTGGAACGCGCCATTCGCGATTTGACCGGACTTATTCCCGAAGGTGCGCCCGATCCGCGCCCGTGGCTCGATCACGGCAGATGGCCGGGAAAATCCAAAGCGGCGGCGAGCCAGCCTTATGCGTTTCTTGCTGTTGAAGGCGAGAGTCTGCATCAAATTCCGGTTGGGCCGGTTCATGCCGGAATTATCGAGCCGGGGCATTTCCGCTTTACCTGCAGCGGAGAAACTATTGTGCGCCTGGAAACACGTCTGGGATATACGCACAAGGGCGTTGCGGCACTGATGACGGGGGCGCCGCTGGCACAAGCGAGCAAACTTGCCGGCCGTGTTTCGGGCGACAGTACGGTGGCCTATGCGATAGCTTTTGCACAAGCGACCGAGGTAGCTTGCGCCTGCGAAATTCCGCCGCGAGCGGTGCATTTGCGCGCACTGATGCTGGAGCTTGAACGCATTGCCAATCATCTCGGCGATATAGGCGCGATCTGCAACGACGCGGCCTTTTCGCTCATGCTGACTAATTGTGCGATATTGCGCGAGCGGGTCTTGCGTCTGGCAGGGCAGATGTTTGGTCATCGTCTGATGATGGACTGCGTTCGGCCCGGAGGCGTTGCGACAGACATCGGACCGAAAGATATAAAGCAGATTGGTAAGCTGATTGCGCATTTTTATCGACGGTTTCCCGCTATCAAGGCGCTTTACGAAGATACTGCCTCGCTACAGGATCGCACGGTGCGTACCGGCGTTTTGCGTTATCATCTGGCGGAGCAGTTCGGCGCCGGCGGATTTATCGGGCGCGCATCGAGTCGAAACTTCGACGCTCGCAAAGCCTTGCCGAGTCCGCCTTACGATAAATTGAAATTCGATATTGCCTTGATGTTTCGCGGCGATGTTGATGCGCGCATTCGCGTTCGCATCGCCGAGATCGAGCAAAGCCTTTCTCTGGTAAAGCAATTGTTGGCCGGCCTGCCCGGCGGCGACATTATTGTTCCGGTCGCCGCACAGGATGGCGAGGGCGCCGCACTGGTCGAAGGCTTTCGCGGCGACATCTTTGCTTGGCTACGAACTAGTAAGGATGGAACGGTTTCCAGCTGCCACTTGCGCGACCCGTCTTGCTTCCAATGGCCGCTTCTAGAAGCGGCTGTGGAAAACAATATTGTGGCGGATTTTCCGCTTATCAATAAATCTTTCAACTGTTCCTATTCGGGGCACGATAATTAAGCCATGCGCACACTGATATTCAAAAGCCTGTTTACTCCTCCGCTGACCGAGCGCGCACCCAAAGTTAGTGAAAGTGCGCTGGCGGAACTGGCGGCTAAGGTTCAAACTACCGCACGGCATAAGCTCGGCCACAGCCTTTCTATTCGCCAAGTCGATACCGGTTCGTGCAACGGCTGCGAATTGGAAATTCACGCCTTGAGCAATGCGTTCTACGATATCGAACGTTTTGGCTTTCGCTTTGTCGCCTCACCGCGTCATGCCGACGTACTTTTGGTGACCGGGCCAGTGACTACGAATATGCGCGAAGCCTTGATCCGCACCTACGCCGCTACGCCTGCGCCTAAGTGGGTGGTGGCGGCTGGCGATTGCGCCCGAGACGGCGGGTGCTTCGCGGGAAGCTACGGCATTAGCGGCGGCGTGCAGGATGCCATTCCGGTCGATTTGCATATTCCAGGCTGCCCGCCCTCTCCGCACGATCTGCTGGCTGGATTACTCGCCTTGATGAACCACCGCCTGCCCAAACGGATCCCTAAAGCGGCGCGTGTCGGATTACCCGTGGAATAACCCGGAAGAATCCGGTTTGCCGAAAAATGCGCGGCAACAAAGAAAGCTACAGCCAATTCCGGTTCTTTATGACCGAAATGGCTGTAGTCTGTCTTCAGAATCCATGCCGGATCCGGGCATTGCATATGGTATAAGAATGGCGCCGTCCCTTTGCCGGGACTATAGAGCGCTTCACATAAAAAGTGGAATCCGGTTTTCTGGTATGAAGCGCGACAAAACAAGAAGATAGAGCATTTTTTGTGTTTTTCGTTAAACAGTGAAATGCTCTGGACCCGTGTTTTTCACATTGATAACTACGCGACGCATCCGCATCTTGCGGAAAAGCCAAGCAGTGTTCCGGCACGCATAGATCGACGGCTAACCTCCGCGACAAGACGCGGCGAAAGGCCAAATTGGCATATTTTTTCCATTGTCCGTGGGGACGTGCCCTCGCGGCCACTCCCTGGCAGAGCGATGCCCCCATTCGTGAAGAGTTATTCAGCGCCGAACGTCTGGAACAGCATGCGCGAAGCCTCGCTGCCGCCCAGCGCATCACCGCAAAGCCGGCACATCTCCGCCCGCTCGCCGCCCGGCTGAAAGATAACGAAACGACCTTGCTGACCGATTACGGCATTCTGTCCGATGCGGTTCGTACCGGGCAGACGGTTACACCAGCCGCGGAATGGCTGATCGACAATTATCACATTGTCGAAAAACAAATTAGAGAAGCACGCGACGACCTACCGCCCGGCTATTACCGGCAACTACCAAAGCTCGCCGACGGACCGTTCGCCGGATATCCGCGGGTGTTTGGCATCGCTTGGGCTTTTGTCGCCCACACCGACAGCCGTTTTGATGCCGATATGCTGTGCCGGTTTGTGCGCGCCTATCAGAGCGTTGAACCGCTGCGTATCGGAGAACTGTGGGCGCTGGCGATTACCATTCGAATTGTGCTGGTGGAGAACCTTCGACGCGCGGCGGTACGGATCGTCGGCAATCGCGCCGCCCGCCAGGCAGCCGACAGCGTTGCCGACCGCCTGCTAGGCGTAAACGGCTACGTTGTCGAGCCGATTGCAGCAGTTTTGAAGAAATACGCGCATGAACTTTTGCCGACGGTTTTCGCTGTCCAACTTATTCAGCGCCTGCGCGATCAGGATCCCAGAGTAACGCCGGCCTTGGTTTGGTTAGATAAGCGGCTGTCGGCATTGGGAACGACCGCCGACGCATTGGTGCATAGCGAGCACCAACGGCAGGGTACCACCAGCGTCACCACACAGAACATTATTACCAGCATGCGTCAGATTTCCGACACGGATTGGACGGAACTGTTTGAACGCGTCAGTCTGGTCGACGACGTACTCAAGTCCGGCAGCGATTTTGCGAATATGGATTTTACCACCCGAAATATTTATCGCAGCGCGATCGAAGAACTCGCGCGCGGCAGCGGGAAGACGGAACTGGAAATTACCCGGGCGGCCTTGATAACGGCGTCCGAGTGTCGGGACGACGGCGACAAGCGAACCGGCGATCCAGGATATTATTTGATTGCAGGCGGACGGCGTGCCTTTGAAAAAAACATTCTCTATTACCCGCCCGTACGTAGATTGACTTCCCGCGTCATCGCCCGGATCGGTATTGGCGGTTATATTGGCGGCATACTTGTCGTTGCCGCGATGGTGCTACTGATGCCACTTATGGCGTTCGGCATGCCGCCGGGTTGGCCGTTTGTTGTACTGGCGCTGCTAGGAATGAGCCCGGCGATGGATTTGTCAGTCGCGCTAATCAATCGCTTGGCGATGCGATTGTTTGGCGCCTCGATTTTGCCCGGTTTGGAACTTAAAGACGGCATTCCGGCTAATTTGCGCACTTTGGTCGCCGTTCCCACTATGCTCACCGGCAAGGCGGCAATTAAGGAACACATCGAACGGCTGGAGGTGCACTTTCTGGCCAGCCCAGAAGGCGAGATTCATTTTGCCCTATTGACCGATTGGACCGATGCGGCCACCGAACATGTCGCAGGCGACGACGATCTTTTGGCCGCTGCTGCTGCCGGTATTGCCGAATTGAACCAACGCTACGGGGCGGCGCCGGGCGGGGCGCGGTTTATTCTGCTGCATCGCCGGCGGATCTGGAACCAGGAGCAGGGACAGTGGATTGGCTGGGAACGCAAGCGCGGTAAACTGCACGAACTGAACCGTCTGTTGCGGGGCGCGAGCGATACTACTTATATGACGGTTGCGGGCGAACCACCGACTGCACCGTCTGCGGTTCGTTACGTCGTGACCCTTGACAGCGACACGCGGCTGCCGCGCGAAACCGTGCGCCGACTGGTCGGTAAGATGGCGCACCCGCTCAATTTTCCGCGGTTCGATATCGCTGCCGGACGTATCACTGAGGGATACGCGGTTTTGCAGCCACGGGTCACGCCTTCGTTGCCGGTAGGCTGCGAGGGTTCTCCCTTTCAACGCATCTTCTCCAGCATGAGCGGGATCGATCCTTACGCTTCTGCGGTATCCGACGTTTATCAGGACGTGTTCGGCGAAGGATCCTATGCCGGCAAGGGCATCTACGATATCGACGCCTTCGAAGCTGCGCTTGACAACCACGTACCGGAAAACACGCTGCTTAGCCACGATCTGTTTGAAGGCAGTTTTGCCCGTGCCGGCCTTGCTTCCGATATTGAGGTCGTCGAGGAATTTCCATCGCGTTACGATGTCGCCGCGGCGCGGCAGCATCGCTGGGCGCGCGGCGACTGGCAATTGCTGCCGTGGATTTTCGGTCGCGGCAAGAATGTTTTACCGCTTATCGGACGCTGGAAGATGTTCGACAATCTACGGCGAACCCTCAGCGCCCCGGCCAGTGTTTTGGCACTGCTGGCGGGATGGCTGCTGCCGGCCCCCACCGCCGGATACTGGACCTTATTCATTCTCTCAACCATAGCCCTTCCGGCACTGCTGCCCGTTCTCGCGGCGTTATGGCCGCGACGGGCCAGGATCACCGCCCGCAGTTATTTACACGCGCTAGCGGGAGATTGCGAACTCGCTCTGGCGCAAACCGCCCTGACGGTAACGTTTTTGGCGGAACAAGCGTGTCTAATGCTCGATGCCGTCATTAGAACCTTGTTTCGTCTGTTTGTCAGTCGGAGGAATTTGCTCGAATGGGTGACCGCGGCCCATGCGATGCATCGCCCCCGGTTGGACATTATCGGATTTTCCCAGAGGATGCTCGGCGGCGTTGTCATAGGCATCGGCACTGCGTCTGCACTTTGGCTGACCGGCGGCGGCACTTGGCCGGTGGCAACGCCAATCATTGTCTTATGGATCCTGTCGCCGGCAATCGCCTTATGGTCTAGTTTTTCGCCGAAGGTAGCGGGACGCCTTGCGGTCTCGCCGCCTGACGCTCAATATTTGCGATATGTTGCGCGCCGCACTTGGCGCTATTTCGAAACTTTCGTCACCGCCGCAGATCACATGCTGCCGCCGGACAATTTTCAAGAAGATCCTAAGCCGGTCTTGGCGCATCGCACCTCGCCGACCAATATAGGATTGTATCTGCTTTCCGCCATTAGCGCCCGCGACTTTGGCTGGATGGGAACGCTTGAGGCCGTCGAGCGTCTGGAAGCAACGTTTGCGACCATGAACGGTCTCAAGCGTTTTCGCGGCCATTTTTACAATTGGTACGACACCAGGGATTTGCGCCCGCTCGACCCGCTCTATATTTCGACGGTGGACAGCGGCAACCTCGCCGGGCACCTGATCGCGGCAGCCAATGCCTGCCGAGAATGGAAAACCGACCGTCTTTCGCCCGACCTGAAGCTTGCCGGCATCGCGGATGCTTTCGCGTTAGCGCGCCAAGCGGTTCGCGGGCTTCCTGGCGATCGCCACACGGAATTCATTGCCCGCGCCGAACTCGACGATGCGCTGGGTGCCGTAGAAACGACGCTGAACCGCGCGACGCCCACGCAAGCAGAACTGCCCCGACGGCTCGAAATCCTGGCCGGGCAAGCCGCAATAATCTTTGACGTTGCGCAAACGCTGACAAGCATGGGCGACGACGAAATCGGAACCGAAATGCTGTTTTGGGTGCGGGCGGTGAAAAATTCCATTGCCAGCCATCAGCGCGATGGGGTCAGGGACACCGAGATCGGGCTGCGCCTGACCACGCTTGAATCCGCAATGCGCACGATGACGAACGCGATGGAGTTCGGTTTTCTGTTCGAGCCAAAACGCAAGCTTTTTTCCATCGGGTATCTGGAACCCGAGGGCCGTCTTGACAAAAGCTGCTACGATCTGCTGGCGTCGGAAGCCAGGTTGGCGAGTTTTGTGGCCATCGCCAAGGGCGACGTTCCACCCAAGCATTGGTTCCGGTTGGGGCGCGACGTGACACCGATTGAAAGCGGTGCCGCGCTGATTTCCTGGTCGGGATCGATGTTCGAATATCTCATGCCATCGCTGGTGATGCGCGCCCCCGCAGGCAGCCTGATCGAAGAAACCAGCAATTTGATCGTTCGCCGACAAATATCCTACGGTCGCGAGCGCCGCTTGCCGTGGGGAATTTCAGAAGCCGCATTCAATGCCCGCGATTTGGAATTCACCTATCAATATTCGAACTTTGGCGTGCCGGGGTTGGGGCTTAAGCGCGGCTTGAACGAAAACGCCGTGGTTGCGCCCTATGCGACCGCCTTAGCGGCGATGGTGGCCCCCGGAGCGGCGGCAAAGAACCTTGTCCGACTTACTGCGCTTACGGCACGCGGTCGTTATGGATTCTACGAGTCGGTGGATTTTACGCCGTCGCGTTTGCCGGATGGAAGTCCGCTGGCGGTGATTCATGCCTACATGGCACACCATCAAGGCATGTCTATTGTTGCTATTGCCGATGCCCTGCTTGATGCGAAAATGCGAGCGCGGTTTCACAAAGAACCGATGATTCAGGCAACGGAACTTCTTTTGCAGGAACGCACCCCGCGCGATGTTGCGCACGCCCGGCCTTGGGCGCAGGAAGTAAAACCAGCCCCGGCCGATGATACACCCAACCGCCCGTATGTGCGCCATTTACGCACGGCACTGACGGCGATACCGGCGGTGCAGCTGCTTTCCAACGGCCGCTATGCGGTGATGCTCACGGCTGCCGGTTCCGGTTACAGCCGGTGGTGCGGTCAGGCCGTAACGCGCTGGCGCGAAGATGCCACTTGCGACAATTGGGGCACATATATTTATTTGCGCGACGTCAAGAGCGGTAAGCTATGGTCGGCCGGCGCCCAACCTTGCGGCGCAGATCCGGATACTTACGATGCTTGGTTCCGCGAAGACCGCGCCGAATTTTCCCGCCGCGACGGTACGATTACCACCGGACTAGAGGTTATCGTCTCGTCCGAAGCCGATGCCGAGGTGCGCCGGCTGTCTGTTACCAATGCCGGATATCAAACCAGAGATATCGAGATCACCTCCTTTGCGGAACTGGTGCTGGCGCCAGCCGCCGCCGATGCTGCCCATCCGGCCTTCTCGAAGCTGTTTGTACAGACTGAATACGACCCCCGTGCCGGCGTCATTTTGGCGACCCGTCGTCGCCGCACCCCCGAAGAGCCGGAAATTTGGCTGGCGCACTTGTCCGTGGTCGAAGGCGAGACCGTTGGCAAGACGCAAATCGAAACCGACCGGGCGAAATTTCTTGGCCGCGGCCGCGAGCCGCACGCACCGCGCGCCATGGACGGCAGAACGCTTTCGGGCAGCATCGGCACCGTGCTCGATCCGATTTTTGCGTTGCGCCGCCGTATTCGCGTCCACTCCGGCGAGACGGTACGGGTTTCCTTCTGGACCATCGCGGCCTCGTCGCGCATCGATGTTCTCGATTTGGCGGACAAACATTGCGACGCCAGCGCCTATCACCGTGCCGCGAGCCTGGCGTGGACCCAGGCCCAAGTGCAGCTTCGCCATCTTGGCATAACCGCCGAGGAGGCGGGTTTGTTTCAGCGATTGGCCGGGCGCGTGTTGTATGCCGGCCCGTCTTTGCGTCCGCCGTCCGATGTAATAACGCGCGGTGCCGGCGGGCCGTCGGCCCTTTGGGCGCAAGGCATTTCCGGCGACATTCCCATCGTCCTGGTACGAATCGACGATACCGCAGACCTTGCTCTCGTCGGGCAATTACTGCGCGCGCACGAATACTGGCGGATTAAGCGGCTGGCCGTCGATCTGGTGATCCTTAACGAGCGGTCGTCATCTTATGTACAGGACTTACACAACGCCATTGAAACCATGGTGCGGGCGAGTCAATCGCGCCCCAAAGTCGGAGCGGACGAAAGCCACGGCAGCGTCTTCGTCTTGCGCGCCGATTTGATTGCACAAGAAACCCGCACGCGTCTTTCGGCGGTGGCACGGATCGTTCTGGCGGCGCGCCAAGGAACCTTATCGGATCAATTGGCCCGCCGCCACGAATCCTCGATGGCGTTGCCGCCGCCGAAACATACGCCTACCGTAGAAGCGATACCGCCGTTTACTATGCCCGAACTCGAATTCTTCAACGGCCTCGGCGGTTTTGCTGCAAACGGCAAGGAATACGTCACTGTTCTAAAAATGGGGCAGGTGACACCGGCGCCGTGGCTGAACGTTATCGCCAACCAAGCCTTCGGATTTCAGATTGCTGTGGAAGGCGGCGGCTACAGCTGGTCGGAAAGTAGCCGCGAAAATCAGATAACACCTTGGTCTAATGATCCGGTGAGTGACAATCCGGGGGAGGTCTTCTATGTCGGCGACGATGACAGCGGCGAAGTATGGTGTCCCACCGCATTACCGATTCGCGATGCCTCGCCATATATCGTGCGCCATGGCCAAGGCTACAGTCGATTTGAACATGCAGTGCATGGCATAGAACTCGATTTGTTGCAATTTGTCCCTTTGCACGATTCGATAAAAATTTCGCGGCTGAAAATTCGCAACACATCGGCAAAAGTGCGACGACTTACCCTTACATCTTATGCCGAGTGGGTGTTGGGGCCGTCGCGGGAGCGTGCCGCTGCGCATATTATCACCGAAATTGATCCGCAAACCCAGGCGCTGTTTGCCCGCAATCCGTGGAATGCGACGTTTGCCGCGCGCATCGCCTTCGCCGACATGGCCGGACGGCAAACCGATTGGACCGGCGATCGTCGCGAATTTATCGGAAGAAACGGCAGGCTCAACAATCCCACCGCGTTGGCGCCGGATGCGCCGCCGCTGTCGAAGCGCGTGGGCGCCGGGCTGGACCCTTGCGGCGTCTTGCAAACACCGCTGATGCTGGCCCCCGGCGAGACAGTCGAGATTATCTGCTTTCTCGGCGAAGCGGCTGGCGCGACGGAAGCTCAAAACCTGATCGCACGCTATCGCACCGCCGACCTTAACGCCGTGTTTGGCGATGTCGTGCGGTATTGGGAAGCAGTGTGCGGCGCGGTACAGGTTAAGACCCCGGACCGGGCGATGGACATTATGCTCAACCGTTGGCTTGCCTATCAGACGCTGGCCTGCCGGATGTGGGCGCGCTCGGCATTTTATCAGGCCAGCGGGGCCTATGGCTTCCGCGATCAATTGCAAGACGCGATAGCGCTGACATTGGCCGAACCGAGCATCGCCCGCGAACACATCCTGCGCGCTGCCGCTCGGCAGTTCGCCGCAGGCGACGTTCAGCATTGGTGGCTGACGCCGTTCGGCCAGGGCGTGCGCACCCGCATTTCCGATGATCGGATTTGGCTGGCCTATACCGTAGCGCAGTATGTCGAAATCACCGGCGATTGCGCAATCCTCGACGAGCAGGTTCCGTTTCTCGAAGGCCAAAACTTGCGCTCTGACGAGACCGATGTCTATTTTCAACCGGAAGGCTCCGGCGAGATCGCGCCGCTGTTTGAGCATTGCGCCCGCGGTCTCGACGGTGCCATGAGAACCGGCGCGCATGGTTTGCCTTTGATCGGCACCGGCGACTGGAACGACGGATTGAACCGGGTCGGCGTGGGCGGCAAGGGCGAAAGCGTCTGGCTCGGTTGGTTTCTGCATGCGACACTGTTGGCGTTTGCGCCCCTTGCGGAAGCGCGCCAGGATGCACATGCAGATGTCTGGCGGACGCATGCATCGAAGCTACACGTTGCGTTAGAGCGCGACGGTTGGGACGGTGAGTGGTATCGGCGCGGCTTCTTCGATGACGGAGCGCCGTTCGGCACCGCAAGCGACAGCGAATGTCGGATTGATTCCATCGCCCAATCGTGGAGCATTATCGGCGGCGGCGGCGACCCGGCTCACGCCTTGCGCGCAATGCAATCGGTCGAGGACCAGCTCATTCGTCGCGACAGCGGGCTGGCGTTATTGTTTACGCCTCCGTTCGACCGTTCGCCGCGCGATCCCGGCTACATCAAGGGCTATCCGCCCGGCATTCGCGAAAACGGCGGCCAATATACCCATGCGGCGGCTTGGGCGGTGATGGCATTCGCAAGTCTTGGCGAAGGAGATAATGCGGCGAAGCTGTTCTCTCTACTCAATCCGATCGGTCACACCAGTACGCGAGCAGACATCAACCGCTACAAGGTAGAGCCCTATGTCGCCGCCGCCGATATTTATTCGGTGCCGCCGCATGTCGGCCGCGGTGGTTGGACTTGGTATACCGGATCGGCAGGCTGGCTGTATCGCGCCGGAATTGAATCCATACTCGGGCTGCGCCGCCGCGGCGCATTTTTGTTAATTGACCCGTGCATCCCCCAAAACTGGCCGCGCTTCGAAATCGTCTATCGTCATGCCACCACCAGTTACAATATCGTGGTCGAAAATCCGCACGGCGTTTGTCGCGGCATCGCCGTACTGGAGCTCGATAGCCGGCCTTTGCCGATAGCGCCGTCCATGGTGCCGCTGGCCGATGACGAAAATGTTCATATCATCCATATCGTGTTGGGAAATGCCGTACCACCGACAGAAAACTAGAGCATTTCACTGTTTAACGGAAACACCGAAATGCCCTAAAGACGGCCAATCGTATGTGTGGAGAATGGTTCGTCGGAAATTGTGTCCCCACTACGCAGAGCTGGTCACAAGTCAAACGGTTTTTCTTCATCGCTCGCCGACAGTCGACGGCTGCCGCCGCCATTATGAAGATGTACCCGCAAAATCCCCATCGATCAGTTTCAGCCACGCGTCTTCGTCCATCACCGTAACGCCGTATTGCTTGGCCTCGGCCAACTTCGAGCCGGCACCTGCGCCGGCAACCACCAGATCGGTCTTTCTCGACACCGAGCTGGCCACTTTAGCACCCAGGGCTTCCGCCCGCGCCTTGGCCTCGGCGCGGGTCATCTTTTCCAAACTGCCGGTGAACACCACGATCTTGCCCGCGACCGGCGAACTTGAGGCGGCGGGGGCGGCCACATCGAGCACCGTCACTTGCGCAACGAGACGGTCCATGGCTTCGCGATTGCGAGGTTCGACAAAGAATTCAGAAATCGCCTCGGCCATGGTTTCGCCGATACCTTCGATGGCAGTCAGATCGGAAATGGCGTGATCGCTTGCCATCGATGCTTCAAGCACCGCCAGCGAATGGAATTGCCGCGCCATCAGCTTGGCCGACGTTTCGCCGACATGGCGGATGCCGAGGGCGAACAGGAGGCGGTCAAGCGGAATGATGCGGCGCGCCTCGATGGCGGCTAGCAGGTTGTCCATCTCCTTAAAGGTGCGCTTATCGTCCCGAATGGGCTGCTTGACTTTGCGCCCGGTCTTTTTCTCGCGCTCGCGCGATTGCCGCTTGCGTTCCTCCAGCAGCACCGCCTTGACCTCGTCGGGGTGATCCTTGAGGCGAAAGATGTCGGCCGGTTCCTTCAGCAATCCTCTTTTGTAAAACAAACCGACGATATTTTCGCCCAGCCCTTCGATGTCGAAGCAATAGCGCGAGACGAAGTGGATCAACCGCTCGACGATTTGCGCCGAACAGACGAGACCGCCGGAGCAGCGCCAATCGACCTCGCCCTCCTCGCGCACCGCGTGACACCCGCAGAACGGACAAACACGGGGAAAGACGAACGGCACGCTATTCGCCGGCCTTTTTTCGAAAATCACCCGCACGATTTGCGGGATCACATCACCGGCGCGCTGCACCACCACGGTATCCTTGATGCGTACATCTTTGCGCGCAATCTCGTCCTCGTTGTGCAAGGTGGCGTTCGAAACAAACACCCCGCCGACATTGATTTCCCGCAGCTTCGCCACCGGCGTCAGCTTGCCGGTGCGGCCGACCTGAATGTCGATGGCTTCGACCACAGTCTCGGCCTGCTCGGCGGGAAATTTGTGGGCGGTCGCCCATCGCGGGCTTCGAGCGATGAAACCGAGGCGTCGCTGCAAATCGAGATCGTCGATCTTGTAGACCACGCCGTCGATGTCGTAGCCGAGAAGGGCGCGCTTTTCGCCGATAGCGCGGAAAAAGGCGATCAATTCGGCCGCGCTCCGGCAACGGCGGATTTCCGGGTTAACCGAGAATCCGTAGCGCTTGAACGCCTGCAGCATCCCCCAATGGGTGTCGGCCGGCATGTCGCCGACCTCGCCCCAGGCGTAGGCGAAGAAACGCAAAGAACGCGAAGCGGTGATGCTCGGATCGAGCTGACGCAAACTGCCGGCGGCGGCATTGCGCGGGTTGGCGAATATTTTTCCCCCTGCCGCCTGTTGACGCTCGTTCAAAGCGGAAAAATCGGCGTGGCTCATGTAGACTTCGCCGCGCACCTCCAGCACCTGCGGCGCGCCGTCAATACGCAGCGGCACATCCTTCAACGTGCGTAAGTTGGCGGTAATGTCCTCGCCTTCGACGCCGTCGCCGCGCGTCGCCCCCAGCACGAACACGCCGTCTTCGTAGCGCAAGGATGCCGATAACCCGTCGATCTTGGGTTCGGCGACGAAGGCGAGCTGCGCATCGTCGGCAAGGCCGAGAAAGCGGCGAATACGGCCGCAGAATTCCTCGACATCTTCATCCGAGAACGCATTGTCGAGCGACAGCATTGCAATGCGGTGCGCGACCTTGGCGAATTTCTCGGACGGCTTGGCGCCGACGCGGTGCGACGGGCTGTCGGCACGCACCAGATCGGGGAACCGCGCCTCAATCGCGGCGTTGCGCTTGCGTAAATCGTCGTATTCGAAATCGAACAGCTTGGGCGCGTCGTCGCGGTAATATTGCGCATCGGCATCGGCAATAACGCGAGCAAGGCGTGCCAGTTCGCCCTTCGCCTCGGCTTCGGTCAGCTCTGCTACCAGCTTCGGCGTTTTCATGCCTTCTTCCGCGCCACCTTTTTCGGCCGCTGCGCCTCTTCGATCAGCTTCTTGGCGGCGGCACGGGCTTCGTCGGTCACCGAGGCGCCGGACAGCATCCGCGCCACTTCCTCGACGCGCTCCTCGTCACTTAAACGCACCACCGTGGTCTTGTCTTTGACCCGCGTAATGCGGAAGTGTTTCGCCGCCCGCGCCGCCACCTGCGGCGAATGGGTGACCAACAGCACCTGCGCGCTTTCCGCCAAGCGCTGCAACCGCTCGCCCACCGCGTCGGCCACCGCGCCGCCGACGCCGCGATCGACCTCGTCGAACACCAGCGCCGCAGGCGGACGCTCCTCGGCCAAAGCCACCTTAATGGCCAACGAAAATCGCGCCAACTCGCCGCCGGAAGCGATCTTGGTCAGCGGACCGAAGGGGGCGCCTGACACGGTTGCAATTTCGAAGGCAACGCGTTCCAGCCCCTGCGCCGATGGCACTTCGAGTGCCGCCAAAGCCACCCGGAAGCGGGCGTGACCAAGCTTAAGCGGCTTCAGCTCCGCCGCCACCGCCGCTTCGAGCTTCGATGCCACCGCAGCGCGCGCCACCGAAAGTTTTTTGCCCGCCGCCCGCATGTCGGCTTCGGCAGATTTCAGCGCCGCCTCGGCGGCGGCGATTTTCTCGCCGCCCAGATCGATCAGATCAAGCCGCGCCCTGAAAGCGGCCAATACCTCCGCTAGCGCATCGGGCGCGACCGAGAACTTGCGTGCCGCCGCGCGAATGGCAAACAGCCGTTCCTCCTTGCGCTCCAGTTCGGAGGGATCGGCATCGAGACGGACAAGAAAACTTTCCAACTCGCGCCGCGCCTCTTCGGCAGAGGCGAACGCCGCCTCCAGTGCGGCCAACGCCGGGGCGGCGGCCTCGCGCGCCTCGTCGCCCAAATGCGAGATTTTCCGCAGCGCACCGGAGAGCAGATTCTCTGCCCCGCGTTCGCCCGCCAGCATCTCGCCGGCCGCCGAAATATCTTCGGCGATGCGCGCGGCATTCATCAACAGCGCCCGCTCGCCCGCCAACGCGGCTTCTTCACCGGGCAATGCATCGAGCGCCGCCAGTTCCTCGACCGCCGCCTTGATGTAATCGGCATCTTCCGCGGCCTTGATTTGTTCGGCCTTTATGCCATCCAGTGTGGCGCGCGCGGATGCAAAATCGGCAAACCGCGCGGCCAACGCGGCGCATAAATCCTCGTGCCCGCCGAAGGCATCGAGAAGCCCGCGATGGGTGGCGACATCGAATAGGCCGCGGTCGTCGGCTTGCCCGTTCACCTCCAACAGCAGCGCGCCGACATCCTTCAGAAGCTGCACGCCTACCGGTTCGTCGTTGAGAAAGGCACGGCTACGCCCGTCGGCGCTCAAGGTGCGGCGAAAGACGATCTCGCCCTCGGCGACGATGCCCTGTTCGGCCAGCAGCGCCCGCGCCGGATGTTTTGGCGGCGGATCGAACACCGCCGCAGCAGAGCCCTGAGAGGCGCCAGGGCGAACCGTCGCCCGCCCCGACCCGCGCCCACCGCTGGCAAGACCCAAGGCATCGAGCAGGATGGATTTGCCCGCCCCGGTTTCGCCGGTCAGCACGTTGAGACCGGGGACGAATTCCAGCGTCGCCGTTTCGATCAACACGATGTCGCGCACAGTCAGCGCCGCGAGCATGGCTTGCCTTCGCGAATCTTATCCGGATCCATCGAAACAGCGGACGCAACCAAGATCAAGGGCGCAGGCTCAAGTGCCAGATCCGAACGCCTTGCTGATCCATGAATTTTTGTCCTCGACGGGCTTAAGCTTGTGGCCGGTCAGAAGATCGTAAGCCGCTTTGTACCAAGAGCTACCGGGGTAGTTATGACCGAGAACGGCAGCAGCCGTCTGCGCCTCGCTGGTGAGACCGAGCGCATAGTAGGCTTCGGTCAGCCGCTCCAGCGCTTCGGCAATCTGCGAGGTCTTCTGATACTGCTCCACCACGACACGAAAGCGGTTAATGGCGCCGATATAATCGCCCTGGAACAGGTAATAGCGGCCAATGTCCATCTCCTTGCCGGCAAGATGGTCGTAGGTCAGGTCGATTTTCAAGGTGGCGTCGCGGGCGTATTCGGTATTGGGAAAGCGCTGCACCACGTCCTGCAGGGCCACCAACGCGATCTGCGTCTTCTCCTGATCGCGCTCGACGTCCACAATCTGCTCGTAGAGCGAGACCGACTTTATGTAAAACGCGTAGGCCACTTCCTTACTGCCGGGGTGCAAGGTGATGAACTGCTCGGCGGAACCGATCGCCTCGGTGTACTTGTTGGCTTCGTAATAACAGAAGACGCTCATCAAAGAGGCGCGACGAGCCCAGATTGAATAAGGATGCTGGCGTTCGACCTCGGCGAACTGCTTGGCACCCTCCTCCCAGTCGCCGCTCCGCACCTTTTTCCAGGCATCGCGGTAGATCGTATAGATCGGCCGTTCGCGATAGACGGCATCCTTGCTCGCATCCGGACCCATCGGATTATTGCTTCTCAGCCAGCTGCAACCGGATAGCAGTAATGCACTTAGGAGAACCGTCGTCGTGGCGAGAAGGCGCAGAGTATGCTTTGATGGCGTCATGGAAAGGTTCCGTAGCGGTGCGACGGGTTTCGGATAAGAAGCGCGATAATACAAAAGACTAACCCGTCCCCTTATGCCACCGAGGTGCAAGCCCGGTCTAGAGGAAGAGACCGACAGGACCGATTTTTCTATCGTCGCTAGCAGGTTAAGAAACGGCAATCCTTTGAAAATTCGCCGAGTCGGCGAACAAAGCGCGAAGTAATGCATTGTTGAGGGCATGACCGGAACGTTTCCCGGAAAACCGGCCGATTAGGGGCGCGCCCGCCAAAGCCAAATCGCCGATAGCATCCAGGATCTTGTGGCGAACAAATTCGTCGGAAAAGCGCATCGCGTCCGCGTTAACCACGTGCCCCTCGTCGATCGCCAGGGTGTTATCCAGCGAAGCGCCCCGTCCAAGCCCCAACTTATGCAGGGTTTCGAGGTCTTTGACGAAGCCGAAAGTGCGGGCCGGGGCGATGTCGCGACGGAATTCCGCCTCGCCGAAGGCAAAGGAAAAACGCTGGCAGCCAATGACGGTACTTTGAAAATCGATCTCGAAGTCGAACACCTGTTTTTCGAACGGCTCCAATGTGGCGACGGCGCCTTTTTGCATCGCTTCTACGCGCGTCCGCACAACGAAGGCGGTGCGTTCCCCGCCTTGAAGTTGCTTCCCTGCGCGCTCAAGCAACTCCAGGTAGCCAAGCGCGCTGCCGTCGAGAATCGGCGGCTCGGGTCCGTCCAATTCGACCTCAAGATCGTCGATTCCACACCCGACGATGGCAGCCATCAGGTGTTCGATGACGCCAACCCTGGCCGCACCCGAAACCAGCACGGTGCCGAGTTGCGTCTCGCCCACCAGATCGTAGCGGGCGGGAATAACCGCCCCAAGGTCGGCTCGGCGGAAGACGATGCCGGCGCCGGCGCCGGCAGGTCGCAGTGTCATACGCACCACCGTCCCGGCATGCAGGGCGATGCCATCGGCGGATACCTCGCGGGCAATGGTTCGTCGGGTCATGCCGTTTTATAGCCAACGGGGGCGGCTTCGTCGCGCCCATTTTCCGATCCGGCGTACAGGATTGCGCAAAACTGAAAAAAAGGCCCCGTTTCCGGGGCCTTTTTGTTTTCGTTTCGTCAATTCAAGGATGGATCAGTTGGTCTGACGGCGCAGGAAAGCCGGGATTTCAAACTGTTCGTCCCGGGTATTTTCGGGGAACAGATCGTCCGTCTGAACCAATCCTTGCGAATTTTGGCCTTGCGAAGCCTGACGGCCATAGTCGACACGCATCGGCTGCGCCTCCGCGCGTTGCACCGACTGCGGCGTGGGCTGCGGTGCCTGACGCGACGGCTGAATGGGTTCCCGGCGCAGTTCTTCCCGCGGCTTGCGACGGCCGAGGAAGCCCCAGCCACGCCGTTCGGGTTCCGCCTCGGTTTGCGGCAAGTTGGCGTGCATCGGTTCGGACTGCAGCGCCGGCTGCATCGTGCCCGGCATCGGCGGGATGTCGTCTTCCCCGATCACCCGCCGCGGCGTGCCGCCGAGGATAGACTGTTCGACGGACTGATGTTCGGCAGTGGCGGCCCCCATCTCGTCGGCAATAGCCTCGACTTGACGGCGCACCGGATTAAGCGGCATCGCCGCCGCCGGAGCGGCAACCGGCGCCGCAGGAGCATAGACCGGCGCAGAAGCGCGTGCAGTAACGGCCGGGCGATACTGTGGCTCCGGCTTGGGCGGTTCTACTACCTTGCGAGCCGCCGGCTTGAGGCGAAACGGCTCGACGTTATCGGGCATCTTCATCTGTTGTGCATCGATGCCCGTAGCGACCACCGAAACACGAACCCGGCCTTCCATATCTTCGAGAATAGTGTTGCCGAAAATGATGTTGGCGTCGGGATCGACCTCGGCGCGCACCCGGTTGGCGGCCTGCTCGACCTCGAACAGAGTCAAATCGGGACCGCCGGTGATGTTGATCAAAACACCGCGCGCGCCCTTCATCGACACGTCGTCAAGTAGCGGATTGGAAATCGCCAGATCGGCGGCTTTGACGGCGCGTTCCTCGCCCTCGGCCTCACCGGTACCCATCATCGCCTTGCCCATTTCGGCGATGACGCTGCGAATATCGGCAAAGTCGAGGTTGATCATGCCGGGTTGGACGATCAAATCGGTCACTCCGCGCACGCCGGCATGCAGAACGTCGTCGGCCATTGCGAAGGCCTGAGCAAAGGTGGTGCGGTCGGAGGCGATGCGGAACAGGTTCTGGTTAGGGATGACAATCAGAGTGTGGACGAACTGTTGCAGTTCGGTAATGCCTTTTTCCGCCAAACGCATACGGCGATCGCCTTCGAAAGCGAACGGCTTGGTCACCACACCGACGGTGAGGATGCCCATCTCGCGCACCGCCCGTGCGATCACCGGCGCGGCGCCGGTACCGGTGCCGCCGCCCATGCCGGCGGTGATGAACACCATGTGCGACTCGCTTAGGTGCTCCATGATTTCGTCGAGCGTCTCCTCGGCCCCGGCCCGACCGACGTCGGGCTGCGCGCCAGCGCCCAGCCCTTCGGTCACCTGCGCACCGAGTTGTATGCGGCGTTCGGCCTTCGATTGCGCCAAAGACTGCGCGTCGGTATTAGCGACGACGAAGTCCACGCCTTCGAGCTTGGACGCGATCATATTGTTGACGGCATTACCACCAGCGCCACCGACGCCCAACACGGTTATCCGCGGCCGCAGCTCTCTCGCCTCGGGCGGCTTAAAATTGATCGCCATATTTATTCTCCTCTGAACTCACCTCGTCCATGTCCACACCATTTCCCGGCGAATCACTCTTCTTATGTTGAATCATCCGAACAGGGCACCGGTCAATCTCGACAACCAGCCTTTTGTGCCTGTTTCATGCGATAGCGACGAAATTTCTGAATTGAGTTGCTCGGGCGGCATCGATGCGCCGGCAATGATGAGACCGGCGGCACAGGCGTAGTCCGGTCCTGCCGCACTTTCGGGCAATCCGATAAACCCGGAAGGCTTGCCCAGACGCACCTGCTTGTTGAGGATGCGTCCCGCCAGTTCGCGAACCCCCCCAAGCTGAGAGGCGCCGCCGGTCAGCACAGCCCGCCGTCCCGCCGCCACATCGAAGCCGGATTCGCGCAAACGACGCTGTACTTCGCTGAAAGTTTCCTCGATACGCGCCTGGATGATACGGGTCAGCGTAGACCGGGGAAATTTTATAGCGTTTTCTTCGCCTTCCTCGCCCATCTGTGCCACCGCCACCAAGTCGGCGGCGCCTGCTTCGAGATCGCCGAGCGCCGCGCCGTGCAGCACCTTGACCCGTTCGGCCTCTTCCCAGGGCGCCGCCAGCATCTGGGCAAGATCGTTGGTGACGAGAACGCCGCCGATCGGCACCACCTCGACATGGGCAAGATGGCCCTCCATATACACGGCGATCGAAGTACAGCCGCCGCCCATGTCGATCAGAGTGGCGCCGAGTTGCCGCTCGTCGTCGGTCAACACCGAACGGGCGCTGGCATAGCCCGCGAACAAGGCGGCGGCGACATTCAGACGACAGCGGTCGACCGCCAGACGTAAATTGGCCAACGGCGGCGGCCTGACCGCTACCGCATGCATTTGGGCACCCAGTTGCTGGCAGAACATGCCGGAGGGATCTCGCACCCCCCTCACTTCATCGACCACGTAACCGGTGGGCGAAGCCTGGATAATCTCGTAGCCTTCGCGCGTGCAGCGGGCGCGACCGTCGGCTAGAAGCGCACGCAGGTGGGCATCCGTCACCAGCGTGCCGTCGAGCGTCATCGCCGTCCTGGCGGTCACACTGGCCGGAGAACCGCAATTGACGGAGACAATGACGCCGGGCACGCGGGTATCGGCCATGGTTTCCGCCGCGTTGACGCATTCGCCGATCGCTTCCACCGTCGCGTTAAGGTCGACCAGGGTACCGGCACGCATGCCCCGGCTCGCGCGCAGGGCGGAACCGACGATGCGAATGGCGCCATCCTCGATGCGGGCGATCAAACACGCCACCTTCGACGTGCCGACATCGAGCGCCGTCACCAGCCCGCTACGCATAGGGTTCGTGTCGCCGACAATCTTACGGGGTCCGTCCGCCATCAGATCGCCCGCCCCTTAGTGTCCTTAACCACTGTCGGCGGCGATCCCTGTTTGCGGAAATAATCATAGTTTTTCTTGTCGCGATTGCTGTCGCGCAGGTCGATTTCCTTCACGTCATATTCGAGAATCCGTTTCTTGACGATCAGCCACTCCAGGTGATCGAGCTGCTTGACCCAGCCTAACTCCGGCAACTTGACCGTCACCCCATCGTCGAGCAACAGGTTCCATCGCCGCTCCGACTGATACTGATAGGTCGTCACCCGCGCCGCCACCGCCGGATGACGCATCACCGACTCGACGATCTCGGCGGCAAACTTCGGCGCACCGGTACCGGCGATCAGCGGCAGGTGCCCGAAGGCCTCGACGCCGTGATCGGTGATCCGTCCGCCCTCGCGATCGATGACAAAGCTTCCGTTTTCGCCCTGCCAACGAGCGAACGGCTGCTTTTCGACGATATGCACAGCGATGTCGCCGGGATAGCGGCGGCGCACTTGCGCCTCGGCGACCCAGGGCAGCCTGAGCAGGCGCGCACGCGCATCAAACAGATCGATACCGAAGATATCCCCCCCCGGATTGAACCCGAGGGCCGCTTGCACCGATGCCTTCGGGGTACGCTGGTTACCCAAAATGGTGACGGCCCGAACGGCAAAACCGGCGTCGACGGCTCCAGTCCCCATCGAGGTTTCAACGTGCTTCACCGTGCGGCCGATCACACCGCTGACGAGGACGGCAATCACCAACACCAGTACCGTCAACAAAAAACTCATCAGAAAGATGGGATGGCGAAAGGAAAACAGCGCCTTGAGCCAACCGGAAAATCGGCCGCGGCCGCCCGCTTCGGGCTTGTCGCGTCGGCCGGCGGCCCCCCGCCCCTCGCGCGACGGCCGACGGGTCTCGCCCCGCTTAATTTGGCTGCGGGCGTCGGGCTGGCGCGGTTTCCTTACCTGTCGCACGAAGCGTCCTCCACCAGCCAGCGGCACAGCTTGCCGTAGGAAATGCCGCGATAGGCGGCCTGCTCGGGCACCAGCGAGGTCGGAGTCATCCCCGGCTGGGTATTGACCTCCAGCACCACCAGACGATGCTTGCCCTCGGTGTCGTCGTAGCGGAAATCGGCACGCGACACGCCGCGGCAGCCCAGAGCCGCATGGGCCCGCTCGGCCAAGCGCATGGCTTCTTCCGTCACTTCAAGCGGCAACGGCGCGGGCAGCGTGTGGTGCGAACCGCCGGCGGCATACTTTGCTTCGTAATCGTAGAAGGCGAGATTGGTGTCGATCTCGGTCACCGCCAGGGCTTTTCCGTCCATCACCGCCGCGGTCAGTTCGCGGCCGGGGATATATTCCTCGACCATCATTTTATCGGTCAACGTCCACCGGTCCGACCCCAAAGACTCGGGCGGACGGTTATCACCCTCCCTTATTATATAGACGCCCACCGACGAGCCTTCGTCCACCGGCTTGATCACATAGGGCGGCTCCATCAGATGGCGGCCGGCAGCTTCATGGCGATCGCACACCAGCGACTTGGCAAGCGGCACCCCGGCGGCAGCCAAAGCCAGCTTGGCGCGATCCTTGTGCATCGCCATTGCCGAGGCCAAGACGCCGGAATGGGTATAGGGAATACGCATCAATTCCAACAGCCCTTGCACGCAACCATCCTCGCCGAAGCGGCCGTGCAGAGCGTTGAAGGCGACATCCGGTTTATAGGCATTGAGCTGGGCGGCAAGATCCGAGGTCTTGGGGTCGATCTCGGCCACTTCGAACCCTTCCTCCCGCAAAGCGCCCGCGCAGCCGGCGCCCGACACCAGCGAGACCTCGCGCTCCGAGGAATAGCCGCCCATCAGCACCGCCACTTTCTTCATCATGCCACACCTACCCGTTTGATTTCCCATTCCAGCACGATACCGGATTTTTCCTTGACCTTCGCGCGGACCTGTTCGCCCAGGGCTTCGATGTCGGATGCCGTAGCCCCGCCGTCGTTAATCAGAAAATTGCAGTGCAGGTTGGAGACCGAGGCTCCACCCACCTTCATCCCCCGGCAGCCGGCTTCGTCGATCAGTTTCCAAGCCTGATGGCCTTCCGGGTTTTTGAAGGTCGAGCCGCCGGTGCGCGAATGCACCGGCTGCACGGTCTCGCGGTTCTTCATCATTTCGTCCATACGAGCCTGGATGGACGCTTGGTCGTCGGGTTTGCCCTCGAACACCGCTTCGACGAAGAGGTAATCCTCCGGCACGTCCGTACGGCGATAGGCAAACGCCATGTCGGTAGGCGATAGTTCGTGCCGCTCGCCCCGCCCGTCGATGGCGGTAGCGGAGACGAATACGTCTTTCACCTCGCTGCCGTAACAGCCGGCGTTCATCCTGAGCGCCCCGCCGACAGTGCCTGGAATGCCGCGCAGGAATTCGAAGCCCGCCACGCCGCCCGCAGCCGCGACCTTGGCCACCGCGGAATCGAGCGCGGCGGCACCGGCATGGATACGGGTTCCTTCGCAAACCACCCGACCGAAGGCGGAAGAAAGGCGGATCACCACGCCGGCCACGCCGCCGTCGCGGATCAACAAATTGGAGCCGACGCCGATTACGGTCAACGGCACCTCGGCCGGGCGGTTCTTGAGAAAATACGCCAGATCGTCGGCGTCCGCCGGACGGAACAACACTTGCGCCGGCCCGCCGGTGCGGAACCACACAAACGGGGCGAGCGGCGCTTCGAGCGTATAGGAACCGCGCACGTCCGGTAGCTTCGGCAGAGGAGAAAACGCCATCTTACTTCCCTCCGATCTTTTCCAGCGCCGCCGGAAGGGCATTGGCCCAGGCCGAGATCGAGCCGGCGCCGAGACAAACGATGGCACCGCCGGCCGCGACGAGCGGAGCCACGGTTTTCGCCAAGTCGGCCTCGCCGTCGATGGTCAACACATGTTTATGGCCGTGGGCACGTAAGGCTTCGGCGAAAGCGTCGCGGTCGAAGTCCGCTATCGGCGCCTCGCCGGCGGCATAGACCGGCGCGATCACCGCTACATCGGCGTCGTTGAGGCAGGCGGCGAACTGCTCGAAGGTATCGCGCAGGCGGGTATAACGATGCGGCTGTACCACGGCGACAATGGGACCGGCATAGGCTTGGCGCGCGGCCTTCAAGGCGGCGGCGATCTTGAACGGATTGTGGCCGTAATCGTCGATAATGGCGCAGCCCCCGACGTTTCCGACCTTGGTAAAGCGGCGCTTGACCCCGCCGAACGCCGCCAAAGCCTTGACGACGGTTTCGTCCTTCACGCCGAGTTCGCGTGCCACCGCGATGGCGGCCAGCGAATTCAGCACATTGTGCTCGCCCGGCATCGGCAGACACAAACCTTCGAGTTTGTTTTGCGCGCCTTTGCGACGGTCGGTAAGGACGACGTCGTAGTGCGACGCACCTTCGACAAAACGCAAATTCACCGCCCGCACGTCGGCCTGGGGCGAAAGGCCGTAGGTCAGTATGCGGCGGTCGGCGATCTGACCGACCATTGCCTGCACCGCCGGATGGTCGATGCAGAGAACGGCAAAACCGTAGAATGGCACGTTCTCGACGAACTGGCGGAACGACTCGCGCAGACGGTCGTAGGAACCGTAGAAATCGATGTGATCGGGATCGACGTTGGTGACCACCGCGATGGTGGCCGGCAAGCGCAGGAAGCTGCCGTCGGACTCGTCGGCCTCGACAACCACCCATTCGCCTTCGCCAAGGTGGGCGTTGGTGCCATAGGCGTTGAT
>DBTZ01000031.1:32866-46476 GCA_002307315.1 Alphaproteobacteria bacterium UBA1303
TAGGCGTTGATGATGCCGCCGTTGACCACGGTGGGGTCGATGCCACCGGCATCCAACAACGCCGCCACCATTGTCGTGGTGGTGGTCTTGCCGTTGGTTCCCGCCACCGCGACGCAGGATTTCAGCCGCATGATCTCGGCCAGCATTTCGGCGCGGCGCACCATCGGCAACCCCTGTTCGCGAGCGGCATCGAATTCGGGATTGCCCGGCTTGATCGCCGAGGAATAGACCACCACATGGGCGTCCTTGATGTTGTCCGGCGCCTGACCGACGGCAATCGGAATTCCCATCGCCTTAAGCCGCTTGACGTTGGCGTTTTCGGCCGCATCCGAGCCTTTCACCTTGTAGCCAAGATTGTGCATGATCTCGGCGATACCGCTCATGCCGATGCCGCCGATGCCGATAAAGTGGATCGCGCCGATGTCAAGCGGAACTCTGGTTTGCGCGCGCTTAGTCATTTTTTTCCAATTTCTCCACCAAATCGGCCAGCGCCGCAGTGGCGTGCGGCTTGCCCAGCGCCTTCGCCGCTTGCGCCTTCGTCGTCAATCCTTGCGGGGTGGCAAAAATTTCATCGAGCAGCGCGGCCAGCTTCGCCGGTGTCAGTTTCTTCTGAACGAAACTCCAACCGCCGCCGGCATCGACCAACGCGTCGGCGTTTGGCGTCTGGTTGTCGTCGAGCGCATGGGGTAGCGGCACTAGGATCGCCGGCCGACCGATAGCGGCGAGTTCGCTCACCGTACCGGCGCCGGCGCGGGCGATAGTCAGATGGCTCCATGCCACCCGTTGCGGCAAATCGGCAAAGAACGGCGCCAGCTCGGCCTTGACCTTCATCCCGTCGTAAGCTTTGCGCACCCGGCCCAGATCTTCCGGTCGGCACTGCTGCACGATGTCAAGACGGGTCCGCAAGGTCTCCGGCAGTCTGGCGATCGCCGATGGCACCGTCTCGCTGAAATAACGGGCGCCCTGACTGCCGCCGAACACCAAAAGCCGAATGCCTTCGTCCGCGGCCGGTGGCTCATAGGCTGCGTCCGCCAGCGCCACGACTTCGGGCCTGAGCGGGTTGCCGGTGTAGACCACCTTCGACATGTCCTTGGGCAGAAAGCGTTTGAGCGGGAAATTGGCGGCAATGCATTTCACCCGATTGGCCAACGCGCGATTGGCGCGGCCCAGAAGCGCGTCGGGCGACAGAATCGCGGTTGGATAGCCGCCCCAGCATGCCGCCAGCATCACCGGCAACGAGGGATAGCCGCCGAAACCGACGACGGCGGCAGGCTTCAGCCTGTTGAGTTTTTTTCGCGACACCAGAATACCGGCAAGAATTTCGAACGGCGCACGCAAGAGGCCGAACGGCGATCGGTCGGACAGGGCCGCGGACGGGACGGTCTCGACCGTTGCGCCGGAAAAATCACCGGCATAGGCGCTCGCCCGCTTGTCGGTCAGCGCCACGACCTGCCAACCGCGCTTGGCCATTTCGCCCGCCAGAGCTTGCGCCGGAAACAGATGTCCGCCGGTACCGCCGGCGGCCAACACGACCGTCTTCATTCCGCCGCTCCTTTCATGAAAGCGAACGGTTGCTCGCGCCGCTCCAATTGCGAACGCCTGCGGGTTAGCGCCAAGGCAAAACCCATAGTCAGCGCCACCGCAAACAGCGAGGAACCGCCGTAGGAAATAAACGGCAGCGTCATACCCTTTGCCGGCAGCAGGTTTACCGCAACGCCCATATTGATGAAAGCTTGCAGCGCCACCACCGTTGCGAGGCCGGCCGCAGCGAGCCGGGAGAAGGTGTCGCGCTGATCGGCGGCGCGCAGCATTAGTCGTACCGCCAGAACACAGAACAAAGCCGCGATCAGGGCACAGACCAAAAAGCCGTATTCCTCACCCGCCACCGCGAAAATAAAATCGGAATGGGCATCGGGCAAACGGTATTTGACGCTGCCTGCGCCGGGACCGACGCCGAACAAACCGCCGTGGGCAAAGGCCCGCAACGACAGATCGACCTGATAGCCCTCGCCGCCGACGTCGATAAACTGCCGGATGCGATGATTGACATGCGGAAACAGAAAGAAAGCGGCTGTTGCAAACCCGATTGCTCCGCCGCATATCGCCCAAATCCACTTCAGCGACTGACCGGCGAAGAACAGCAGCGCGGCCCATAGCGCCAGCAATAGAAATGTCTGTCCGACGTCGGGTTGCTGCAAAAGAACGACCGCCGCAAGAAGCACCGGGGTTGCCGTAGAAAACGGCTTAGTCCACGTTTTGTCGGCAGGTACGGCCAAAATCGTCGCGGCCAGGACGGCAAAACCGGGCTTGAGAAATTCCGACGGTTGCAGCGTCATGCCTGCGATATTGAGCCAACGCCGGGCGCCCAGCACTTCCTCGCCGAGAAACAGCGTCGCCGCCGATCCGACCAGACCGAATAAAAAAACATAAAGCGCGACGCGGCCGACCTGGGCCGGCTTCAAACATGAAGCGCCAATCAGAATGCAGACGGCGAGCAGTGCGAAGGCGATCTGCTTGACGGCATACCGGAAATCGCCGCCGCTCAAAGGTCCGCCGCTTGCTGCGGGGCTGGCGGCGAAGGCCAATACCAAGCCGACGCCGACCAGTCCGATCACCACGAAGAAGACGAGGCGGTCCACCGTCCACCACCAATCCGCCAAATCGCCCTGACTCGCCCTGCTGATCATGATGCCACCTTCAGAGGATCGCACAGGCGCAAGGCCAACGCGCGAAAGGCGTCGCCCCGCGCTTCGAAATCCTTGAATTGATCGAACGACGCGCAAGCCGGTGAGAGCAGCACCGTCGGTTCCGCCGCCGGCGAGGCTTCCGCCGCCCGTGCCGCAGCAACGACGGCCACATCCAGCGTACCGCAGATCTCGAACGGAACCTTGCCGTCCAGCGTGACGGCAAAATTTTGTGCCGCTTCGCCGATCAGAAATGCCTTGCGGATACGCGGCAGAAATGCCTCGATGCCGGCGATGCCGCCCGCCTTGGGCCGGCCGCCGGCGATCCAGAAAATGTCGGCAAAACAGGCCAGCGCCTTGGCCGCCGCATCGAAATTGGTCGCCTTGGAATCGTTGATAAAGCGCAACCGCCCGCGCCGACCGACCTCTTCAATGCGATGGGAGAGGCCGGGAAACTCGCTAACCGCGGCTGATATCGCCTCGGCGTTCCTGACCCAGGGGCGCACGGCGGCGAAGGCGAGCGCGATATTCTGCCAGTTGTGCGCGCCGGGCAGACGCTTGGCCTCGTGCAAATCCATCAGTTTGGCGGTATGAGTGTTTTGCGCGTCGAACAGCACGCCGTCGAGCACGAACAAACCGCGGCCGAGAATCTTGCCGACCGCTACCGGCGTCGCGTTACGCCCCGCCGAGACGAGATTGGTGTAGATCGACGCGCAATATCCGTCGTCGATGCCGATCGCGCAAATTCCACCCTTGGCGGACTGACGCAGCAGCCGCGTCTTGGCGGCGGCGTAGTTTTCCAACGAACCGTGGCGGTCGATGTGATCGGGGGTAATGTTGGATAGCACCGCGGAATCGACGATCAAACCGGGAGACAGGTCGATCTGATAGGACGACACCTCCAGCACATAGACCGTCTTCGGTCCCGGCGGATTGAGATCAAGCGCCGGCCGGCCGATGTTGCCGCCGACTTGCGCATCGTATCCGCAGGACTTCAGAATGTGGCCGATCAGAGCGGTGGTGGTCGACTTGCCGTTGGTGCCGGTGACGGCGATAACCGGGGCACGGCCGGTTTCTTCGGGGTTGGGCCTGATCCCGCGGGCGAACAATTCGATGTCGCCGATCACCTCGATGTCGCATTCGCGGGCACGGATCACAACGTCGTGCGGCACCGGAAAGAACAACGGCACGCCGGGGCTTAAGATCAGCGCGGCAATTTCGTCCCACGGCCAATCGCCCCAGAACACAACCCCGGCACCGGCCGCCGCAGCCTTTTCGGATGCATCCGTCTTATCGTCCCAGGCCAGCACGTCTGCACCGCCAGCGACCAGAGCACGCACCGCAGCCAAGCCGGATCGCGCCAGCCCGAACACGGCGACCTTTTTACCCTGGAAAGATGCAGCCGGTATCACGGATCGCTACCTCAACTTCAAGGTCGAAAGACCTATCAACGCCAGGATCACCGCAATAATCCAAAAGCGGATGACGATGGTCGGTTCCTTCCAACCCAATTGTTCGAAATGATGGTGGATCGGCGCCATCTTAAAGACGCGTTTGCCCGTCAACTTGAACGACACCACCTGAACCATCACCGATACGGTCTCCAGCACGAACAGTCCGCCGACCAGCGCCAGCACGATTTCGTGTTTGGTCGCCACCGCCACCGCACCGAGCGCACCGCCCAAAGGCAACGAACCGGTGTCGCCCATGAACACCATCGCCGGCGGCGCGTTGTACCAGAGGAATCCGAGGCCGGCGCCGATCAGCGCGGAAAGAAAGATCGCCAGTTCGCCGGTATCGCGGATGTAACCGATCTGCAGATAGGTGGCGAATTTCTCGTTGCCGACCAGATAGGCGATCAGCACGAAAGTGGAAGCGGCAATGATGACAGGCATGATGGCGAGGCCGTCGAGGCCGTCGGTAAAGTTCACCGCATTGGCGGAGCCGGCGATGACGAAACCGCCGACCACGATGTAGGTGATGCCGAACTGGATGGCAAACTGCTTGGCAAAGGGAAACGCCAACACGCCCTGCTGAGCCGGCACCTCGACCTGCATAATGAGATAGGTGGCGAGAAAGGCGACGGAGAATTCGATCAGCAGCCTTACCTTGCCGCTAAGCCCCGCGCTGCTGTGCTTGGTAACCTTTTTGTAGTCGTCGGCGAAACCGAGAAGACCGTAGGCCAGCGTCACCAGCACCGCAGTCCAGACGTAGACGTTCGACAAATCGGCCCACAGCAGCGTCGCCACAATCCACGGCAGCAGGATCAACACCCCCCCCATGGTCGGCGTGCCTTTTTTCTCGACGATGTGACGCTTCGGCCCGTCCTCGCGAATCGGCTGACCTTCCTTGCCCTGCCTGACCTTCAGCCAACGGATCAGCTTAGGGCCGAGCCAAAAGGCGATGAACAACGCGGTCAGCACCGCTCCGCCGGCGCGGAAGGTGAGATATTTGAACAGCCGCAGAAAAGCGATGTGATCGGCGTTCGGAAGATAGAAAAGGAAATGAAACATCTTGCCCCTACCCCATGCGCGCCTTAAGCGCGTCGATGATTTTCGCCATTTTGCTGCCGTGCGAACCCTTGATGAGAAACGTATCGCCTGCGGCGGCGGCATCCGCCACCGTCGGCGCCAGTTTTGCGGAATCCTCGGCCCAGGCACCGCGAACGCGCTGCGGCAGCACCTGCCACAACGCCTGCATGTGCGGGCCGCAAAGAAAAGCCAGATCGCAGTTCTTCGCCACGACATCGGCAAGACCGGCGTGCATCTCGTCGGCCGCCCCGCCCATTTCCAGCATGTCGCCGAGCACCGCGATCTTCCGTCCCTCGGCCGACGTCAGCAGCGTCAACGCCGCCGCCATCGATGCCGGATTGGCGTTGTAGCTCTCGTCGATCACCGTCGTGCCGCCGATGGCGATTTTTTCGCCGCGCCCTTTAAGCGCGGAAAACCCCTGCAAAGCCGCAGCCGCATTGCGGACGTCGCCGCCTTGCACCTTGACGCACAACAGCGCCGCCGTCGCGGCCAGTGCGTTGTGTCTTCCCGGCGCATTCAAAACGAATTCCACCGCCTCGCCGCCGATGTCGGCTTTGACCCGCGCTCCGCTTGCGGTTTCCGCATACGCGGTCGGATGCGCATCGCCCGCCGCGAAGCCGAACGTCATAACGTTGGCCACCCCGGCCAGTTTCGCCCGCGCCTTCAAGCGATCCGTCAGCGGGCTGTCGGCAGGCAGCAGCGCCGACCCGCCCGGGATCAGGTTTTCGAAGATTTCCGTCTTGGCATCGGCTATGGCTTCGAGAGACCCGAAGAACTCGATATGTGCCGGTGCAACGGCGGTAATCAGCACCACGTGCGGACGCACCATCGCGTTCAGCGCACGGATTTCGCCGAAATGGTTCATGCCGATCTCGATCACCGCAACCTCGGCATCGCGCGGCAGGGCGGCCAGCGTCAGCGGCACGCCCCAGTGATTGTTGAGCGAGCCGGTCGAGGCGTGGGTTCTCCCCAGTGCGCCGAAGGCCAGATGCAGCATCTCCTTGGCCGTGGTCTTGCCGACGCTGCCGGTAACCGCCAGCACCTCGGCATGAGTGCGGGCGCGGGCGGCACGGCCGACATCTTCCAGCCCGCGCTGGGCGTTGGCCACCATGAGCAGCGGCGCACCGGCGGAAACGCCCGGCGGCAGGTGAGATACCAGCGCCCCCGCCGCGCCGGCGGCAAACGCATCCTTGGTGAAATCGTGGCCATCGTGATGCTCGCCCTTGATGGCGATGTAGAGATCGCCGGGCGCGAGGCTGCGCGAATTGATCGAGACGCCGTTTGCGGCGAACGGCGCATGCGCTCGCCCGAGCGTGGCGGCTGCGAGTTCGGCGGATGTCCACAGCGCGTTCATGATTGTCCTGCCGCCGCGCCGCCCAGGGCGCGCGCCGCCTCGATCGCTTCGTCGCGATCGCTGAAAGGAAATACGTTCTTGCCGACTATCTGACCGGACTCGTGGCCTTTGCCGGCGATCACCAGAATATCGCCGGCTTGCAACAGTTCGATGCCGGCGCGGATCGCTTCGTGCCGATCGCCGATCTCGGTCGCATCCGGACAGCCGGCGAGGACCTCCCGGCGGATGACGCTCGGTTCCTCGGAGCGCGGATTGTCGTCGGTGACGATGACGGCATCGGCGAGCGCCGCCGCCGCCTTGCCCATCAACGGACGTTTGCCCTTGTCGCGGTCGCCGCCGCAGCCGAACACCACGATCAGCCGGCCACCAGTGTGCGGACGCAACGCCTTCAGCACTACCTCCAGCGCATCCGGGGTATGGGCATAATCGACGAACACCGGCGCACCCGACGGAGCGATGGCAACTTTTTCCAAGCGGCCCGGCGCGCCCTTCAAACCTTCCAAGGCGGCGAACACCGCATCCGCCGGCTCGTCGAGACCGATGGCCATGCCGGCCGCCATCAGCGCGTTCGCGGCCTGGAACCCGCCGGCAAGCGGCAGCGCCACGGAATACTTCCGGCCGTAGAAGCGCAGGCGCAAATCCTGACCGTCGAGATGCGGTTGGCACGCCAGCAGCCGGATGGTCTCGCCCTTCTCGCCGACGCCGATCACCCGAAGGTGGCGCGCATCGGCGACGTCGGCAAAGGCTTCGGCATATTCGGCATCCCGATTGATCGCCGCCGCCGCGCCGTCTTCCGCCAAATCGGAAAACAGCCGCAGTTTGGCGGCAAGATAGGCTTCGAAGCTCGAATGATAATCCAGATGGTCGCGGGTAATGTTGGTGAAGCCGACCGCGCCGAAGCAAAGCCCATCCAGACGGTATTGATCGAGCCCGTGGCTGGAAGCTTCCACCGCCACGTGACTGACGCCGGCCTTGGCAAGATCGGCGAGAAGCGTGTGCAATTCCAACGGCCCCGGCGTAGTGTTGGAAAGCTTGATCTCGCCCGCTCGCGAAATGGCCCCGATGGTGCCCACGCTGGCGGCGTTTTTGCCGAGCGCCGTCCAGATTTCACGCAGGAAAACTGCGATCGACGTCTTGCCGTTGGTGCCGGTAACCGCCGCCTTCACGTGCGGCCCGGTACCGTAATAGGCGGCCGAGAGCTTGGCCAGCATCAGACGGGGATTGTCGCAAGCGACGAATTCCAGCCCAACCTCGCGCGCAAATGCTTCCGCCTCCGGCCGTCCAAGCACGGCGCGGACGCCTTTGCCTGCGGCATCGCGAATGAACCGCGCCCCGTCCACAGCCACGCCGGGCACCGCCACAAACAGATCGCCGGTCTTGGCCTTGCGGCTGTCGCCGCTGAGGCCGGAAAAGCGCGCGCGCAACAGCGCCGCCTTGTTTTCGATATCCGTCCCGCCCCGCATCAGGAATTCTCCGCACTGTCGGTTTTGGCTCGCATCGGCACGCCGAGCAAGGGCGCAATGCGCGAAACGATCTGTCCGGCGAGCGGCGCGGCGGTATAGCCGGCGAGCGCAAAACCGAGGGTTTTGGCATTGCCGTGCGGCTCATCCAGCAGCACAAAGACCAGATAGCGGGGGCGGTCGATCGGAAATACGGCACAGAACGAGGTAATCAGCTTGTGTTCCTGGTAACCGTATTTTCCCGATTTTTCCGCCGAGCCGGTCTTGCCGCCGACGCCGTATTGAGGCACGTCGGCCTTCTTCCCGGTGCCATTGGTGACGACATAGCGCAAAAGCTGGCGCATAGTTTCGCTGGTCCGAGGCGAGATCACCCGCGCGCCGCGCGCATCCTTCCCGCGCTTGAGAAAGGTGGGCGCGACTTTTCGTCCACCGTTGACAATCGAGGCGGCGGCGGCGGCAAAGGCAAGCGGACTGACGGAAATGCCGTGACCATAGGCAATGGTGGCGTTTTCCACCGCGCCCCAATATTTCGGATAGAGCGGCCGAGCCACTTCCGGCAGTTCGCTTTTTGCCGGCATCAACAGACCGAGGCGGGACAAAAACGCCTGCTGGCGCGCCGGCCCGCCGCGCATGGCGATCTGGGCGGTGCCGATGTTGGAGGATTGTGCCAGTACATCGCGTGCGGCAAGTGTGGCCGGCATTTTTTCGGCTTCGCGGATAGTGTATTTACCGAGTTTGAATCCGTCACCGATTGTCAAGTGTTCGTCGAGATCGACGGTTCCGTCCTCGATCGCCTGAGCGAAGGCAAAAATCTTAAACACCGACCCCAACTCGTAAACGTTCTGGGTCATGATGTTGCGCATTGCCTCGTTGGAGGCGGAACGGCGGTCGTTGGGATCGAAATTGGGCAGTGACACCAACCCGAGAATTTCGCCGGTTTCAATATCCATTACTAAACCGCCGGCGGCGCGAGCGCGGTATTCCGTCATCGCCGCCGACATCGTTCGTGCCAGCGCAAACTCGACACGCATATCGAGCGATGTGACGAGACGTTCGCCGGGTTTGCGTCCGCTGAGCTGCCCGTTCAGCCCCATCTCCAACCCGGAAAGGCCGTTGCCGTCGACATCGGTAACGCCAATGACCTGCGCCGCCATCGGTCCGTCTGGATAACTGCGTTTTCCCGTAGTTTCGAATTCGAGGCCGAGCAGGCCGAGCTTTTCGATCGCCGCACGCTGCTCCGGCGCTAAACGGCGTGCCGCCAATACGTAAGGATGCCGGCCGACAAAAATCGCGTCAAGCCGTCCACTGTCGCTACCCGCGATCCGGGCAATGGCACGCGCCGCATTTTGCTTATCGGTGAACATATGCGGACGAGCATAAAGATCGTAGACCGGCAGATCGCGCGCCATCAGTTCGCCGTTACGATCGACGATGTCGGCCCGCGAAGACGGGTCGACATTGCCGAGCTTGGCGGTTACCGCGGCGGCGGGAAACAGCGTCACCTGCGCAAGGCGGACGCCAACCAGCAAGAAGGCGACCGCACACAGCGCCGCGCCGATGACGATCCGTCGTTGCTGAACGGAGGGCATGGCGCTCATCGGCGGTTACATCCCCAGGCGGGCGGCGATTTTCACCACCATCGGCGCACCCGTATGCCCGGCAGGGTCTGCCGGCGCGGCGATGGATTGAACCTGCGCGTCGCGCGCCGGTTTGCGCGGCAGCAGCGTCAGCGAAGCAAGCTGGACGGTCGAAGTATCGCTCATGCCGAGCGAAGCCTCGGCCAATTCCTGAATACGGTCGGGCCGAGCGAGGTGCTCGTAGCGCGCCTGCTGCAACGCGGCTTTGGCCTGTTCTTCCTCTATCTGCCGTTCCACCGTCGTCAGTTCGACGCCCGTTACCCGGGTGCGTTCGGAAATCTGATACAGCGCAAGAATCGAAACGCTTAAAAGCGTCATGCAGAAGAAATTGAGGATGCGGACCATGACCTTAGCTCCCCTCACGCCGCCAATCGCTCGGCCGCCCGCAATTTTGCGGAACGGGCGCGCGGATTGACGGAAAGCTCGGCTTCGCCCGGCGTCGACGCCTGACGGTTCAGCAAGCGGAATTGCGGTCGTGCCGCCGGCGCATCGGGCGCATGCCGCGAGGCGCGCGGGGCGGTATCGCAGTGAGAAGACAGAAACCGCTTGACGATACGATCCTCCAGCGAATGGAAAGACACCACCGCAAGGCGGCCGCCCGGCGCAAGTACGCCGCTCGCCGCCGAAAGCGCACGCGTCAGTTCGCCCAGCTCGTCGTTCACGTAAATGCGCAAGGCTTGGAAGGTACGGGTCGCCGGATGGATGGCTTTCGCCTTGGCCTTCGGCCCCAGCACGTCGGCAACCAGCACGGCGAGTTGAAGCGTGCGCGTGATCGGTCGCGCCTTCACAATGGCGCGGGCAATGCGGCGGGCTTCGCGTTCCTCGCCGTATTCGGCAATGATCGAGGCCAGAGTTCTTTCGTCGGCGGTGTTGACGAAATCGGCAGCGCTTTGCCCGTCTTTACTCATGCGCATGTCGAGCGGCCCGTCGGCGCGAAAGGAAAACCCGCGTTCCGGCTCGTCGAACTGAAACGAAGAGACGCCGAGATCGAGCACCACGCCGGTTACCTTATCCCCGCCCTGCGCCGCGAGGATTTCGTCCATCCGCGAGAAATCTCCGCGCACTGGGATCAGCCGACCGGGAAATTGCTCGGCCAGAACTTTACCGCGCGCGACGGCATCGGGGTCGCGATCGATGCCGAGCACCGAGCAATCGGCCGCCTCAAGAATGGCTTTGGTGTAGCCGCCGCCGCCGAGGGTGCCGTCGATGTAGCGCCCGCCGTCGCAAGGCTTGAGCGCTTCCAGCACTTCGTGGAGCATTACCGGCAGATGACCGCTCATACCGAGCCTCCGCCCGTAGCCGGTGCCGGTTCTTCTTCAAGCGCTTCGGCCAGGAACGCTTCGAAGCGCGAGGGCTCCCAAATCTGAAATTTGCCGAAAGCACCCACAATCGCCGCCTTATCCGCAAGATGGGCATGGGCAATGAGGGCGTCGGGCAGACGGATGCGGCCGTTTTCGTCGAACGGCAGGCAATGCGTACGTATCGCCATCCGAGCGGCGCGACGGTCGTATTCCTTGGAAAAGGGATCAAGCCCATCCAGCTTGGCTTTTTCGCGATCGAGCACATCGTCGCCGAAACATTCCAGCATCTCGCCGCGATTGGACGGGCAAACGTACACGCCGTCGGTGTGCATGGCCGCCAGCAACTGCCGATAGGGCGCCGGCACGCACACCCGCCCTTTTGAGTCGAGCGTGACCGTATAGGTCGATATGAACGACTTGGCCGGCATGAATAAAACGCTACCCCCTGCCCCGACGAACCGGGCGACGAGGCCAAATTGGCCTCACCTAACCCAACTTCATGGGATTTTATGGGATAGCATGTCCCAGATAAGGGAGTCAATTACAGAGAGTCAAAAAGTCTAGGAATTTGAGTGGTTTGCATGATTTCTGGATTCTTGGCTAGGGGTAGCGTTGCGCGAGTCTAGGGCTTGTGCGCTTTGGAACAAATCAAAAACAAAACACGGTCCGCAAATCGGACGACGTTAGGAATATCGCAACTTTGGTTAAGATTGGCTTAATGCGGTCTTCAGACTACACCGGCACAACGCTCACACCGCCCCGTACAGCCAATAAAAGAACGCGCCGATCAATCCGGCAGCGGGCATAGTGACGAACCATGCCACCACGATGTCCTTGGCGACGTTCCAGCGTACCGCAGATTCGCGTTTTGCCGCCCCCACGCCGACGATGGCGCCGGTAATGGTGTGGGTGGTGGAGACCGGCACGCCCAACGAAGTAGCCAGGAATAGCGTGATGGAACCGGCGGTTTCGGCACACACGCCCTGGAACGGCGTCAACCGGGTGATACGCGAGCCCATGGTGCGCACGATCCGCCAGCCGCCGAACAAGGTGCCGAGCGCCATCGCCGTCTGACAGCTTAAAATAACCCATAACGGCACGTGGAATTCGCCTTCAAGCGCGCCGTGAGCGATCAGCAGCGCGGTGACGATGCCCATGGTCTTCTGGGCGTCGTTGCCGCCGTGGCCGAGCGAATAGGCCGAGGCGGAGAAAAACTGCACATGGCGGAAGATATTGTCCACTTTGCCCGGCGGCACATGGCGCTTGAACAAAAACCACGAAACCATCAGCACCAGCAGCAGCGCCAGCACCATGCCGAGACCGGGCGAAAGAAAGATCGCGCCGATGGTCTTGCCCAGCCCCGACCACTCGATCACCCCCCAGCCGGCGTGGGTGACACCGGCCCCCACCAACCCGCCGATCAGGGCATGCGAGGACGACGAGGGAATACCAGCCAGCCAAGTGATGATGTTCCAGGAAATCGCCCCCATCAGCGCGCCAAAAATCACCTGATCGGTGATGACGCTGGGGGTGACGATACCGGTGCCGATGGTACGCGCCACATGCAGGCCGAACACCAAAAAAGCGACGAAATTGAAGAACGCCGCCCAAAACACCGCCCAGCGCGGCGCCAGTACCCGGGTCGATACGATGGTAGCGATGGAATTGGCCGCATCGTGCAGGCCATTAAGGAAGTCAAAGACCAGCGCAACGGCGACAAGGAAAATCAGTAGCGGGGCGACCATCGAATCTTCGCCCTAACCCAGTTCGATGACGATGGCACTGATGCTGTTGGCCACATCCTCAAAGCGGTCCATGACCTTTTCCAGATGGTCGAAGATTTCGGCGCCGACGATGTATTCCATGGCATTACCGCCGCGATGCTTGAGAAACAGCGCCTTGATGCCTTGATTGTGGATTTCGTCGGCGGATTCCTCCAATTTGATGATCGTTTCGGTCACCGCGTTCACCCTGGCCGCCTGCTTGCGCAAGTCACCCAGCAGCGCCACCGCCTCGACGGTGTGCTTGGCAGTCTCGACGATCACCTCGCTGATAGCCGCCATCTGCGGCTCGAAGCTGGCAACCTCGAACAGGGAGATCGCCTTGCAGGTCTTCTTCATCTGGTCGATCGAATCGTCGAGCGTCAGGATCAGATCCTTGATGTCGGCGCGATCGAACGGGGTGATGAAGCTGCGCCGGGTCAGTTTGAGCACTTCGCGGGTGACGGCATCGGCGTCGTTCTCGAAGTCCATCACCTTGCGACAGCCGTCAAGCACCGCCAGGCGCCCGCTCAACATCGCCTCCAACGCGTCGGCGCCCTCGGCGATAATCGCGGCATGACGGTTGAAGTGATCGAAAAACCGCTCTTCCTGCGGCATCAGAATCTGAAACCAACCGAGCATGCGAGGCTCCTGTCCCGTAACGAATCTGTCACATCGACCACGGATGTCCTTGCCAGAAGCCCCTTGCCCGGTCCACCTTAAAATTGACCGTTGGCGCGCGTACGCACAACCTTCACAAGAAAAGGGCGCCGTTGGCACGGCGCCCTTTCCCTTACTTGAAATCGCTTAGCCTCGGGAGGGGGCCCTAAGCGGCTTCAAGAGCTTGCGGCAGCGCCGCCGCCTCGGCTTTGGTCAGCAGCTT
>DBTZ01000066.1 GCA_002307315.1 Alphaproteobacteria bacterium UBA1303
GCGCGCACGCCAAAGCCCTTTTCGGTGAAGTTGAGGCCGACGCGGGTGTTGCGGCCGATGCCGTCGAATTCGCGCCAGATGATGTGCGAAGTGTCGACCCCGCCCTGCATGATCAAATCTTCGACCAGCCAGCCGATGTCGTTCTCCGGCAACGCGGTGACGACGGACGAACGCTTCTTCCAGCACTTGCGGAAGGCGCGGCAGACATTGTATTCGCCGCCGCCTTCCCACACCTTGAATTCGCGGGCGGTGCGAATGCGGCCGAAGCCGGGATCGAGGCGAAGCATCACTTCGCCGAGCGAGACGACATCCCACTTGGTTTCGGAAGCGGGACGGATTTTCAGGATTTCATCAGCCATCTTATTTCCCACGAATTTTCTTGATGATCGCAATGGTCTCGGCGACCTTCTTCTCGATGCCCTTGTAGTCCTTGGCGGCCAAGAGCTCCTTGGTGATCAGCTTGGAGCCGATACCGCTCGCCACAATGCCGGCCTTGTACCACTTGGTCAGCGATTCCTCGGTGGGATCGACACCGCCGGTCGGCATCAGCTTGGTCCACGGCATCGGCCCGAGAATGTTCTTGACGAAATCGGGGCCGCCGACGCAAGAGCCGGGGAAAATCTTGACGATTTCGCAGCCGAGTTCGTGGGCATAGTTCACTTCCGAAGCCGAACCGCAGCCGGGGCTGTAGGGGACGCAGTGGCGATTGCACACCTTGGCCACTTCCGCGTTCAGCAGCGGGCCAACCACAAAGTTGGCACCGTTGGCGATGTAGAGGCCGGCGGTCGGCGCATCGATGATGCTGCCCACGCCCATGATGACGGACGGATCGGCCTTGATGAAGTGCTTGTTCACATCCTTGAAGACTTCCCAGGCAAAGTCGCCGCGGTTGGTGAACTCGATAGCCTTGGCGCCGCCGTCGGCGCAGGCCTGAATCACGTTCTTACAGACATCCACATCGGGATGATAGAAAACGGGGATGACCCCCTGCTCCATCATGGCCGCAAGTACGGCCATCCGGTCCTTAGCCATTTTTCAAGCTCTCCCTAAGATATATGGCGAACTGCTGTGCGCCGGCACCGTTTGACACCGGTGACAATATGTATCCTGCAAACGTTTAGCCGTTAATAGCGGCCGGTTCTAGACGGTTTTGCCACGGCGCGACAAGAATAGCAAAATGACGCAAGGTAACCGCTATCATTCCCGACCGTCACGATAAGATATGCCTTTTCGGCAAGAAAAAAGCGCCGGGGATTGCTCCCCGGCGCCAATTGCGGAATTACGAACCAGAGTAAGAACGCGTAGGCGTTAGTACGTGTACTTCACGCCGGCAAAAATGGTGCTGCCGGTGGTATGGTTTTCCAGCGTACGCCGGTTGTCCTTGTCGATATAGAGATCGGTACCCTGATTGGTGAGGTTCAAGGCGTCGACGGTGAACATCAGGTTATCGTCAAACTTATACGAAGCCGAGAAATCGATGTTCAGGGACGATTTCGAGAAGACGCCGTAGTTGAGGGTGTTGACGCCCGAATCGATCATGAAGTGACTGCGGAACGCCCCGGTCAGACGAGCCTGGAAGACGGTATCGTCGTAATAGATCGTGCCGTTGTAGCTGGTCCGCGACAACCCGGTCAGGTCGGCCTTGTAGTTGATCGTACCGGAATAATAGGTCTGCTGAGCCTGCACGTAGGTCGCGTTGGCCAACAAACCGAAATTGTCGAACGGATGCGGCAGGAAGTTGAGCTGCTGCTGCCAATTGAGTTCCGCACCGTACAGCGGCGCCCCCTTGGAGTTGACGGTCTTGCTGAACTTCCATTGCGTATTGGCACCGGCCGAGCAGTTGGTCGTCGCCGCCAAGGTCGTGCCCGAACCGCCGCAAGCACCGATGAACATGGTGATGTCGCTGGCGGACAGATAGAAGAACTCCGCCGGCGTCTTGCCGTTGATCAGGGTGGTGGCGGCCAGCATGCCGGCAAACGTATTCGAGTAGGAGTACGACTGCACGATAGAGTCGATGTGCTTGTAGAAGCCGGCCAACGACAACATCGAGCCCTTGGAGAAGTACCATTCGAACGCCAGATCGAGGTTCTTCGACCGCGTCGGCTTCAGATCGGGGTTGCCGATCGAATACGTCCAGTTGCCGCCCGACACGGCCGCCGAAGCGGTCGGCAGCATGCTGGTAAGGCCGGGACGCGACATCGCATAGTTGGCATTGAAGCGGACCAGCAGATTCTCGGCCGGCTCGATCACCATGTTGAACGACGGCAAAACGTCGTGATAAGTGCTCGACTGCTTCTTCGTCACCACGGACTGCGCGCCGGCATCCCAACTGTAACCGGTGCTCGAGCTTTCGGTCAGGATGTAACGGACGCCAATATTGCCGCGCACTGGGATATTCAGCAACGCCGTATCCCAGGAGGCCTGCGTCCAACCGCCGTAACTGTTTTCGGTAACTTGACCGTTCGCTCCGATGTTGGGTTGGATGCCCATGTGGAACGCGCCGCAACCGCTGGCGCTGTTGCTTTCGCTGGATGCGCCGGTGGTATCGCAAGTGCCCGCCGCATAGCTATCCGTGAACGGATAATGCGTCGCGCTCTGGTCCCAAATACCGAAGGCCGAGTTGAACGCCTCGATATTGGGAGTCCACCAAGCAGTAGTCGACCCCTTCGGCGTGTCGATCGCCTTCAGCCTGGTAACCTCGGCGTACGCCTTCGGATTGGCCAGGAATGCCTTCTGGATCGCGTAGGGAATGACGGTATCCAGATTGGTGTTTCCGCCCATCGACCGCCGCAGATCGATCGTGTGGTAGCCGTAATTGCGGTAGTCGAGACCGGCCTGCACTTTGAACACGCTGGTAACGTCGTATTCGGTATCGAGCACCGCCGTGCGGAACGAGTTGAAGTTGTACATCGCCCGTTCGCGGATCTGGGACAGATACCAGCCGCCGGCGCCGTTGGTTTCCGCGGCGTTGGTTGCGTCGGTCAGACCCATCTTGATCAGCGGGATGGTGCCGTAGCTGTAATCGTATTGATACGGATTGGAGGTCGTACCGGCACCGCTGGTGCAGGTCGACGTCGTACCGCCGTTGACGCAGCCGTAGTCGGCGGTGATCGTCGTCTGGATCGGGTTGCGGTGATGCGATTCCGACCAGCCGAGCAATGCATGGATCTTGAACTGCTCGCTGAAGCTGTGCGTGCCGTCCGCCGTCACCTGCATGAAGCGGGTGTCGAGGTGATCCAGGCGATGCTCGGTGCGCAGGCCGACATTGGTCAGATCGGCACGGGCGAGATCGTTGTTGCTGGTGTCGATGTCATCCGCCGAATAGTTGATGAGACCGATCGAGTGGGTATAGAGTTGCACCGCGGAGATCGCACCGGCGGCGGCTGTGGTCACCGTGCTGCACGGCGAATCGTCGTAATACTTGCAGTAGGTGCCGCTGTTGACCGTCGGATACTTCGTCGAACCGCTGGTCTTCGCCTGGCTGAGCGCATAGGACTCCATATAACGCTCGTGACGGATCTGCTTGAAATCGGCGAACATCGCGTCGACGGTGAACAGGGTATTGTCGTCGGGCTGCCACTGCACCGAACCGGTCAGGCCAAGACGCTTGCTCTGCAGCGTGAGCGCGACGTAACGCGGAAAGCGCGGCCGGAAGGCGGCGTTGGCGGTGGTGAAATCGGTACCGCTGGTCAAGCCGTTCACGCTGGCAAACTGATAATCCGAACTCGCAGTGGTGCCGGTGTTCTTGTCGCTGACCCAACGGCCGTTGTCCGAACCCTCTTCCAGCGTATTGGTAACGCTATAGGCGCCGGAAACCAACACGCCGAACCGCCCGCCCAGGAAGGTATTGGAGGCGAGCATGGCGACGCGCGGGTTCGATTGGCCGGCATAGGTGCCGAAGCCCCACTGGCCGGAGGTCGTGAACAAAAATCCGGAATGGTCGAACGGATGACCGGTATGCAGATCCACCGTCGCGCCCAGCGAGCCCTCTTCCAATTCGGCCGACGCCGACTTGTGAATGGTCAGTGCGCTGAACAATTCCGACGCGAAGACGTTGAAGTCGAAGCCGCGGCCGCGGTTGGTGCCGCCGCCGGAGGTGTTGGTGTCCTGACCGCCGGTGGTGGTCAGCGCTTCCATTCCGTTGATCTTAACCCGGGTAAACTGCGCGCCAAGACCGCGCACCGTGACCTCGCGGCCTTCGCCCGATTCACGGGTGATGGCGACGCCGGGGATGCGCTGCAGCGATTCGGACACGTTCATGTCGGGGAACTTGGCGATGTCTTCCGCCATGATCGAGTCGGACGCATTGAGCGTGTTGCGCTTCATATCGAGCGCTTTTTCCAGACTGGCCCTAAAGCCGGTCACGGTGACGGTTTCAATCGCACCATCGTCCTGCGCATAGGCAGCGCCGGCACCGACGATCGACAACAACGCCAACGCCGAAACGCCGACCTTCAACGACGAAGATGCAAGTAGAGTCCTGGTTGACTTCACTGTTCCCTCCCTGGCCATCGTCCGACGACGCATTTCCATGCTGCCAAACAACGGCGATATGTTTATCTTCTACAGTCTGACACCGGTGTCAAACACAAGTATGCCACCGGTGTCCTAACCCGATAGTAGACCAAAGCTAGGGTTCTCCACAATCCCTCGCCCCCGGCCGATGGCGCAATGAAGTCGACGTGATGCCATTTTGTCACATTGAAAATGCCGAACGGATGGGAACGGCGACACAACAAAGTATGACCGATAACCAACGGGTCAAAAAAGAAACGGGGCGCACATGCGCCCCGCTTTTTTAGTTTCGATGTCGGGAGAAATCAGCGCGCCAGCCAGCCGCCGTCGACCGGGATGATCGCGCCGTGCAGGTAGTCCGCCGCGCTCGATGCCAGGAACACCGCGGTGCCGCCGACATCCGCCGGGGTACCCCAGCGGCCGGCCGGAATGCGGCCGAGAATCTCGGCACTGCGGTCTTCGTCGGCGCGCAGTTGCTTGGTGTTGTTGGTCGCCATGTAGCCGGGAGCGATGGCGTTGACGTTGATGTTCTTCGACGCCCACTCGTTGGCCAAAAGGCGGGTGATGCCCGCCGCGCCGCTCTTGGAGGCGGTGTAGCTCGGCACCCGGATGC
>DBTZ01000007.1 GCA_002307315.1 Alphaproteobacteria bacterium UBA1303
GCAAATTTCAAATATGTTTGGCTAGGTTTATCTATTCAGTGCACAATAATGCAGGTTTATCAGGCGTTTCTTCATATGCTGTGATGCGTGCCTTAGCGAAGGAGGAAGCTGCAGAAATTGTTGCCGAAGTCTGACGGCAGGTTCAACAGTTGCACTTCCGGGAGCGGTGGCAAGAGATCCATGCGAACGCCATCTGGGCGAAACCGCTGTATGGCGTAGTTTTTTACGCCCAGAGAGAGCAGTAGATCGCGCAGTTCCAAGAGCTCTTCGATACCGAGAAGTGTTGGGTGAACGGTGGTGCGAACTTCGTAGTCGACGCCGCTGTCGATCAGTAGACGCAGACTCTCGCGGACGCATGTGCCGCTCTCTTCCGCGCCAGTGATATGAGCGTAGTTGTGGAATGTGGCTTTCACATCGAAGCCAACCCAATCGACCCAGGGCAAAAGTTCGGAGAGCCTTTCGGGGAGTGCGCCGGAGGTGTGTAGTCCGATGCGGAAACCGAGACGGCGAACGCTCTGCACCGCGCCTGCAATGGCGGATTGTAGCAATGGCTCGCCGCCCGAGAAGACGACTCCGTCAAGCAAACCACGGCGGCTCTCCAGAAACGCAAAAATTTCCTTCCAGGAGAGTTCTCCTTCGCCTTGTGCGGGGCGCAGATGCGGATTATGACAATAGGCACAATTCCACAGGCACCCCTGACAAAAGAGAGTGGCTACCAATTCTCCTGGCCAGTCGCAGGTGGAGAGACGAGCCAGCCCGCTAACCTTCAATTCTGTCGAACTAGGCATGAGGTTCGTTGAAGCATTTGCGCTCGTGGAATTCGCCTTGTTTGCCGTGGTTGAAGGATTGTACCGGCCGATGGTAGCCCATGACTCGCGTCCATATTTCGCAGGGCTGGCGTTCTTCCGGAGTGAGGGTGATCTCGTCTTCGCAGTCGATGGCATTCGTGAGAGCTGGCATGATCGTTTCCTTTCTGTGCGGTTTGCGGTCTTATTTCTGTGCGGCAAGGCGTTTGTTGGCCATGCGTTCGGCATCGCACTTGGGACAGTAGGCATGTTCTCCATCGAGATAGCCGTGTTGAGGGCAGATGGAAAATGTGGGCGTGATGGTGATATAGGGCAGGCGAAAGTTTTCCAGAGCACGGCGCACGAGCTTTCCACACGCCGCAGCCGAAGAGATGCGTTCGCCCATGTAGAGATGAAGAACCGTACCGCCGGTGTATTTGCGCTGCAACTCTTCCTGGCGTTGCAAGGCTTCGAAGGGATCGTCGGTGAATCCTACGGGCAGTTGGCTGGAGTTCGTATAGTAGGATTCCTCCTCGGTGCCAGCCTGCAAGATATCGGGAAAGCGCTTGCGATCTTCACGGGCAAAGCGGTAGGTGGTGCCTTCGGCGGGTGTCGCCTCCAGGTTATACATATGGCCGGTCTCTTCTTGAAACTTCACGATGTTTGCGCGCACATGATCGAGGAAGCGGACGGCAAGGGCGTGTCCTCGTTCAGTCGTAATGTCGTCGCTGTCGCTGGTGAAGTTGCGAATCATCTCATTGATGCCGTTTACGCCCAGAGTGGAAAAGAAGTTGCGTAGCGATCCTAGATAACGCTTGGTATAAGGAAACAAGCCGTTATCCATGTGGCGCTGAATCACCTTGCGTTTGATCTCCAGGCTAGTGCGTGCGATTTCTAGCAATTCGTCGAGGCGTTGGAAGAGAGCTGCTTCGTCGCCGCGATGCAGATAGCCAAGGCGCGCGCAGTTGAGCGTGACGACGCCGATAGAGCCGGTCTGCTCGGCGCTGCCAAAGAGGCCGTTACCGCGCTTGAGCAGTTCCGTCAGATCCAACTGCAGACGGCAGCACATTGAGCGCACCATATTGGGCTTCAACTCGGAGTTGAGAAAGTTTTGAAAATACGGCAAGCCATACTTGGCCGTCATCTCGAAGAGACGTTCCGCGTTTTCACTTTCCCAAGGGAAATCGGGAGTGATGTTATAGGTGGGAATGGGAAAGGTGAAGACGCGACCCTTGGCGTCGCCCGCGGTCATGACCTCGATGTAGGCGCGATTGATCATATCCATCTCGGCCTGCAGATCGCCATAGGTGAAGGGCATGGTCTGTCCGCCAACGACAGGAATCTGATCGCGTAGATCTTCCGGGCAGGTCCAATCGAAGGTCAGATTGGTGAACGGCGTCTGGGTGCCCCAGCGCGAGGGGACGTTAAGGTTGTAGACCAGCTCCTGGATGCATTGCAGCACGTCGCCGTATTTCATGCCGTCCTTGCGGATGAAGGGCGCCATATAGGTGTCGAACGACGAGAATGCCTGGGCGCCGGCCCATTCGTTCTGCAGGGTGCCGAGGAAATTGACGATCTGGCCGATGGCGCTCGACATATGCTTGGGCGGCCCGGCCTCGATCTTGCCGGGCACGCCGTTGAAGCCTTCGGTTAAAAGCGTGCGCAAGGACCAGCCGGCGCAATAGCCCGCTAGCATGTCGAGATCGTGAATATGAATGTCGCCGTCGCGATGGGCGCGGCCCGCTTCCGGCGGATAGACGTGGCTCAGCCAATAGTTCGCCACCATCTTGCCGGAGACGTTGAGAATCAACCCGCCGAGCGAATAGCCTTGGTTGGCGTTGGCGTTGACCCGCCAATCGGCGCGGTCGAGATATTCGTTGATCGAGGTTTCGACATCGACCACGGTTTTACGGTCGCGCCGCAAGCGCGCCCGATTCTCGCGATAGACGATATAGGCGCGCGCGGTGGCGAAGTGGTTGGCGCTGATCAGCGCCTGTTCGACCACGTCCTGAATCTGCTCGATATGCGGCGCGGCATCGACGAAGCGGTGGCTTAAGACTTTAATCGCCTGAATGGCCAACAGGCCGGCCTCGTCGTCGTCGAACTCGCCGGTGGCCTTGCCGGCACGCGCAATGGCGGAACGGATTTTGGCACCGTCGAAGGAGACGGCTTCGCCGCTGCGCTTGACGACATGGCGGGGGGGGATGACGGAAAACGCGCTCATAAAACCCGGTCCACTCTATTTCCAATAACGCTCAAGCACCGGGCGAAGAGGCATAGCCGGACGACCGGCCCGAACGGCAACAGCCATTCTCACGACCGGCGATCCGCTGGGACACCCCGCCCAACGACGTTTCACTCCGCTTCAGGCAGGTCTCCTGGCTCGCGGGTCTGCGCTTTTCGTCCGGCCTTCCCGGCGCATTCCGCGCCAGTGACACGCGAGGACGTAAGCTCGCCGCTTACAGTTGCGGGGGCAGCGCCGGCATTCCACCGGGTTCCCTCTTAGCCCCAGATGTTGCTACCTGAGGAACCGAAGCCACAACACCATGTTTAGATGCGGCTTGAGGGTCAAGAATAATATTCGACGCGAGGGTATGAAATTCCTATTGACCTTGCGCATCGCCGAAGCGATGCCGATTGCGAAGCACTCGACGCGAAAAACCACCGAAGAGGTAAACCGATGAAACAACTGGTTTACCCCTTCTGCGAAGGCGACTGCGGACGGCTTATATCAAGCTGCATGGGAAAGACCCCATGCAGCTTGATGGCGTTCAAACGCCACGCGGGCTTATCCGCGCTATGGGGCGCGGCGGCCGGTTGGCCGCTCGGGCGTGCATAGGTCATGACCTAATGCACGCCCGTATTAAATCTATGCGCGCCGGGTTTACGACTTCAGTCTCAGACCGACGAACAGATTGCGGCCCTGATCGGGGAAGCCGTAGGCGAGCGCGTAATTGACGTCGAACAGATTTTTGGCGCTGATCGAAAGATCCACCCGATCGGTGAAGGCGTAGTCCGCCTGCAAGTTGACCAGAAAGTACGAACCGGTCTTGAAATAAGCGGTGCCTGCGGTGTTGGTGGTCCAACGCTTGCCGGCGGCTTGAATGCTGGGGGTGAAGGAGAATCCCGGCAGCGCCTGCCATGTGGCATAGGCGAACAACTGGCCGTTCGGCGAGCCGGTCAGGTGATAGCCGGCCGTCAGCGACGGATTGCCGGGGTCTTGCGCATCGATGCTTCTGTCGGTGTAGCTGTAGCGCAGGCCCGCCGACAGCGTGTCGAGAATCTTGCCGTCGGCCGAAAACTCGAACCCGACGAAATCGGCGTCGCCGACGTTCTGAGTCTGATTGGTGCTGGTCAACACGCCCTTGGCGCCGCTTGCGCCGGTGCATGTCTTGGTCTTCACCGTGGACGTCGTGTCGCAGAAATTGATCGGCACGTTCTCCAGCATCTGGGTGATCCGGCTGTAGAACACCGCCCCGTCCAGCTTGACGGCATCGAACAGCATGGTGCTGCCGCCGATTTCGTAGTTGACCGCCCGTTCGGCGTTCAGATCGGGGTTCGACAGCGTGGTGCCGAATTTGGTGCTGTAGCGTTCGAACAACGTCGGGAAACGAGTGCGATCGGAAACGCTGGCGTGAACGCTGCTGCCGCCGCCGAAATCGTAGATCAGCATGCCCTGGGCGTTGAGGGCATCGTCGTCGGCGATCGGATAACTCACCAAGCCCGAGCTGTAATCCTGGGCCTTCAGCAGATGACGGAGGTCGTAGCTGACGCCGGCGACGAAATCGAGTGCCTCGGTAATATGCAGCCGGTTCTCGACCGCCACCGAGTGGGTATCTTCGACGGAAACCTGATTCGGCTCGGTCAGCGCCGGTTTGTAGGTGATCTGCCATTCGGTGTGGCTGTCGCGCCGGTAGAAATAGGCGAGCTTCAACGTATCGACGGTACCAAAGTCGTTGCCGGCCTCGATCGAGCCGCCGTAGGCGTCGTCGGAATAATAGCTGCGGAACGACTTCGGCAAGGTCTGCTTGACGAACGTGGCGTCGTCGTAGGAATAGAGCCCGTTGCGGAACTTGCTGAAATAAAACTTGGTGTTGACGTAGGCGCTGTCGCTCAAGGCGGTGTGCGAGAGAAAATAGACGTTCTGCACGTCCCAGTAAGGCCAAGTCCAGTTCTTTTGCGAGGCGGTGGCGTCGACCGTCGAATAGGGCGCTTCCTTCCGCCCCCACTGGCCGGTGTAGCTGAGCGAATATTCGTCGGTGGCATTCGGCGTCCAGCCGACCTTGAGGTTGAGGTTGTAATTGCGCGATGCCGTATGGTTGCGCGCCCCGCCGTCTTCGCTGGCGGTGGCCTTGAAATCATCCGACAATTCGGTCTTGTCGAATTTGGTGATGCCGCCGCTGGCCTGATAGTAGAAGTCGCCGGCCTTGCCGCCGGCCAATGCCGAGGCGGTATAGCCGTTGTAGTCGCCGTCGCCGGCGAGCGACAGGCCGCTGCGCACATCGTATTCGAAATCCGCGGTCGGCTTGCGCGTCACCATGTTGACCGCGCCGCCCAACGCCCCGGGACCGCTCAAGACCGAAACGTACCCCTTCTGAACCTGAACCTGGGAAAGATTGGCGGTATTGAAGAAACCGACATCGAGCCGATTGTCGGCTGGCAGATAGATGCGAATGCCGTCGACATAGAGCGGCGCTTCGAACCGGTCGAAACCGCGCACATAGAACAACTTTTCGTTGCGGGTGCCGCCGGTGGTTGAAATCGAAACGCCGGGTACCAGTTCGAGCGCCTTGTCCAAGGTAATCGCCGAGAACGTATAGAGGTCGTCGGACGCCACCGCGCTCTCGCCGACCGGTTGGGCCGACCGCGTACCGGTCACCGTCACCTGCTCGATCTTGCCCAAGGCGAACGCATCGTCGCCGGCGGCCGTTTCGGCGGCCAGCGCCCCCGGCGCGGTCAGTAATAGAGCAAGCGAAACCGTATTCTTCAGACTCATCCGCAACATCGTTTTCCTTCGTCCGTTACGATGGCGGCAGCCGCCATCTGGTTCGATCAATCGTGCAATGTAATTTTTATGTGACATTGTATTTTCCACAATACTTCACAACCGCACCCGCCCGCCGCAGCGACGGGCAAATCGACGCCGGCTTCACATTGCTCGACGGTGATGCGGAATTGCCGCACCGAAATGCCGCCGATTGCGGCACCCGATGCGATCAAACTGTGCAGACGTTGCGGATTTGCGCCTTAAGCTGCGCTGCGAAAAAATGCCGTCCAGGCCAATAGACCGGCAAACGCCAACGCGATGCCGCTGATCAGGCAAGCGATGCGCCAACGCGGCCAGACGGCCGGATCGCGGAACAGGCCCCACACCCGCGCCCCGCTGATCGCCCCGTTGGCGAGATGAAACGCCACCGCCCAGATACCGAACAAAAACGGCAAAGCGGCCAGCGCACCGCCGAACAGCACATGCGCCGGATCGTATCCCGCCAACCCGTGCGCCGCCGGACCGTGCGGCACCGCGTGGAAACCCCAGCCGTGCAGCACGCCGAGATGCATCGTCACGAAGGCGAGCACGAACAAAGCGCTCAAGCGTTGGAGAAAATAGCGCGGGGTACTGCCGCGATTGCACCCGCCGGTCTGGTAACGCAAGCCGGCCTTGAGCAGCAGATACAGCCCGGTGGAAACCTGGGTGAGAAGCGGCAGAAAGATCGCCGCCCCGATCAGCCAGGGCAGCGTCTGATGCAACAGGCGGATCAACCCGATATTGCCGCAGAAGAGATCGACATTCCAGGCGGACGCGTTGACGATCAGATGCATGGTCAGAAACAGGGCGAACAGCGCCCCGCTCAACGCATGGACCCGCCGCGACCAGTAAACCGCTCCACCATGACCGGCGGGGCGCACCGCCGCCGCCTCGTGGCCGCCGCAGGTACAGCTATGGCTTTCCTCGACGCCGCCGCAACCGCAACCATGATCGACGGGCTCTTCGCGGCCGCCGCAATCGCAAACATGCTCCTGCGTCTTTGCCTCGCGATCATGACCGCCGCAGCCGCACTCATGCGGTTCATCCTGCTTTTTCCGGCCATGTCCGCCGCACCCGCAGCCGCAATCGTCTTCAGCGTCCATGTCGGATTCCCTTCATTGCCAGCGCCGCAACGGCTTCTATCGCCGTATCGATGTCGCCTTCCGTCGTATTCCAGCCGAGACTGAAGCGGATAGTGCCGCATTTCCCGGTTCCTTGCGAAAGATGTGCCAAGGGGGCGCAATGCAGTCCGGCGCGGCAGGCGACGGAAAACTCGCGCATCAACGCCGCCGCCACGTCCTCCCCATCGCCGCCCTCGATCGTAAACGACACCACGCCGACGCGCGCCCCCGTAGCGGCGGGGCCGTACACCCGCACCCGGTCCAGCGCTTCTAGGCCGCCGACCAAATGCGCGCTCAAGGCATGTTCGCGCTGCGCCAGCGTCCCGACGCCCAAGCCCAGAACATGCGCCGCGCCGGCGCGCAATCCGGCGATGCCGGGAAGGTTGGGGGTTCCGCTTTCGAACCGATCGGGCAAAAAGTCCGGCATCATACAATTTTCGGATTCGCTGCCGGTACCGCCTTCGATCAGCGTTTCCAGCACGATCCCGCGGCGAACATACAAACCGCCCACGCCCATCGGACCGAGCAGCCCCTTGTGGCCAGGAAAGGCCAAAAGATCGATTTCCATCGCCTCGACATCGATGGCAACGCATCCGGCGGTTTGCGCCGCATCGACCAGAAAGGGAATGCCGCGCGTACGCGCCATTTTGCCGACGGCCGCAATATCGTTCAGTGCGCCGTTGACGTTCGAGGCATGGGTCAAAACGATCAGCCGGGTTTCGGGGCGCAAGGCCTCGGCGACGGCCTGCGGCGGCACGATGCCGTCGCTGCCGCTTTGCGCCAGCGACAGCGATACGCCTTGCGTTTCCAGTTTTTTCAGCGGCCGCCACACCGCGTTGTGCTCCGTAGCGGAGCAGACCGCATGATCGCCCGGCCGCAGCATGCCCTTGATCGCCAGATTGAGCGCCTCGGTGGCGCCGGAGGTAAAACAGATGCGCAAGGGATCGGAAATCGCAAACAGCTCGGCCAGCGTTTCGCGGGCCTCGTAGACGAGGTCGGCGGCACGCATCGCCAAACCATATCCGCCGCGGCCGGGATTGCCGGCATCGCCGAGCGCCGCCGTCATCGCCGCCTCGACGGCTGGCGGCTTCGGCCAGGAGGTTGCGGCATGATCGAGATAAATCACGATATGGTCTCGTAGCCGTCCGGGGTTTCGCCGAACGCCCCGCCGATAGCGATGTCGACATCGACGGCGGCGATACGAATGTCGGCGAGCAGCATCATCGGCGCGCGCAAAGAAAAACCGCAGCCTTTGAGCATGAGGCTGCTGGGGGTGCGGATCATGTCGGCAAATTTTCCGGCTTCCATCAACCTGCGGCGGACGCGCTGCACCTGCCCCAGCGAGGCGAAGGCGACGATGCAGAAGGCGTCCGCCGGCTCCGTCATGCCTATGCCACCTCGACCGAGGCGAACAGGATGTCGTCGGCCATGGCGATCACCTCGTCGGCGCCGGCATAAAGCCGGTCGTTCATGCGGATCGTCGCCGTCTTGCCTTGGGCTTCCAACTGCAGCAGCCACAGCCCCATGTCGCGCGACTTGTCCTCGAATGCCATGGCGCCGTGCAGAATGCTGCACCCGGTCGTCCCCTCGATGCCCTGGGCGAAGAAGTGTCCGCCCGCCACCGTGGCGCGCGAAGCCTCGCCGCGGGCAACCCCCAGCTCCCGCATCGCCCTCGCGCCAGCGCGCAGGCCGAGCGTCAGGCCGACGTTCATGGTGTCCCAATGCAGCAGACGCGAGGTCACGTCCATGCCGTGACGGCTGCACCAGTGCAGCGGCGCATCGGCCAGCGGAAAGCTGTCGTAGCGCGGAATGTAGATCTTGATGTCGAGCACGGACGTGCCGTCGAAGGCGTCGAGCCCGCGCACCGTCAGCCGGTTCTGGTCGCGCTTCACCAACTCGGCGACGCAGGAGCCGATGCCCGACGGGCGCGCCGGCGTGCGGGTGGTATAGATGCCCTTGCAGGTCGGTTCGCCCGACAGCGGCATGGTCAGCACCTGTTCGTCGGTTTGGCTGAGACCCATCGCCTTCTGCCAATCCTTGCGCCGGTGTTGATAGTACATCACATGGATGTGCGAGAAATGCTCCAGCCCGATCAGCGCATCGGTCAAATCCTCGCGGATTGCGATCACGCTTTCGCTGTCGTAGTTCGTCGCCTGGGTAAATTCGTGGAAGTCCGAAACCACCACGCCGATCGGCTTGATGGTGACGGGCTGCTGCCAGTCTTCACTCATAGAATCCTCATTTTCTGACTGCCTGCGCCAACAATTTGTCGAGTTCGGCGTCGGTCAGGGTGCGGTGATAGAATTTGGCGTAGAAATTACGCGTCTCCTTGCGGATGTCGTAATGGAAACGATCGGGATAAAGCAAATTGGCCAGCCATTTTATGCCGATGATGCGATTCACCGCCGGCGGCCGGTCGATCCAGTTGAAGGGATATTGCGGCGCCTCGAACACCTCCTTGTTCTGCACCGCCTTGAGCTTGCGCCAGAACGGATCGCTCCATACCGAACGATAAAACTGTCCCGGCGACGACACGTGATCGTAACCGGCGATTATGATGTCGGGATTCCACATCAGGATCTGCTCCGGCGACACGTTGGTCTGGCCGAAATTGCCGCCCTGGGGCACCTTCGCCACGTTGATGCCGCCGGCGAAGACGATGGCCTCGGAATGAAAGGAATTCCCCGGATCGGTGGCCAAGCCTTTCGGCCCCTCGGCATAATAAACGCGGCGGCGTTGGTCCTGCGGAATCGCCGCAACTTTCCTTTCGACCTCGGCGATGGCGGCTTCACTGATGCGTGCCAGTTCTTCGGCCCGTTTTTCGCGATGCACCAGCCGGCCGAGCATACGCAAGGTGTTGCCGGTACTTTTCAGTTGCCAATCGCCGACCACCACCGGAATGCGAATCTGCGCCTGCACCCGCTCGGCCACCGCCGTCGCCATCGGATCGCCGATTGAGATCATCACATCCGGCTTGACCTTGACGATCTGTTCGAGGTTGCCGGTGTTGCTCTTCCCGAACCAACCGCCCAGCACCGGCAAGCGGCGATAGGGCTCGATTAGCAATTCGGCCTCGCCGGGCTCCGGCGGGTAATTCCACCCCGCCAGCAGATCCGGCGCCAGAGCGTAGATCAGAATCTGACACGGCGGCCCCATGCAGAAGACCTTATGGATGGCCACCGGCACCTTGACGGTGCGGCCGGTCATATCGGTAAAACTGCGCGTCGGCGCGGCAAAGGCAGGCAAGGCGACGAACGCCAATATCGCCACAACAGTCAGTATACGGTGTGATATTCCCATTCGATCCTCGCTAAATGCTTTTCGGTACGCAAACGCGCATGCCGCCGCCGACATCGGCGATGCGCAAGGCCAAATGATAGGCGGCTTGCAGATTCTCTTCGGTCAGCACTTCGTCCGGCGCGCCCTGCGCCAACAGCGCGCCATCCCGCAGCAGCGCAACCTTGGTGGCGCAGGACAGCGCATGATCCGGCATGTGGGTGGTGATGAGCAGGCCGTAACCGCGTCCGGTCAGTTCTTTCACCCGCCGCAGCACCCGCATCTGATTGCCGAAATCGAGGTTCGAGGTCGGCTCGTCCATCACCAGAAAATCGGCTTCTTGCGCCAGAGCGCGCGCGATCAGCACCAGTTGCCGCTCGCCGCCGCTGATTTCGGTGTAGCGCGCCTCGGCCAGGGCGGACAAGCCCATCGCCTCCATCGCTGCGTCGGCGATCTTGCCGTCGCTAAGGGTCGGCGAACCGAACAGATCGATATGGGCGGTACGCGCGGTCAACACCACGTCGCGCACGCTGAAGGGAAACGGCGGGGTGTGCGCCTGCGGCACATAGGCGAGCCTTTTGGCCAATTTGCGCTGCGGCCACCCCCTGGTGTCTTCGCCGTCGATCGATATGCGTCCCTCCAGAGGCGGCATCAACCCGAGGATGGTCTTGAACAGCGTGGTTTTGCCCGATCCGTTGGGACCGAGCAGATACATCGCCTCGCCCGAGGAGAGTTCGAAGTCGATGCCGCGCGCCACCGTTTTGGCGCCATAACCACAAGCGACGGATTGGACCTTCAGCCTCATATCCAGCCCCGCCGCGCACGTGTGAGGAGATAAAGAAAAAACGGCGCACCGATGAGGGCGGTGACGATGCCGAGCGGAATCTCGACGACGTAACCGGTGCGGGCGAGATCGTCGACCAGCATCAGATAGATCGCCCCCAGCAGCATCGACGCCGGCAGCAGGACCTTGTAGTTCGGCCCCACGATCATCCGCGCGCAATGGGGGATCACCAATCCGACCCAACCGACCATGCCGGCCACCGCCACCGACACCGAGGTCAACAGCGTGGCAAAGGCGATCACCATCCAGCGCAGACGCGTGGTATTGGCGCCCAGCGCCTTGGCCTCTTCCTCGCCGAAAGCCATCACATTGATCTGCCAGCGCATCAGCATCAGCGGAACCATCCCGATCAGCACCGGGATGACGGCAAACGCCACATCGCGGCTGTTGATCGAGGAAAGACTGCCCATCAACCACAGAGTGATCGCCGGCAGCTTGCTGTAGGTATCGGCGAAATATTTTATCAGCGACACCATCGCCATGAAGATCGAGCCGACCACGATGCCGACCAGCACCAGCGTCAACACCGGATCGCCGGAATGGCGCAAGCGGCCGGCAATCAGACAGGTGACTGACACCGCCGCCAGTCCGCCGACGAACGACGCGCCCTGGATCGCCAGAATGCCCCAATCCATCATGATCGCCAGTGCCGCACCGAAACCCGCCCCGGCCGAAGCCCCGAGGATGTCGGGCGACACCATCGGATTGCGGAACAGCCCCTGATAGGCGGCGCCGGCGGTGGCCAGTCCGGCGCCGATCATGATGCAGGCGGCGATGCGCGGCAGCCGGACCTGCAGCAGAATCATGCTGGGCAACCCGTCGTCGCGCATCAGCAGCGTATTGAGCATGCCTTCGAGCGGCACGTCGAAACGGCCGATGGTCAGCGACCACCAGGCGACGGCGACAAAGCCGATCCACAGACCGGTGATCGTCCATGCATTTTTCCCGTCCGCGGGTAGAACGGCGAGCCGGTTCATCGCGCCGCCTTCACGTCCGACCGCGTCAACGTCACCATGCGGGCGCCGCGCTGAAACAGGTGATGCTGTCCGCCTTCCCCGATGACGTTCCAAACCACGGCCTCGTCCTCGACCACCAGCCCGGCCAGCATGTCGATGCCGAAATCGAACAGCAGCGGGGTCAGCGGCACGGTCGGCCCGGCTAGCACGAAGCGCGCATTCGGCGCCAATTCGAGCAGGCGCGGCAGCGTCTTGTTGATCAGCGTCGTCGCGGTGGCAATGACAATGTCCTGTTCGGGCAGTATCCATTCGCAGGCCGGATCGGGGGTATCGCCGGCTAGGGGTTTGCGTTCCAAGATCGTCAAGTCGCAGATTTCCCGCCAGGGATCGAGATTGGGAAAATGACCGATGACGGTCACCTTTCGCCCACGGACCTCTTCGGCCAAGAGATCGAAGATGTTGGCATCGGGCAAATCGGCGGGCGCGCGGCCGGTGGTAACGGCAACCACCGCGGGCGCATTCAGCGCTGAGTTGAGCGCCGCCATACCCAGCGCCGCCTCATGGAAGTTCCACGACTTCGCCAAAACGGCTAGATCTCGTGCTCGCCTGCCGGCATAAAAACCGGCCGACGGCAGACAGGTCGTCCCCTCGCCGGGCGTCATCGACAGACCGACGCCTGCCGACCGCACCGCAAACCAATGCAGGCCGCAAAGACAAGCCGTTACATCCAATCCTTCCGGCACGGCGCCGAGCAAGGCATCGTAGATCCGCCATAAATCGCGCAGTGTCCGGGCCCTCCCGTGTTACCCAATACCCGGATGTAACTTTAATTGAACATATGTCGCTCACAAGAGACGAACGGGACCTCCGGCGCCTTTATGCTGCGTCGTTTGCTCCCATCCGGAAACCTTCCGCGGTTTTGCCGACTATCATGCCCACGCGGCCGTCACATTGAGCGAACGATAGGCAGTTCCCCCATACCGGCGCAGCGGCCAATAGCCGGCGCGTCTCGAGGGAGAATCATAAAAAATCGCTAAATATCCTACTTATCGTATCAACATATCGACAAAACAACCCGGCTTCCCGGCCTTACAGCCGGCGGTTACGCAGAAAACACTTGCTTAGCAGCGCCTTAGCGGCGCAAATGCGCCTGGAGCGAGGTTTGTCCGGACGGTTCGGCCGCCGGTCGAGGGTTTTGCAATGTCGCGCTTCCTGACCGAAAATCGGTATTCACCCCGCAACGCGTGCGGGGCAGGCTTTTTTCGGTGAAGCGCCCTAGCGCAGGGATGTCCATGAAGACGTATTCGCCGTTGCTGTTTTCCGTCCTGGTCGCCGCCGCCGTTATGCCGGCGTGCGCCGCCGACGTCTCTGGATTCTATATCGGGCTGGAAGGCCGGGCCGATCAGCCTTCGTGGAACGAAGGATCCTTCACCGCCACGTACCGGAAGGAAACCAGGGGCACGATCAGTTCATCGACGGGCACCGCCTATGCCACGAGTTTTCCGCAGGATATGCTGGGCCTCGGGCTGGTTCTCGGCTACCGGTTTTCGCCGTACCTCGCACTCGAAGTCGGTTACTCCATTACGACCGACGAAGCCCGGGAGCTCGACAACAATTCCGACCGCTTCCGCTATCGCATGACGGTGCGCGATGCGTCGCTCGATGCTCTGGGCTATTGGCCGATCGGCGAAACCGGCCGCTTCCGGCCCTTCGTCAGCGTCGGACTGGCCTATGCGACGAGCAACGCCCGCCTGCGCGCGGACATCGACGGTTCCGATACGGACTACGATCAAGTTATCACCGCCACCTACACCCCCTATTTCCAGAAGAAGGAAATAAACTGGCGCCTCGGCGGCGGCATTGAGGTGCGGCTGTCCGACAGCATCTACGGGCGGATATTCGCGCGCTACACCCCTTATTCGTTCGGCAAGAAGCTCGACAGCAACACCACCCTCGGCTTCAGCATCAATACGAAGATCTTTTAGAGCGACGGGTGCAAAACCGGAATCCGATTTTCGGGTGGCAACGCTCTACGGCTTTTCTATTGCCTTAAGCACTATGCCCTCGGTGAGGAGCTGTGGCAGCACCTTCGCGGCCGCCGCCCCCGGCCGGTAATACAGATACATCGGCACGCCGGACCGGCCGTTGACCTCCAAGAGCGCGGTAATGGCGGGATCGCGATTGGTCCAATCGGCAACCAACCAAGCGATGTTTCGTTTCTCGAACGCCGCGCGCACCTTTGGGCGCATCAGTGCCGTCTTCTCGTTGACCAGACAGGTGATGCACCACGCGGCCGAGGCATCGACGAATACCGGGCGCCTTTCGTCGCGTAAGTGCTGCAATCGCGCGGCGCTGTAGGGTTCGGCGGCGACGGACAACGCCCCGCCCCATGCCGGGATCGGCGCCGGCTTCAACGTACCGATCGTCACCAGCACGGCGGCCATACCGACGAGCACGGGACCGGTCCAACGCAGGCGGTCCCACGCCCACAGCGCCACGGCGAACGATAGTAACGCCGCCGCCATCAGCCACATGTCCGCCTGCGAAACCTGCCGTGCCAGCACCCACAAAAGCCAGGCCGCCGCGCCGAACATCGGCAGCGCCATAAGCCTTTCGAACCACACCATCCACCGGCCGGGCTTGGGCAACAGACGATAGAGCGAGGGGAACAGACCGATCATGAGAAACGGCAGCGCAAAACCCAGGCCGAGCGCAACGAACACCCCGAGGATCATCGCCGGACCTTGGGTCAGGCCGAATCCGATCGCCGTGGCCATAAACGGCGCGGTGCAGGGCGCCGCCACCGCCACCGCCAGAACGCCGGTGAAGAACGCGCCGGCCAAGCCCGGTTTGCGGGTCAGGGCATCGCCGGCGGATACCGGGGCGATCGCAAACACGCCGAGAAAATTTAGCCCGACGGCGAACAAGAGCAGCGCCAGGGCGGCGACCATCGGCGGAAATTGCAGTTGAAAGCCCCAGCCGATCGCCTCGCCGCCGGCGCGCAAAGCCGCCAGTCCGGCGCCGAAAGCGACAAAGCTCGCCACCGCGCCGAACGAATAGGCGAAGGCAGCAACGCGCGCCTTTCGCCGTTCCGAACCGGCCTGCCCCGCCAGCGACAGCGCCTTCATCGCCAGCACCGGCAGCACGCAAGGCATAATGTTGAGGATCAATCCGCCGAGGAACGCGAACAACACCGCCGACGGCGGGCCGAAATCATTTTTTTTTTCGGCAGATAGCGCGGCAGCGGGAACGGTACCCGGCATCGCATGCACGATCAGCGGACGAACCGATCCATCCTGCGAGGTCAAAACCGCGACGCCGTCGAGCGGCTTGCCGACGGCGAATTTTTCCGCCTTCGCCAGCGTCAAGACGAGGCCGCCTGGCAGCGCCGCGAAACGCTGCGGCTCGGCATCCCGAATGATGCCGCCGCTTGCCGGAAAAAATTGCGCGGCCACCGTTGTTTTCGCCCCCAACCTCGGCGCCTCGATATATAGCCTTAGGTTCTTGTCCGCCGCATAGCGCATCGGCCAAGGCGATTTACCCGGCAGCTTGGCCCGCGCGGCGGCGAAAGATTCCGCCGTAACGGCATCGGGCGGCGCCGGGTTTGCCTCGACGAACAGCACCAGATCGAGCTTGGCCGCTTCGGGCACGCACATGTTCTTGCAAGCCAGCCAGGTGACATCCGCACCGATACCGATACGGCTTCCCGGTGCGGCATGGTTCGGCGCAATGAGATTAACCAGCAGCCGGACCTTGTCTTGATAGCCGTAATCCATCAACGGGCCGATGGGCTGACGCAACGGATAGGGCCATTGAATCGCGCCCGCTTTCCAGCCCGGCGGCAGATGCCAAGCAATCTCGGTCGGTAGTCCGGCATCGCCCGGATTCGACCAATAGCTATGCCAACCCGGTTCGATGACCTGCTCTAGCGCCACCGTCACCGTGCCGCCCGGCGCCACCGCCAGCGTCTCGGGCACCAGCCGCACCGCCACATGCGGCGCCGCCAAGGTCGGCGCGGCGAGCAGCAGAAAAAACAGACCGGCGAACAAACGTCTCATGACGAGTTCATAGCGCGTCGCGGCCGCTTAGGCTAGTTTGCCCCCGAAAAAGCGAGGAAACCATGCGCATAACAGGGGGATCGTTCGGCGGACGGACGCTCAAGGCGCCGGGCGACATGCGAGTGCGCCCCACCGCCGACAAGACCAGACAAGCGATCTTCAACATTCTGCGGCACCACGATTTCGGCGATTTTGCGCTCGCAGGCGCGTGCGCCATCGACCTGTTCGCCGGCACCGGCGCGCTGGGGATCGAGGCACTGTCGCACGGCGCGGCCTTCTGTTTGTTCGTCGACGATTCCGCCGACAGCCGCGCGCTGATCCGCGAGAATGTCGAAGCGCTTTCGCTTACCGGCGTCTCCAAGATCTGGCGGCGCGATGCGACCGAATTGGGCGACATGGCGCGACCGGACAAAAACACCGCCGGTGGCCCTTTTTCGCTGGCCTTTCTCGATCCGCCCTACCGCAAGGATTTGATCGCCCCCACTCTTGCCTCGCTGCGTGACGGCGGCTGGCTGGCACCGGGCGCGGTGCTCGTCGCCGAAACCGCAGCCGACGAAAACATCCCAACCGTGGACGGCTTTACGCCGCAGGCCGAACGCCTTTACGGTGATACGAAGGTGGCTTTTCTGATTCTGGTCTAGTGGAGCGAATTTGACGTTTGAATCCCGCCCGCCGCCCCCTTGTGTTCAAACGTCAAATTCAAAAGCTCCACTAGAAACATAAACTTGCTAGTGTCGTTTCGGTTTCGAAGTTCGTTACCCGTGCCGATATAGAGAATAAAACGAACTTCGAAACCACGACACTAGTGGTCCTTTTGATTCCGACATTTGCTTGGCTGTTGCCACAACTGGGATGCAAATGTCGGAATCGGACCACTAG
>DBTZ01000055.1:0-127 GCA_002307315.1 Alphaproteobacteria bacterium UBA1303
TCCGGCACCTTGACCGAAAGCACGCAAGTCAGCCCTTCGCGGCAATCGTCGCCCGAAAGGTCGATCTTGTCTTTCTTGCCGGCCATCTCGCCGGCGTATTTGGTCACCACCCGGGTCAGCGCGGCGC
>DBTZ01000055.1:385-8690 GCA_002307315.1 Alphaproteobacteria bacterium UBA1303
AGCGCGGCGCGGAAACCGGCGAGATGGGTGCCGCCGTCGCGCTGCGGAATGTTGTTGGTGAAGCACAGCATGTTCTCGTGGTAGCTGTCGTTCCAGGTGATCGCCGCTTCGACGGTGGTGCCGTCCCGCATCCCGCTCATGAACACCGGCGCCGGGATCAGCGAATTCTTGGTGCGGTCGAGATAGCGCACGAACTGCTCCAGCCCGCCGACGTAATGCAGCTTGATTTCCTTAGGTTCGACCCCGCGCTTGTCGGTGAAATGGATGACCACGCCGGAGTTGAGGAAGGCGAGTTCGCGCAGGCGATGCTCCAGGGTGGCGAAGTCGAATTCGGTTTTGGTGAAGGTTTCGGAGCTGGGCAGGAAGGTCACTTCGGTGCCGCGCTTGCCGTCCACCGTTTCGCTCACCATTTTGAGCGGCGCCACCGCGTCGCCGTGGGCGAAGCGCATGTAATGTTCCTTGCCCTCGCGCCAGATGCGCAAATCCAGCCATTCCGACAGCGCATTGACCACCGACACGCCGACCCCGTGCAGGCCGCCGGACACCTTGTAGGCGTTCTGCTCGAATTTGCCGCCGGCGTGGAGCTGGGTCATGATGACTTCCGCCGCCGAAACCCCTTCTTCGGGGTGCAGATCGGTGGGAATGCCGCGGCCGTTGTCGCGCACCGTGCACGAACCGTCGGGATTGAGCACCACATCGACGCGGTCGGCAAAGCCGCCCAAGGCCTCGTCGATGGCGTTGTCCACCACCTCGTAGACCATGTGATGCAGGCCCGAACCGTCGTCGGTATCGCCGATGTACATGCCGGGGCGCTTGCGCACGGCGTCGAGGCCCTTCAGCACCTTGATGCTGTCGGCACCGTATTCCTGAGATTCCCGATCGGCCGCTTCGCTCATGTTTTTTATCCTGACTTAAGTGGCCGCCACGCCGATGCCGGCGCCGACCATGATGACGCCGGCGCCCTTGTTGAGTCGGATGCGCGCCTTGCGGCTGGCGAGAACCTTGCGCACCCTGGCCGCCAGCGCGGCATAGGTCAGCATGATCGACGGGATCAGCACCGCGGTTGCCAGCGTAAGCTGGAGAAAGCCGATCGCCCCCACGCTGCCCACGTCGATGACGGCGGGCAGGGCGGCGAGAAAGAACGCCATTGCCTTGGGGTTGCCCAAGGTCACCAGCAACTGCGCGGTGAAGCTGCGGCCGGCGGTTTCCGGCACGATTTCGGTCAATTCCGCGACGTCTTGCGTCCAGTAGCGCCAGCCGAGATAGATCAGATAGCCTGCGCCCAAAAGCTTGACGATCAGAAACAGCCCGCCCATCGCTTGGGCCAGCATGGCAAGGCCGAACACCGACAGCGTCATATAGGTCCAATCGCCGAGTGCGGTGCCGACCGCGGCGGGAACGGCGGATTTGAAGCCGCTGCCCAAGGCGCGGGCGACGATGGCGATCACGCCGGGGCCGGGCAGAGCGATGACGATCGCATAGGCGGTGCAATATACCAAAAAGGCGTGCCAGGAGATCATGATGCACTCTGAAGCTTGAGACGGCTGTTTTCTACACCATAAACGTCGGCCCGCGCCAAGAGATCGTCGAACAGCGTCATATCGGTGCCGGTAATCCAGGCTTGCGCGCCCAGTTTCAGGATTTCGTCGAACAATGCGGCGCGCCGCATCGCGTCAAGGTGCGCCGCAATCTCGTCCAGCAGCAGGATCGGGGCCGGCCGGCCGGCGCTTTCGGCCATTTCCCAGGCATCGGCCAGCACGATGGCGATCAGCAGCGCCTTCTGCTCACCGGTCGAGCATTGCTTAGCGTCGGCGCGCTTAACCATGTGGCGCACCGCCAGGTCGGACAGATGCGGCCCGAACGCGGTGCGCCCGGCTTCGGCGTCGCGAATTCTGGCGGCTCTCAACCGGTCGCGCGCCGCAGCGGGGTAGTCGGTTCCGCGCTCGGCCAGCAAGGCGTCCGTCTCGCCGTCGAGCGCCAGATGGGCGGATGGGAAGGCGCCGGCCTCTCCGCGCTTGGTCAGCATGGCGTTGAGCCGCGCCACGGTGCTCGCGCGCGCCGCCGCTACCGCCAGTCCCGTCTCGGCCATTTCGGCCTCCAATCCGTCGAGCCAGGACGGGTCGCGCGGGCCGTATTTCAGCAGCCGCGCCCGTTCGCGCATGGCAACCTCGTAGCGCGAAGCCGTTCGGGCATGGCCGGGATCGAAGCCGACGGTCAGCCGGTCGAGAAACCGCCGCCGGCCGCTGGCGCCCTCGGTGAACAGCCGGTCCATCGCCGGCGTCAGCCATGCCATCTGGACGATCTCGCCGAGGTCGGCCGAACTTTGCGCCGGTGCGCCGCCCAAGCGCACCTGCCGGCGTCCGCTGTCTTTGGCTCCGCCGTTCGGCCCCAACGTCAGGCCGGTGCCGATCTCGTAATCCTCGCCTTCGCGCGTCACCGTGGCCGATACCGCCCACAGGGCATCGCTAGGAATATGTATCTGCCGTGCATCCTTTTCTTGGATGCACCCCCGCGGTCCCCGGCGGACGTGTTCGGAAAGCTTGGCCCCGCGCAAGCCTCGGCCGGGCGCCAGCAGCGAGAGAGCGTCCAGCACATTGGTTTTTCCTGCGCCGTTGGGGCCACACAGCACCACCGGCCGGCCGCTTATCGTTAACTCGGCCTCGGCATAGGAGCGGAAATCGGTCAGCCGCAAATGCGTGACGGCCAGACGCACGGGCGCCGTCGTCGCCGCGGGTGCAGGCGTATCTTCTGCAAGACGGCGGTTTTCCAACGCTAGACCCGCATCGGCATCAGGACGTAAAGCGTACGCGGGTCTTCTTCGTCCTCGATCACTGTCGGCGAGCCGGAGTCCGACAACAAAAAGCGCACCGATTTGCCCTGAATCTGGCTGGTGATGTCGATCAGGTAGCGGGCGTTGAAGCCGATCTCGAGCGCCGGTGCGCTGTAGGTGGCGGCGAGTTCCTCGGTGGCGGTGCCGGATTCCGGGTTGACCACCGAGAGCGTCAGCTTGTCCTTGGAAACCGCCAGCTTCACCGCGCGGGTTTTGTCGGCCGAGATGGTGGACACCCGGTCGACCGCCGCGCCGAATTCCTTGGTATCCAGGATCAGCGCCTTGTCGTTGCCGGACGGGATGACCCGCTGATAATCGGGGAAGGTGCCGTCGATCAGCTTGGAGGTGAGGTCGACCCCGCCGAGGGCAAACTGAATCTTGGTGTCGGACAACGAAACTTCGACGGTATCTTCGCAGTCGTCCAGCAGACGCAGGAGCTCGCCCACCGTCTTGCGCGGCACGATTACGCCGGGCATATCGGCGGCGCCGTCGGGCAGCTCGAACTCGTAGCGGGCGAGGCGATGCCCGTCGGTCGCCACCGTGCGGAGCATCGGCCCCTTGCCGTCCGTGGCGGCGTGGACGTAGATGCCGTTGAGATAGAACCGGGTTTCTTCGGTCGAAATGGCGAAACGCGTCTTGTCGATCAGCCGCTTGAGATCGTCGACCGGCAAACGGAAGCGATGGGGAAGCGCCCCGGCCGCCATCTGGGGGAAATCTTCCTTGGGCAGACAGGCCAGTTCGAAACGCACCATCCCGGCGGAAACCGCCAGACGGCCGCCGTCGTTCGACAGTTCGGCCTGGACCTGCGATCCTTCCGGCAGTTTGCGCACGATGTCGTAGAAGATGTGGGCCGGCGCGGTGACCGCGCCCGGCTTGATCACGTCGGCCGGAATGGTCTCGACGATCTCGATGTCGAGATCGGTGGCGGTCAGCTTGAGCGCGCCCTTGGCTGCCTCGATCATCACATTCGACAAAATCGGGATGGTGTTGCGCCGTTCGACGACGCTTTGGACATGGCCGAGCGCCTTCAAGAATGCGCCCCGTTCGACATTGATCTTCATTGCTCTACCGATGCCTTATGCCGTTATTTTTACTAATCTCCCTTCCGAAATCCGGATTGGAGAACTGCAACCCTTTGATTCGTTATGCGTTATATCCGTCCAGACTCAAAGCAGTAAATTATATCAGGGGGTGCGGAAAAGACCAGCCCGAGCCTGCCCCAAGCCCCCCCCCCCCTGAAAAACGAGAAGAGGTAGGGAGGTTATTTCGCCCCCGCCTTCTTCAGCCGGTTGACGGTATCGATATGGCCACCGGCGATGGCAAGCTTGAGCGCGGACTGGCCGTCGGGGCGCTTCACGTTGACGTCCGCGCCGGTGTCGATCAAATCGTCGACGATGTCGAGAAAGCCGGAATAGGAGGCCAGCATCAGCGCGGTCGAGCCGTCGCGCTTCGAGCGGACGCCCACGTCGGCATGGGCGGCCAGTAACTGTCTGGCGATTTCGGTCTGGCCGTTCACGCACGCCGTCATCAGCGGGGTGAAGCCGTCGCGGGTTGCCGCGTTGGGATCGGCCTTGGCCTTGAGCAGCAGCGCGGCGATGTCCCGCTTGCCGTATTGCACCGCCAGCATCAGCGCCGTGGCGCCGTCGTCGTTTCGGATGTTAGGGTCGGCCTTGGCCTTGACGAGGGTCTTGACGCACTCCGTGCATCCCATCTGTGCCGACCAGATCAGGGCGGTTACGCCGTCGAGCCGGCGCTGGTTGGGATCGGCCTTGGCCTTGAGCAGCAGCGCAATCGACCTGGCGTCGGGTTTGCGCGCCGCCAGCATCAAGGCGGTGGTGCCGTTCGCCTGATGGGCGTTGGGGTTGGCGCCCGATTTGAGCAGCCTTTCGACCTCGGCGGGTTTTCCGGCCCCGGCCGCCGCCGTCAATTGGGTATCGAGGCTGGCCGTCGGCGCGCCTTGCGCCGCGCACGCCACGAGAAGAACCGCCGATAGTGCCGCCAAACTTTTTAATGCCATACCCCGCGTCCTCATCTGTTCTTGGTGGATACCATACGACGGAAAAAAGGCGCACCGCAAAGCCGGTACGCCTTTTTGCCGATGGCAGGTGCGAATTGACGGCCTACAGGCTTTTCGACAGCATCTGGCTGAGGAATTCGACTTCCTGCTTGAACACCTCGTTTTCGTTGCACAGTGCCTCGATCCTGCGGCAAGCGTGCAACACCGTGGTATGGTCGCGGCCGCCGAACCTGCGGCCGATTTCCGGCAACGACCGGGTGGTGAGCTTCCTCGCCAGATACATCGCCACCTGACGCGGCCGCGCCACCCGGCGGGCGCGCTGCGGCGAGTAGAAGTCGCGCACGTCGAGCTTGTAGTATTCGGCGGTCTTCTTCTGGATGTCCTCGATCGAGGTCTTGGCGCTGGGACCGCCGGCATGCAGGCCGACGATTTCTTCGATCATCTCGATCGTCACCTGTTTCTTGGTGAGATCGACATAGGTCGCCAGCTTGTTGAAATCGGCGATGGTCTCGCGCGGCGACTTGTCTTCGTTGTCGGCAAGGTGTTCGAGCACCGACAGCGGCAGCATTACGTTGGGCTTGAGCTTGGCGAAGTCGGCGGAGCGTGCCTTGAGGATCTGGAGGCGGGTCTCGCGGTCGGGCTTGCCCAGCTCGATGGTCAAGCCGCCGGCGATCCGGCTCTTGATGTCGGCGCCGAGGCCTTCGAGCGCGGTCGGCGCCCGGTCGGCGGCGATGATGACCTTCCGCCGCAAATCCGCGAAGGCGTTGACAGTGTAGAGAAACTCCGAAGCGGTGGCGACCGAGCGGCAGATGTGCTGCAAATCGTCGATGATCAACACGTCGGCCGAGCGCATCTCGTCCTTGAAGGCGAGGGTGTCCTTGCGTTGCAGCGCGCCCAGAAAGTGGCGCATGAAATCTTCGGCCCTGAGGAACAGCACCTTCTTCTCGCGATTGCGCAGGGTGAGTGCCGCGGCGTTCAGCAGGTGGGTTTTGCCGTAGCCGAAGCCGCCGTGAATGAACAGAAGCGGGAAATCGGTGTTCTTGCCCTCGGCAAAGGCGCGCGCGGCGCCATAGGCGAACTCGTTGGCGGCGCCGGGAATGAAGCTGTCGAAGGTCTGCTGCGGGTGCAGCATCTTGTTCCACAGCCCCCTACCGGCGGCGGAGCTCTCCGTCCCGGCGGCGGGAGAGGAGAGAGGATAGGCGGGCTGATACCCGGTGTTGAAGACCGGTTTGGCAGGCTGCACGTCGATGCGAAGGGCATCCTTGGCGATCGCTTCGCCGATCCGCGGCGGCAGAGTCACGATCGAGATCGAGGCCGGTTCCGCTCCCTCTGCAACAAAGGCACGCTCAATCCGCGCCACATAATGGTTTGCCACCCATTTGCCGACGAAGGCTTTCGAAGCTCCGATGCTGAGTTCGTCCTTGTCGCAGGACTCCAGGCTCAACGGCCCGATCCAGGCATCAAAAACCGGGTCGCCCAGGTCGCGGCGCAACCTTTCGCGCACATTCAACCATATGGCGTGCCAATCCGTCGATGCCGGCTTATTCATTTGTTGTCCCATTACCTTACCCGCTTCCTGTCCGCGGGGGTGACCGCGGCAGGCCTTTTTTGTTGTGTTGAAAATCCGAACCCTTCATCGGCCCGGTATTGAAACTCCTTTCACGCCTCATCCTCCCGGCGATAACGCCGGGAAGTATCCGTTCCTCTCATTTTGGGTCTCTCCCTCGCCGCGGCAACACCGTGCGCGGTTGAATGGGTTTGGGTTACTGCCTGTGACAGTAAAAATACTTTTGTCATCGTCCGCCCCCAAAAAGCAATAAATCACCCGCGCGCTGCTGCACGCTTTTCGTTGTCTAATATAGAGATTTACTTAAGAACTTAGCCCGGAACTCGTCAACAAAACAACGAGAGAACAGTCAAATACTAGAATTTCACTTCTCATCTTCTTACCCGTGACTGTTCTCTGTCCGTCATCAGTTTGGTAAACATATGCCTAACGCGGGTTCGCCGCAAGGGGGACGAAATGGGAACGTCACGAATCTGTGTCAAAAAAAGCCGAACCATCTTCGCACTAACCGCATGTTCTTTATACGGAAAAACCATCCGACTTAAAACTCGTTAAAACGAATCAGCCACTTAGACCGGCACTCCAACATTGCTGCGCCGCAAAATTTTCACATCGGTTAATTCTGTCTGCCGACAAACAAAAAGAACCCTGTCGCAAGTAAACGACTGCGACTTAAGAACGTACAGGGAAATTTTCAGAATTGAAATTTTATTTCAGTTTGGCGACAGCTTTGCCTAGCCGCGACACTTTCCGGGCCCCGGTGTTCTTATGCACCACACCCTTGGATACGCCGCGCATGATCTCCGGTTCGGCGGTCTTCAGCGCCTTGAGCGCCGCATCCTTATCGCCGGACTGGATGGCTTCCTCGACCTGCCGCACGAAACCGCGAATGCGCATCATACGGGAATGATTGATCTTGGCGCGCTTTTCACTGGTGCGGACGCGTTTCTTGGCCGAGGCGATATTGGGCATGGGGGTTCCTAACTTTTGGACCGGACACTTTGGAGCCGGGCGTTTTAACGGCGGCAGCCGCGGCGGTCAATTGCCTGTTAGCGGATTTGTACCGATGTTCGAGGCCGCGCAAGGAGAAATATTGCCGCCGGTCGTGCAGACCGTCAATCTCTTCCTATCAACGCATTGAAATACCGTTATTTATTTTTTTGCCGGCCGGGAACGTGGGCGCACTACGCCGCAACGCTTTCCAACCGTGATGCAATCGTTTATGTAGCCGGTTCAGAGCGTCGGCGGTTGCCGAAATCGCCGATGGACGTTCGATCGTATTCCGAAAGGTACTTCGCTTATGCAAACCCTGTTGCTGGTCCTAGAGCTTCTCATCGCCGCGGCCCTGATCGGCGTCGTGCTGCTGCAGCGCTCCGAGGGCGGGGCGCTCGGCATGGGCGGCGGAGGAGGAGGTCTGGGCGGGTTGTTCAGCCCGCGCGGCGCATCCGATACCTTGACCCGCACGAGCGTTATCCTGGGGGCGGCGTTCTTCGCCGTTTGTATCGCGCTCAGCTTGTTGGTGCGCTATTCGGAGAAGCCGCGCTCGATGCTCGATTCGGCCGCGCCGCAGCCCCAGACCAGCCAGCCGGCCAAACCGGCGGCGCCCAAGCCCGCCGTTCCCAACTCGCACTGACCTCAATCGATTCAGCGGGTTAAAGACGACCTTGGGGATAAAATCCAAGGGCGTCGTAAAAAGTTTTTTTTGCGCTTGAGAAGGCGCTCCTCTTTCTACATGTTGGCCTCCCATGGCGCGGATGATCTTCATTACTGGCGGCGTGGTCTCTTCCCTCGGAAAAGGTCTTGCCTCGGCGGCTCTAGGAGCCTTGTTGCAAGCGCGCGGATTTAAAGTCCGCCTGCGCAAGCTCGATCCCTATCTCAACGTCGATCCGGG
>DBTZ01000055.1:9010-24619 GCA_002307315.1 Alphaproteobacteria bacterium UBA1303
CCGATCTCGACCTCGGCCACTACGAGCGCTTCACCGGCGTATCGTCGTCGCGTGCCGATAACGTGACCTCGGGCCGCATCTACCAGAAGGTGATCGAGAAGGAGCGGCGCGGGGAATACCTCGGCCGCACCGTGCAGGTGATCCCCCACGTCACCGACATGATCAAAGAATTCATCATGGACGGGGCCGAGGGGCACGACTTCATCCTGTGCGAGATCGGCGGCACCGTCGGCGACATCGAGGGCCTGCCGTTCTTCGAGGCGATCCGCCAGCTCGGCAACGAGTTGGGGCGCGAGAACCACGCCTTCGTACACCTGACGCTGGTGCCGTTCATCGGCGCGGCGGGCGAGTTGAAAACCAAACCGACCCAGCATTCGGTCAAGGAACTGCGCGCCATCGGCATTCAGCCCGACATCCTGTTGTGCCGGGCCGAACGCCCCATTCCGGTCGAAGACCGCAAGAAGATCGGTCTGTTCTGCAACGTGCCGGCGCGGCGGGTGATTCCGGCGCTCGACCTCACCACCATCTACGAGGCGCCGCACGCCTATCACGAGGCCGGCTTCGATTCCGAAATTCTCGACGTGCTCGGCATCGCCAATGTTCCGGCGCCCGATTTGACCAGATGGCAGTGGGTGGTCGACCGGGTGCTCAACCCGGAAGGCGAGGTCAAGATCGCCGTGGTCGGCAAGTACATGCAGGTCAAGGATTCCTACAAATCGCTCAACGAAGCACTGACCCACGGCGGGTTGGCCAACAATGTGCGCGTTCGGATCGAGATGATAGATTCCGAAATATTCGAGCGCGACGATGCCGCCAGCTTCCTCGAAAACGTCAACGGCATTCTGGTGCCGGGCGGCTTCGGCGAACGCGGGGTGGAGGGCAAAATCGCCGCCGTGCGTTTCGCCCGCGAGCATAAGGTGCCTTTCTTCGGCATCTGCTACGGGCTGCACATGGCGGTGATCGAGGCGGCGCGCAATCTTCTGGGTCTGCCGGGCGCCAACACCACCGAGAACTGCAAGCCCGAACATCCGGTGATCTGTCTGATGACCGAGTGGCTGAAGGGCACCGCCAAGGAGTTGCGCTCGCTCAACATGGATTTGGGCGGCACCATGCGGCTGGGCGCCTATCCGGCCAAGCTGGTCGAGGGCAGCCGCGTGGCGGAGGTCTACGGCACCGACGAGATCGCCGAACGCCATCGCCACCGCTACGAGGTCAACGTCGATTACGTCGAGCGCTTGGCTTCGGTGGGCCTGAAGGTGTCGGGCTGGTCGCCGGACGGAAATCTGCCCGAGATCATGGAAAATCCCAACCATCCCTGGTTCATCGGCGTGCAGTTCCACCCCGAACTGAAGTCGCGCCCGTTTGCCCCGCACCCCTTGTTCCGCTCGTTCATTGCTGCAGCGGTGAGGCAGTCGAGGCTGGTGTGACCGGTTGTGCCGATTATTTGATGTGGTTCAGCAGCCGCGAAACGCGAAATTCGGCGATCCAACCGAAGATGGTTTCGGCGTTGAGGAAATCGACCGAACCGATCACCACAAAAGCGCGTCCGACCAGGTTGCCGACGGGGACGTAATGACCGAACCCGCCTTGATAGTCCTCGGCGCGGCTATCGGTGGAATCGTCGCGGTTGTCGCCCATCATGAACACATGGCCGGGCGGCACGACGAATTCGGCGGTATTGTCGAGCGGTCCGTCCCATTGCCATTTGAAGACCGTATGCTCCTTGCCGTTCGGCAATGTTTCGATGAAGCGCGGCACGTCGCGATAGCGGCCGGGTATGAAGCCGTTGCGCCCTTCCTGCACCTCGCCGGTACCGGCCTCGCGCAAGGGGAGTTCGCGGCCGTTGATCCATAAGCGGCCGTTTTTCATCCGAAGGCGATCGCCGGGCATGCCGATCACCCGTTTGACGAAATTGACGTTGTTCTCATTGGGCACCCGGAACACCGCCACGTCGCCGCGCTCCGGCATGCGGCCAAGAAAATGGTGGGCCGTGTTGGGGCCCCAGCCATAGGGGATGGAGAACGAATTGTAGCCATAGGCGAATTTCGTCGCCAGCACGGCATCGCCGATCGCCAGCGTCGGCTGCATCGAACCGGACGGTACGTAAAACGGCTGCACCACGATGGTGACGAAAACAAGCACCGTCAGCACGCTGTAAAGCGGCTCTTTCAGCCAATCCCAAGCGGCCTTGACCTTGGGGTGGGCGGCAAAATCCGCCAGCGGCTTCAAGACCGGCGCCAGTGCGTCCGCAAGTTTTTTCGGAAGTTTCGTCTTCATGCCACCTCTCCGGGATGTGCCGCAGGCCGGGATTCTATGAGTATTTACAGCTTTCTACCAAGGCAACCGGTAACGCGGGGTTACTATCGCCCATCGCCGCCTCGTGCCGATTACCTACGCGCTGCGGCGTGCAGGCGCAAGCCACGGCTCTTGACCGGCGGCGAAGCGGTTGTACAAGCAGGACGATGCCGATGCGAACCAAACTCAAGCAACTTGGCCATGCCAGCCGTCTGCCGTCTTCGCCGGAGGAGGCGGTACTGGAGGCGGTGCCCAATCCGCATAAGGGCAGCGACTACATCGTGCGCTTTACCGCGCCGGAGTTCACCTGTCTGTGCCCGGTCACCGGCCAGCCGGACTTCGCGCATTTCGTCATCGACTATGCGCCGTCGGTTCGGATCGTCGAATCCAAATCGCTGAAATTGTTCTTGTCGTCGTTCCGCAATACCCGTGCCTTTCACGAAGACACCACGTTGGCGATCGGCAAGCGTCTCAACGCCGAGATCAAACCGAAATTTTTGCGCGTATGCGGTTTTTGGTATCCGCGCGGCGGCATTCCGATCGATGTGTTCTGGCAGGTCGGGGCCCCGCCGAAAGGCGTTTATCTGCCCGATCCCGGCGTTCCGCCTTATCGCGGTCGCGGTTAGCGAAATCTCAATAAATCGCCGTTTTTTTTGCCTATAGTCGAGGCAGTAAGCTTAATTGCTGTGCAACACTACGTTGATTAAATTGTGTATTTCGCGTCGCGCCAATACCCCGTTAATTTGTCCGTGTAAATATTATCCGCCGGAATAGCATCGGGGGATGCATCGCGTATGCAGGAAGACATCATCAAATTAACCGGAGAAGTCGAGCGGGTCACCGACGAGAAAATCGGTGAAATCGACAGTATTACCCACCAGACCAATCTCCTGGCCCTCAATGCCCGCATCGAAGCGGCGCGTGCCGGCGACGACGGCAAGGCCTTTGCCGTGGTGGCGCAGGAGATGGGCTGCGTCTCGAAGGATATCGGCCGGGTTTCCCAGGAATTGAAGCGGGCGATTGCCGCCAACATCTCGGTGATGGCCGAAATCGTCAACAAATTTCGCGGCGTGCGCTCGGCCGATCTGGCGCTCAATATCATCGAGATCATCGATCGCAATCTTTACGAACGCTCCTGCGACGTGCGTTGGTGGGCGACCGACAGCGCCGTCGTCGACGCGGCGGAAGATCCGTCCGAAGAGCGCTGTAATTACGCCATCTCCCGACTGGCGACGATTTTGCGTTCCTATACCGTCTATCTCGATTTGTGGATCTGCGATATCCGCGGCCGGGTGATCGCCAACGGCAATCCCGACAAGTACCCGAATGCGGTCGGTTGCGACGTATCGCGCGAAACTTGGTTCCAGGATTCGATGCGCATGCATTCGGGCGACGAATTCGCGGTCGCCGATATCAAAATCAATCCGGCGCTGAACGATTCCGCTGTGGCGAGCTACGCCACCGCCATCCGCAAAGGCGGCGAGACCGAAGGCGAGATCGTCGGCGTGCTCGGCATTTTCTTCGATTGGGCGCCGCAGGCCAGGACGGTGGTCACCGGGGTCGGGCTTGAGGAAGAAGAAAAGGCTGTGGCGCGGGTAATGATCCTCGATGCCAACTCGCGGGTCATTGCCGCCTCGAACGGCACCGGCATATTAAGCGAGAAATATCCGCTCGACCGTTCGAAAGGCGACCGCGGGTTCTATTTTACCGATGAAAAACTGATCGCCTATTCGCTCACCCCCGGTTACGAAACCTACAAGGGCCTCGGCTGGTACGGCGTGATCGAAAGTTGCAAATAAAAGAACTAAATAAGTCGATTCCCGCACAACGAATGCGGCAAAAGATTACACATAATAAATATTAAACATATAATATTGTGAAATACCATCGCGATGGAACTTATACCATGCCGTTCGCCGCCAATTCATGGCCTCCGTTGTCGACATTGTCGGCGTTAAAGGGAAAATATCCGAACGCGGCCTTTTTCGTCGCGGAAGACACTCATGCCAAGAACATCGCCTGTATCGAAAACGGGCGATGCATGTTGTTCTACGAAGGAGAAACGACGCCGCGGCAGAAAGTGGCGATCCTGGCCCAGATCAAACAGGCGGGCTATACGGGCTTCGAAAACGGCGTCCTGATCGATTTCTCGCGGTTCACCGGGGTTATCGATTGGGAATACGCCAAGCGTCAGGAAAACATCGTGCCCGGATTTCCGCCGCCGCCCAAGATCGCCTATGTGGCGCACAACGAACAGGCGGCGATGACCGCCAAGGGTATCCTGAGTTTCAGCAAAAACGTCGAATGGAAAGTCTGCCGCAACCTGGCCGAAGCCAGATGCTGGCTGGGTTGGGACTGATACGGACATGCATAGGTAATGACTATGCATGTCCGAGCGGCGGCCGACCGGCCGCCGCGCCTTATGGCGCGAATAAGTCCGCGTGGCGTTTGAACGCCATAAAGCTGCATGGGGTCTTTCCCATGCAGCTTGGCATGATCGTCATTCCCGCCCGCGGGCGCATTCGCTGTGACGGAAGCAGCCGACGAGGTGGTCGTTGACCATGCCGACCGCCTGAGCGAAGGCATAAACGATCACCGGCCCGCAAAAACTGAAGCCGTAGCGTTTCAATTCCTTGGCCAGAGCTTCGCTCATCGCCGTTTGGGCCGGGATCTGTTTGACGGATCTGAAGCGATTGATGCGCGGCACGCCGTCGACATGTTTCCAGATCAGCTGCGAGAACCCGCCGGCTTCCTTTTCCTCGATGTCGAGCCACAGCCGGGCGCCCTTGATCGCCGCCTCGATCTTGGCGCGGCTGCGGACGATGCCTTCGTTTTTCAGCAGTCTGTTGACGTCGCGCGCGCCGTAGCGGGCAATTTTATCGGGATCGAAACCGTCGAAAGCGCGACGAAAATTTTCGCGCTTGCGCAGAATGGTGATCCACGCCAGCCCGGCCTGGAACCCGTCGAGCACCAGTTTTTCGTAGAGCGCGCGGGAATCATACTCCGGCACGCCCCATTCGCGGTCGTGATAGGAAACGTAAAGCAAATCGTCGCCCGGCCAGGGGCAACGCTTTATTTTGTCCTCGGTCTTCGGGCGGAAGGCAGACGTGGTGGCGGCCACGGGATACGACCTATGACCGCCGCCGGATGTCACTTCTTTTTGCCTTTTTTACCCTTCTTACCCTTTTTCGCCGGTTTGGCCGCTTTCTTAGCCGGCTTCTTGGCGGACTTGGCAGCTTTCTTCGCGGGCGACTTGGCCGGGATGGCCTTTACTTTTTTGACCGTCTTCTTGGCCTTTTTCGCCGGTTTTTTTTTCTTGGCCGCGGGCTTGGCGGCAGGCTTGACCAGCATGGCTTCCAAGCGGTTGCCGTCCGGATCGATTACGAAGGCGGCATAGTAGTCCGGACCGTAGTCGGGCCGGGGGCCGGGGGCGCCGTCGTCGGTGCCGCCCTTCGCCAGCGCCGCAGCATAAAAGGCCTCGATTGCCTCTTTGCTGGCGGCGGAAATGGCGATGTGGGCGCCGTTGCCGTTGGTCAATTCCTGCTGACCGCGCGGCAGCTGAATCCACAGCGACGGGGAGCCCGCACCATAGGCGATGGCGTGGGGCAAAAATTCCATCACGCGCTTGTAGCCCAGTGCCGCCAAAACGGCATCGTAAAATTCGGCGGCGCGAGCGACATCGCGCACGCCGAGCGATACATGGTTCAACATGGCGAATCATCTCCTCAATGATGAGGAGAACTCTGGACCGCGTGAAAGGTACGTCAAGAGAAAAGCCCGCGCCGGGACGCGTTCCATCCGTCTTCGCGAAAAAAACGATTCGGCCGCCAACGGGGCCTCGCCGGTTCCCGACCGGTCTTCCGTCGGTTTGGCAGTGCATTTCGAACACGATACGGTAGACTTAAGGCATGCGAAACGCGACACACCGGTTTTCCATATGAGCGAGACGTTCGATCTTCTGATCAAAGGCGGGATTTGCGCCACGCCGAACGGCATCGTTCCGGCCGACATCGGGGTCAGGGACGGCAAAATCGCCGCCATCGGCGCGCTGGCGTCGGTCGCTGCGGCGGAAACCTTCGATGCCGCGCACCTGCATGTCTTGCCCGGGGTGATCGACACCCAGGTGCATTTCCGCGAGCCGGGAAACGAACACAAGGAAGACCTCGAAAGCGGCAGCCGCGCGGCGGTTTTGGGCGGGGTCACCGCCGTGTTCGAGATGCCCAATACCAGCCCGCCCACCACGACCGCTGCGGCGATCGAAGACAAGCTTAAGCGGGCGGCGGGGCGCATGCATTGCGACTACGCGTTCTATGTCGGCGCTACGGCCGGAAACATCGAACAATTGGCGGCATTGGAGCGGCTTCCCGGCGTGGCCGGGGTCAAGGCGTTCCTTGGGTCTTCCACCGGCACGCTGCTGCTTGCCGGCGAGGCGGATATCCTCGCGGCGCTGAAAGCCGGCGTACGGCGGATGGCCGTGCATTCGGAGGACGAAGCGCGTCTGACGGAACGCAAGGGGCTGGCGCTGGCCGGGGTTCCTGCGACCCATCCGGTATGGCGCGACGCCGAGACCGCGCGCGCGTCGACAGAACGCGTTCTGCGCCTGGCAAGGGCCGCCGGGCGGCGCCTGCATGTGCTGCACGTTTCCGCCGCCGAGGAGTTGCCGCTCATCGCCGCCGCACGCGATCTCGTCACGGCGGAAGTCACGCCGCAACACCTGACGCTGGCGGCGCCGGAATGCTACGAACGCCTCGGCACGTATGCCCAGATGAATCCGCCGATCCGCGATGCGGCCGTGCGCGCGGCACTGTGGCGGGCGGTAGGCGATGGGCTGTTCGACGTCATCGGTTCCGACCATGCGCCGCATTTGCGCGAAGAAAAGGACAAGCCGTATCCCATGTCGCCGTCGGGCATGACCGGCGTGCAGACGTTGGTGACGGTGATGCTCGATCACGTGGCAAACGGCCGGCTGACGCTGGAACGTTTCGTCGATTTGACCAGTGCCGGGGCGGCGCGGATTTTCGGCATCGCCGGCAAGGGCCGCATTGCCGTCGGTTACGATGCCGATTTTACCGTCTGCGATCTTGCCGCCAGACGACGGATCGAAAACCGCATGATCGCCTCGAAATGCGGTTGGACGCCGTATCACGGCATTGAAACCGAAGGCTGGCCGCTCGCCACTATCGTCCGTGGCCGGATCGTTATGCGCGACGGAGAATTGGTTACCGCCGGCGGCGGGGCGCCGGTCGGCTTCGTCGATACCCAGCCGTATCGATAAGATACTTTTCGACGCTAAGTTGTGAACGACTTTGTGCTTGCATTGGCGCCCGGATTGGGGTGCCTTACCGCCCTGGTTGGGTTGCCGCGGGGACGTAAGCGGCCGCTTCTGTCGGTAAGCATCGGCCATCACGGCCGCACAATTATGGAGATGACGCAACCGATCCGTTATCCATCAGCCATCTGTTGTGTTTGTTGGCACGGCGGCATCGGCGACGGAAGTGAAACGATTCCGCCGGAAGGGCCGACACGGCCGACGGTGTTGGGGAGTGGTACTTAAATGATTCGTACCGGGGTATGTTTTTTGCCGAATGGTGTGCGATGGATTTGATCGTTCTCATCGTTTCCGGCGTGGTGGTTGGGTTTACCGCGGCTATCCCCATCGGTCCGGTCAATCTCATCTGTATTCGTCGTACATTACATTACGGTTACATTTTCGGGTTTCTTTCCAGCCTGGGCGCCGCGTGCGGCGACGCTTTTTTTGCTTCGTTGACTGCCTTCGGTTTTACCGCGGTGGCGCAATTGGTCGAAGGCAATTCCAAGGTTCTGCAATTGATCGGCGGAATTTTCCTTCTGGTGTTCGGCATTCGCACATTCATTGCCCCGCCGCCGCCGAGTTTCGAGGCGCGATTGGCTTCCCCGGCCAAAGATTCGCCCAAGCTTGGCCGCTCCGCCGCCTCGACCTTCATGCTGACGGTCTCCAATCCGGCGACGCTGTTCGGCTATACCTTCATCGTCGCCGGTCTCGGCAGTTTGGCCGGCGATACCCAACCGAGTTTTATTTCCGCCGCCTTCTTGGTTTTGGGCGTGTTCGGCGGCTCGGCTCTGTGGTGGCTTACGCTGTCGACGACCGTCGGCTTGCTGCACGCCCGCATCAACGATCATACGGTGCGCTTGATCAATGAAATATCCGGCGTGCTGATCATGGCTTTCGGAGTGATCGTGCTGGCGCATTTGGCGGCGCGCTGATTGAACGAAATCCGTGGGTTTTCAAGTTGTGTGATAATCGCGCTTGCGCCGGGGGCTGCGGTTGTCAAAAATGGGCTGAACGAACAGGTGGGACCATGAATATGCTGCGAATTGGAATTGTTCTTGCATTTGCTTTGGCCGCTGCCGGTTCGGCCCACGCGGCGAATGCGGGCAAATTGCCCCCCGCTTTGAACGCTGCCAGTAACAAGGCCTTTTTGGATGCCAACGCCAAACGGCCGGGGACCGTCGTTCGCCCCAGCGGTTTGCAATATCGCATCCTGCATAACGGCTTTGGCAGGCGGCCGGGGCCGGACGATTACGTGACGGTCAATTATACCGGAGCGCTGATCAACGGCGAGGTTTTCGACGGTACCGAGCCCGGCATGCCGGCACGTTTCAAGGTCAAGACGCTGATAGCCGGATGGGCCGAGGCGTTGAAGCTGATGCGGACGGGCGATCATTGGCAACTCGTCATTCCGGCCGAATTGGGCTACGGTACGCGCGGTGCCGGTTCCTCTATTGCTCCCAATCAAACGCTGGTATTCGACCTCGAACTTTTGAAAGTGGTGTCGGCTAAGATGCGGCAGCACGCGCAGGACGAAAATCCCGACAAGTTCAACGACAACGAGGATCTCGGACCGGACGACGACGAGTGATCCCCGGCGCGTTGGCAAGGCGGAAATAGAGATATGGCTTTCGCATGACCGCAAGATAAGGGGCGCGGCGGTAGGCGGGTAGGTAGCTGGTGACGCCCTCTGGCTGGTTCGGTGCAAGGTTTGTTTCATCTGCTGCGGCGGTGCGCCCGTAAAGGGGATGGGCGCATCGCTTTTGGGCGCGGTTTTTTCGCGACGTTTGCGCGCAAGGTCGCTCGCGTTTTCGCGCACGTAGCCGCGGGCGCGGGGAGCGTGCGTATTGCCGTGGCTTTGTTGCTGGTGGTCGGCGCCAGCGCGTTGTTCTGGGCCAGCCGCGACTACACCGTGGTGGCGCCCGAATGGGACGGCTACGTCCGCGGTATCACCTACAATCCCAGTCACGCCTTCTCCGCCCAGGACAATAAGAACATTTCGCCGGCACGTATCGACGCCGACATGGCGCAACTCGCCAAGCTGACCGGACATGTGCGCACCTATACGGTATCGGGCGGGTTGGATAAGGTTCCCGATGCCGCTCGCCGCTACGGCATCACCGTGTCGCTCGGCATCTGGATCGACGCCGACCTCGAAGCCAACGAAGACGAGATCGAAACCGCCATCCAGACCGTGCGCGACAACAGCCGGGTGATCGACCGGGTGATCGTCGGCAACGAAACGCTGACGCGCGGCGACCTCACCAGCGATCAGCTCGGCGCCTATATCCGCCGAGTGCGCGAGGCGCTGCCGGCCCGCATCAAGGTGACCACCGCCGAGCCCTGGTCGACCTGGCTATTGCACCCGGAACTCGCCGCCGACGTAGACGTGATGTTCGTTCACCTCTTGCCGTATTGGGACGGCAAGCCGATCGGCGAAGCGATCGCCTTCACCAATAGCGTTTACGACAAGGTGCAGGAGCAGTTTCCCGGCAAGCCGATCGTCATCGGCGAGACCGGTTGGCCGTCGCAAGGGCGCGCCTTCAACGGGGCCGAAGCCAATCTTGCCAACGAAGCCTATTACGTGCGCACGTTCGTGCAGCTCGCACTCGAAAAGGGCTACGATTACTATCTGATCGAAGCTTACGATCAGCCGTGGAAATCGAACAACGAAGGTGCCGTCGGGGCCTATTGGGGAATGTTCGATGCCGTCGGCAACCCCAAATTCGGCTTTACCGGGCTTTTGCGTTCGTTCCCCGAATGGCGCAACTACATGTTCATGGCGGCGCTGCTTACCCTGGCGCTTGGCCTGCTGATTCTCGGGCGGATGCCGAAGGTGCGTCAGACCGGCTATCTGGTGATGGGGGCGCTGGTGGCTTTGGTCACCTCCGGCATCCTGATGGTGATCGACGCGATCATGTTGCATTACGTCGACTTTGCCGATCTGTTCATGATTCTGGCGATGTCGCCGCTGATGCTGTTGGCCGCCATCGTCATCCTCACCGAGGGGGTCGAGTTGTCCTCCAGCCTGTGGCGGGTGGAGCGGCGCGCCGTCGGCGCCATCGTTCGGGAGGGGCGCGAGAGAGTGTCGATCCACGTGCCGTGCTACAACGAGCCGCCCGACATGATGATCGAAACGCTCGACGCCCTGGCGCGGCTCGATTATGAGAATTTCGAGGTCGTCGTTCTCGACAACAACACGCCGGACGAGGCGACCTGGCGGCCGGTCGCAGCGCATTGCGCCAAGCTGGGGCCGCGCTTCCGTTTCTACCATTTCGGCGACGTCAAAGGTTTCAAGGCCGGTGCGCTCAACATCGCACTCGATCTTACCGACCCGGCGGCGGAATATGTGGCGGTGATCGACAGCGACTATCAGGTCGAACCCAATTGGCTGCGCCTGATGCTGCCGCTGTTCGCCTCGCCGGATATTGCCCTGGTACAGGGGCCGCAGGACTATCGCGACGGGGATATGAGCCCGTTCAAGGCGATGGCCTATGAAGAATATCGCGGCTTCTTCCGCATCGGTATGGTCGAGCGTAACGAATACAATGCCATCATCCAGCACGGCACCATGACGATGGTACGCAAATCCGCGCTGCAGGAAGTGATGGGTTGGAGCACCTGGTGCATCACCGAAGACGCCGATCTCGGCCTCAAGCTGTTCGAAGCCGGTTACGGTGCCGCCTATATCCCGATGAGCATGGGCCGCGGCCTGATTCCCGACACGCTGAAGGCGTTCCAGAGTCAACGCTATCGCTGGGCCTACGGCGCGATGCAGATCCTCAAGCGCCACGCCGGCGCGATCTTCCGGGGGCGGACGCGGCTGTCGCTCGCCCAGCGCTATCAGTTCATCAGCGGCTGGCTGCCGTGGATCGCCGATTGCTTGGGGATGATAGTCACCCTCATGGCGCTGGTCTGGACGTTTTTGATGTGGGCCAATCCGCGCTACGTCTACGTGCCGATGCCGGCGTTTTCCCTGGCGGCGCTGGCGCTGTTCGCCGCCAAGACCGGCAAGACGCTGCTATTGTATCCCTCCAAGGTGGGGTCCGGGGTCAGGGGCGCGGTGATGGCGTCGGTCGCCGGTTTGGCGCTGACCCATACGGTCGCCAAGGCGGTGCTGTTCGGTATTTTCACCAAGGGGCAGGCGTTCCTGCGCACCCCCAAATGCGCCGATCAGGCGCTGTTGAGCCAGGCCCTGCGCGGGGTATGGCAGGAGACCACGCTGTTCTTCCTGTGCTTGATGGCGATCGTCTCGGTGTTTGCCACCGGGCGCGGCGACGATCCGGCGGCGTTGGTGTGGGTGATGGTGCTGGCCATTCAGAGCGTGCCGTACGCCGCCACCGTCGCCACCGCGGTGATCAGTGCAAGGTCGAATCGGCGAATGGCCGACGGCAAATAGCGAGCGGGACCGTATTCACAGAACCGCATGGCGACTGTACAATGGTCGCCGTTGGAAACCGAGTTTGTTGCCGGGGGGCAAAATGACCGAAATCAGATTTTCGATTCTGCGGGTGGTGGCGTCTGCCGTCTGTACGCTGATGGTATCGGCAGGCAATGCCTACGCCGCCGACATCGGCGGCAACGACATTCAGATGGTGCAGGTCTATTACCAGCCGACCTTGATGCCGTCGGTGCAGGATGCGGTGAATGCGCTCAATGCGCTGCATGCCTCCTATTGCGATTGGCGCGGCGGTCTGCCCGAAGGCGTCTATGCCACGCCGGCCTCGGTGCTGATCCACACCAACATCCATTATACCCAGGACGGCTCTCAGTGGGTGCCGAATTGGGGCGGCAGCTTCGTCGGCGGCTCCTATGTTCCCTATATGGGCGGCTCGATGCAGTCGACCCACAGCGAGAGCGATTCCCCGGCAGACGTCGCCGTTACGCCGAAGGAAATATCCGGCGTGACGCTGTGGAGCTATCCCAATCTCGAACGGGATTTCAAATTCGGCTTCGATCTGGCCATCGTCCATGACGGCAAGCCGGGCACCATATCGTTTCGCACTTCTAGCATCGAAATCGCACGGCAGTTGGGCAGCGCTTTCGCCACCCTGGCCGCGACGAATTTCACCGACGTCCGCTTTACGCCCTCCGTCGGATTTCGCGTCAAGGACAAGGATATTGCCGCCGATTATGCCCGGCTGAATTGGACGCAGCCGACGGGTGTTCTGGTCGATACCATTCTGCCGGGCAGTCCCGCCGCCGTCGGCGGTCTGGTGCATGACGACATCATATTCGAGGTAAGCGGCAAGCCGGTCGCCACGCTCACGGAATTCAGTCGCGCTATGCTTATGGCGCTCGGCGGCAAGCCGCAAGCCGAGGTGGAGATCAAGGTTTTTCGCGCCGGGCAGCCGCTGCCCCTAAAGATCGCCGTGACCGACCCCAACGCCGGCATCGAGAAACTGCTGCCGGCGCCGCCGCCGGCGCCGGCAAGACCCGAGCCGGTGAAGCTCGGCGTTGCCGCCCGCAATATGACGGATGCGGAAGCGAAGCAGGCCAAGGTGCCGGCCGGTGTCGTGATCGTCGGCGTCGATGCCGGTTCGCTTGGCCAGCAATTGGGATTGATGACGGGCGATTGTCTGGTCGAAATCAACGGTCAAAAAATCGTCGATTTGGACGCCATGAAGAAAGTTTTGTCCGGCGGGTCGGTCGATGCCGTCAAGGTGCTGAGAAAAGGCAAAGCCGTCACGCTGAACGGCGTTAGCAAAATGTAATTCGCTCGGGAAATCTGCATTCTTGGGGTTAACGGAATGCGCGGGTCTTTGCTTGCCGGGAATGGGAAAAAAATCTAGTCTCGTTCCACGTTGCGCACCGGTCGGAGATGACGCATGGCGTCGAGGCGAATCGTATATGTGATGTTCGCCGTGCTGGCGGCTTCGGCGTTCGCCGATGCGCCGTCGCGCCAAGCGGCGAATACCGAAACGGCTTGGTTTCAGCCCAAGATAATCTTTCGTGCCGGATTGCGTCATGAGCACGTGGTGGCCTTGACGCTGGACGACGGTCCCAACGCCAACAGCGTCGCGGTGCTGGATGCGTTGAAGGCGCAGAACGTAAAGGCGACGTTCTTCGTCAACAGCAATATGGCGCGGCGGCACAAGGACGTGTTGGCGCGCGCGGCGGACGAAGGGCATCTGCTGGCCAATCACAGCGCCAGCCATCCGCTGTTGACCGCCAAGTACGATGCCGATCCGCAAATGCTGATTTCTCAGCTTAGGCAGGTACACGACCTTATTGCGCCGTACATGAAGCCGACCGACAAGTTCTATTTCCGTGCGCCCTACGGGTATTGGAAAAGCGCCCACGCTGCGATTCTCAATGCCGATCCGGTTCTGCGCAATTATGTCGGTCCGATCTACTGGGACATCGGCGGCGACATGATCATGAAAGACGGCTATGTCATGAGTTCGGCCGATTGGTCGTGCTGGAAGCACAAGCTGACGCCGCAGGCTTGCGCCAAGGGGTATTTGCGCGAGATTCGCCGACAAAACGGCGGCGTGGTGCTGATCCACAGCATCAGCCGGTATTCCGGCGAATTGATCGCGGCCGTCGTGCCGCCGCTGGTCGAGGAGGGGTACCGTTTCGTACGCCTCGACCAAGTGCCGGAATACCGGCAATACGAAACGCCGCCCAATGCGCCGGCGGCGGTGGCGGGCGTGTCGCCGCACGATAATGCCATCGCTTGGGCCGCAAACCTTAAATGATATGGCGGCCGTATCCGCGAAAAAAATCCGGCGGCTAAAGGCCGCCGGATCAGTTGGCTTCTAGGAGGCACTTAAAAATTACGCGGCGGCGCTATAGGACGCATCGTCGTCCTTCTTCTCCTTGTCGGCGATTTCGAAGCGGGCGACCAGACTTTCCATTTCCTTGGCGAAGCCGGCGAGGGCTTCGGATGCGGCGTTGCTTTGTTCGGCCATCGCCGCGTTCTGCTGGGTGGTCTTGTCCATATCGGAAACCGCGGTGTCGATCTCGGAAAGCGCGTTGGCCTGTTCGCGTTGCGAATTGGCGATCTCGCCCACCAACTGAGTGATCACGCCGATATCGGAAACGATCTTCTGCAGCGCGGTGCCGCTTTCCTCCACCAGCTTGACGCCGGTTTCCACCTGGGATTCGGAGGTCTTGATCAGCGCCTTGATCTCCTTCGCCGCGCCGGCCGAGCGCTGCGCCAGGGCGCGCACTTCCGAGGCGACCACGGCAAAGCCTTTGCCGGCATCGCCCGCGCGCGCCGCTTCGACGCCCGCATTCAAGGCCAGCAGATTGGTCTGGAAGGCGATCTCGTCGATCACTCCGATGATGTGGGTGATCTCGGTCGACGATTTGGCGATTTCGCGCATCGCCGCCACCGCCTTGCCGGCGATGTCGTTGCCGCGCTCGGCGTCCTTTTTGGCGGTCGTCGCCCGGCTGTTGGCCTGCTGGGCGCCTTCGGCCGATTTGCCGATGGTCGCGGTGATCTCGTTCACCGCCGCCGCGGTCTCTTCCAAGCTCGCCGCCTGACGCTCGGTGCGCTGCGCCATCTCGCGGGCGCCCTGGCTGATTTCGTTGCAGTTTCCCGCGATCTCGCCGGCGCTGCCGTGGATCTCTTTCATCGCCTGTTCGAGCTGGATGATGGCGTCGTTGAAGTCCTTCTTCAGACCGCGATATTCCACCGGCAGATCCTTGTTCAACCGGTAGGTCAGGTTGCGGGCCGCCAGCGCCTTCATGCCCTCGCCGAAGCTGGATACCACCAGATCGATGCCGGCCAGACGCGTTGCTTCCTCGGCTTCCTTCTGCGCCGTCTCGGCGGCGATGCGGTCGCGTTCGCGCTGCTTGGCCGATTCCTCGCGTTCTTTCCGATTGTTCTCCGCCGTTTCCATCGCCTGGTTGAAGTCGTCCTTCAGCCCCACATAGGCCAACGGAACGTCGGAGGTCAGGCGGTATTCCAGCTTCTCTTCGGCCAAGGCCTTGAGGCCCTCGCCGAAGGTGCCGACCACCACCTGTTCGGACCGCCGCTGCGCTTCCGCCTCGGCCTT